>NZ_LR215023.1:639287-958930 GCF_900660615.1 Malacoplasma iowae | reverse complement strand
AAAATCAAAAGACTTGTTGCAAGTATGAAATCATATTTTGTAGATGTTAACTTACTTAAAAGTTATTATGAAGTTTTTTATAAACTAAATTTAAAAAACACATATGGTGTTACTTGTGATAGTTTTGTAATTCATGAAATGTTTTTACATGAATCAAGAAAAAATAAATTGTTATTAAATATTGGACACATAGAATCATCAATTGAGTTTTTTAGAAATTCTATTTTATTTCAACAAATTAAAATTCCTTTTGGAATCAAAGACTTAACTTCTAAAATATGTGATGCAGCAAACATACCAGAAGATGTTGCAATTAATTTATTAAAAATTTATAGAGATGTTTCAAAAGTAGATGTCAATTTACCTTTGATAAACCACTTTAAACAAAGATTTTCTGATTATACTCAAACTTTAATTTATGACATTAATAAATTTATTAAAACATGGCTTGATGATCTTGTTAAGCATTTAAACAAGTCAATAGATTTTCTTACATCATATGGTTTTGTTGCCGATGAAATGTATATTTATTCTTCAACAGATATATTTGATTCATGAATAAACAAAATTAAAACTAAATTAAGTCAATATATGGATATAATTCGTTTGGAATCAAAAATGATAGGAGTTCAAGAACCTAAATTTATTTCTTTAATTGCATCTATTCTTCATGTAATAGATAAAAAGCAATAATATTTTCATTGGTAAAACAAATATTATCTTAATTAATTTAAAATGCAAAAAAATCACTATAATAACTTTTTAAAAATTTTATTTTTTAAACTCAATCCAATAAGCAAATGAATTAAAATAATTTAATTTATTTAGTTAAGTTTGGATTGGGTTTTTATTAATTAACAATTATTTATTTAAAATCAGTAATTTTAATTTAATTATTTAATGTTTAATTATTGGCATATTTCATAAGATTAAAACAATAAATTTCATTTAAAAGATTTAATAATAATATCAATATTTTTCATTTATAAAAATTCAAATTTAACAAAAGTATTAGTCCTAAAATTTAAATTAAATTTTTAATTATAATACAAATAATTTGGTTATAATTATTAAGTTATTTTATGGATAATATTTTTTAATTCGGATTTGAATGAAAATATTAGCTGCTTTTTAAGGAGTTATAAATGAATAACAATAGAAGTAACATTGATAAAATCTTAAACTCAATTGACGATGAACCAAAAAACTTAAAGAAACCTACAATTGTTGTTAAACCAGCAGTTCAACAACCAAATAGAATAGTTGAACAAAAAACCAATGAACAACCAATTATAAAAAAACAAGAATCTACAGCAATTGAAACTTTAAACTATGAAGATATTCAAAAAAGAGCTGATGAACATTTTGGCTCAACAAGTACTAGTTTAGTTCAAGGTGATAGTAGTATAAAAGTTAAAAAGAGTGTTAATAGTGTTTTAGAAGAAATTAATAGAAGAACTTATGTTCAAACTATGTCTAAAGACAAAAAGCAATTCTCTAAAACTTTTAACATTAAAGTTATTGGTATTGGTGGAGCTGGTAATAACATTGTAAAATACATGAAAACTTCACAAGAATGACCAGACTTTGTGCAAATCATAGCTTTAAACACTGACTATGTAGCTTTAAGTGCTATGGGTGATTTAACTGATATTTTCATTCTTGGTGCAAAAGAACTTGATGGTAATGGTTCAGGTGGTGATCCTCAAGTTGGGGAAATGGCAGCTACAGCAGATTCTGAAATAATTAAAGATATGCTAAAAGGTACAGATATTTTAATTCTTACTGCAGGATTGGGTAAAGGTACTGGTACTGGTGCTACTCCAGTCATTGCTAAAATTGCCCAAGAATTAGGTATCTTAACAATTGGTTTATTTAATTTACCTTCAATTGGTGCTGAAGGAAATAAAACTTATTCTAATGCTTTGACAGGTTTGCAAAAACTTTCTAGTTTATGTAACGGTTTAACTACAGTTAATAATGATAAGATTATAGGTGTTGATAAAGAAAGAACAAGTATTAAAAAAGCTTTCCAAGGTGCTAATAAATATATCAAAACTATATTTGAAGAGATTATCAATATTATAGTAAAACCAAGTGATATTAATGTTGATTTTGCTGATGTTAAAAACTTTTTCCAAGATAAAAATGGATTCTTATTTATGAGAGTAGATCTTACAGATTATACTAAAGATGCAATAAAAGAGGGTCTAGAGTATGCAATAAAAACTGGATTTACTGATATCAATATTAAAGAATCTCCAAAAGCATTACTAAATTTTAAACTAAATGAAAATGTACCAAGTGTTATTTTAGAAAATACAAGAACTGCTTTAAAAGAAATTGTTGGTGCTAACAATATTAATATTGTTCATGGTGTTTCTTACAATGATGTTTTTGAAAACGCTGAAATTAATGTATTATTAACAGGTACATTTGATTTAGGATCAATTGATGAAGATTATGATAATTCATTAGAAAGAATTCCTTCTTCATTAAGCACTTCAACATTATCAGATGAATTTGAAAGTGAAGAAAATGAAGAAACAAAAGATGATTTCAGTAGTTTGTATGGAAAACAAAACAACGAAAGACCTTCTATTGATTATTTTGATAAATTTGCTTCAAATAATAATTTATTTTCAGAAGATGAAGATGAAGAAGACATTGACAATTTCAAATATGGTACAACTTCATTAACAACACAAGTAAATAGAGTATCAAGCACTACTAAAATTGATGATTTACCTAGAAAAACTCCTCCACAACAAAAAAAGAAAAAGGGATTTTTTTCAAAGTTATTTTCAAAAAAAGACAAAAACAATGAAGCCTATTAATTTAAATTAAATTTGAAATATCTATATTTTTATAGATATTTTTTATTTTATAATTATTACTATATGAAAATGAGAAAATCAAAAGTTATTTCAATTGGTATAATATCAATTTCGATTTTATTGCTTGTTGGTGGTTTATTTGTTTATTTTTATTTGAAAAATAAAGATAGCAATGAACTTGCAACACCAAACCCAAATGCTAATTCTTATAAGATTAATGACGATAAATCTTTTATTGGTGATATTTGAAATCTCATTGATGATAATGTAATTACAAACAAAAGTAGTGATAGTGTTTCAAATTATAGTTATATAAGATCAAAGGTTAGCGACCATTCCCCAATTGGAATGAAATTAAATATAGATAATCAAGTTTATAATGTTGGTCATTGAAACACTTTAAATTTTACTTTTAGTAAAGATAGACAAGAAAAAGTTGATAATATATCAAAAACAATATTATTTTATAAATTTGATTTAATTGGTTTAACTGAAATAAATGCTAACACTGTTACAGAAACTAATAAAGAAAATGCAACTTATTTTATAAATTATATTAATGGCTTGATACCAAAAGATGAAAGAAATAACAGAGAATATGATATTATTGTTTCTAACAATACAACATCACAATTTGCAGCAGCAGGTCAAAGTGAACAAGTTGCAATACTATATAACAAAAACAAATTTAAACCAATTGAATATACTAATTTAGCAATTAAAAATGATGCCATTGTTGGGAGTGGTTACTTTTATAGCAATCCTTTAACAGATTTTAGTAAAGATACATCAAGAAAATATGATTATGTTAGAAGTCCGTTTGGAACAATGTTTAATTTGGTTAATTCTACAATTGAATATCCAATAACATTTTTATTCTCTCATTTTGATTCTCCTGGTGCATCTAGTTCATCACAAAATAAAAAAACTGAAATTATGGTTGATGGTATTGGGAGTCAAGAATATTATGAGCATATAACATCAAAAATGTTTTAAGTGAGTTTGAAGAAAAATTTAATAATAAAAATATTATTTTTATGGGTGATACTAACATAAAAACAAATAAACAAAAAACTGCTTTTAATGAAAAAGAATTAAATCTTAGTAATTATAATTTTCTATTTAAGGACTCATTAGAATATGCAACATCTCTTGCTACAGTTAAAACTGTTGAAAAATACCCAAATGATAAATTGAAGTGATATTCTAACCCTTATGACAAGATAATATATTCATTAAAGAATTAACTTAATAAAAAAATTTTTACAATTTAAAATTTTATAAAATTTATCAAGCTTTTCGGTTGAAATTATTTTATTCTTATGTATATTTATCACAAAGAGCAAAAGGAGATATAAAATATGAGTTCAAGAATTAAAAAAATATTTTTAGGAGGATTACTAGCTACTGCTAGTATTGGTGCAATTGTTGGTGTTTCAGTTGGATTAAATTCAAATACAACAACATCAGTTGGAACTTCTAACAATAATGGTAGTCATACAATTACACAAACAATTGTTTCAAAAGATGGTTATTCTTTATCAATTCAAGCAAGAACAACTGCAACAAATCCAGATGAAGTTAAATATGTAGCTATAATTGATCAAAATAACAAAAAAGAAGGTGTAATCTACTTTGTTACAAAAGATGGTGAACAAAGTCAAGAATTAGAATTCCAACCTGGTGATGAATTAACAATTAAAGCTATTATGAATGATGGTTATGAAAACTACACAGTTAGAGATTTAAAAGTATATGGTTCTAATGAAAACCACTTTGTACCATCAAAAAATGTAGATGGACAAACAAATACATTTAAAGTTAAAATGCCAAAATATAATGATACTTTAGATTTAAGTGGAGAAAGTTGATTATATGCTGAAGGAACAGCAATAAAAGTAATTCCTACATTTATTAAAAGTTCAATAGGTACAGATGTTAATTGAGAACATGGTGCATATTATGATGATTTAAATGGTTATGTATATAATGTTAAACAAGATTCAAATTGATCAACATTATGAAGTAATTTATATTCAACAATACCAAATGAAGATATAACAAATCCTATTAACATTTACATTTACCTTCAAGGACACAAAATTACTTTAGATGAAGAAAATGTTCAATTGGATGTTCCAAGTGGATGATCATTAAACTTTATGAATAATAAATATGATTCAATTCAAGATGGTAAATATGGTGAATTATATGTTCCAACAGGTAAAAAATCTAAATTTACATTTAAAGGAACAATTACACTAGGAAGTTCAGTTAAATATAATTCAATCAATTCAGGTGATGGTGTTACATTCATAGATTTTGATAACACAAGCTGATATGGAACAATTAAAAATGATCCAAACGCATAATTAAAATTGTTTCTATTAAATTAAAAACATAACACCCTTTTATAGGGTGTTTTTTGCTCGATTGACATGTGAAGTGCAACACTCAAAAAAGAGTGTGCACTTCATTTGTTTTGTTTGTAAGTGTTCACTAATAAAAAGATAATGAATATTAGGAGTGCTTATGAAAACTTATAAACATTTAACAAAAGAAGAAAGATGCTTAATTTATTTTCTTTGAAATAAAGAAAAATATTCTATGAATAAGATTGCAAAAATCTTAAATAAAAACAAATCAACAATATCAAGAGAATTAAAAAGAAACACATCTTCAACAGGGATTTATTATTCATCAACTGCTCACAAAAAATACATTAGAAGAAAATCAAATTGTCATATGTTTTTTATGTTGAAGTACAAAAACTTCACAGATCTTTTTATTCAAAAATTTAATCCTAAATCTCATGGTGTAGAAGCTACAATTTTTTGAATAAAAGAAAACTATCCGTTAGTTAAAGTTCCAAGTGCTAGGCAAGTATTTAGATGAATCAATAGCAAGATTTGAAAGATACAAAGAAGAGATTGTTTAAGAAGAAAATATGTTAAAGGAAAAAGAAGAAAAATAGGTATATTTTCTAAAATTGATGGAAAATACTGCATTCCTTATAGTCTAAGACCAGAAAAGATAAACAATAGAAAAGAATTTGGACATTGAGAAGCTGATCTAATAGTTAGTAAAAGGCAAAGTGGTTATTACCACTTATTGACATTAGTGGAAAGAAAAACAAGGTTGGCAATTATTAGAAAAATAAAAGGGAAGAACGCTAGATCAATGATGGCTAAAATGTATACCATTATTCGAGATGAAAAACTCCCAATAAAAAGCATTACTGTTGATAATGGGTTAGAGTTTCAAATGATGGGAATAACTGCAAAACAATTCAACTTTAAAGTTTATTATTGCCAACCTTATTCTTCATTCCAAAGAGGGTCCAACGAGAACATAAATGGGATAGTTAGAAGATGATATAAAAAAGGAACTGACTTCAGTTTAGTAAGTGAAGATAAAATAAAAACTCTTGAATGAAAAGTAAACAACATCCCAAGAAAAATGTTTGGTTATAAAACAGCTTACCAAATGTATCAAGAAAATATTTAAAACAAAAAAACTCTCAACTTATATTTCAAAGTCGAGAGTTTAATGTAACATTGAAGTGTTGCACTTCACATGTCAGTTAGGGAAACATAACACCCTTTTATAGGGTGTTTTTTTATGTTTTATTTATAAACAAAAACACAAAAACCAATATTATTAATGTTAAAGATTATAAAAAACTGTAAATTTATTAATATAACAATATTATATGTGCTATAAAAAGATAAGACTTTTTCAAAGGTCTAAATATATCAATATTTTTTTATAATCCTTTTCAAATTGAAAATATTAAAGAAAATAAAATATTAAAATATTTTAATAAAATTTAATATATTATAGTATAATAATATTTTATAATTTACAAAAGGTGCAATTTCTTATATAATTAAATAGATGTTTTAAAGGAAAAATATGAAGAAAGCAACTAAGGTTTACATTATTGATGGTATGCTAGCAGTATTGCTTATTATTTGATTATTAGTTACGTTAGCATACTTCCAATTAGTTCAAATTGATTTCTTGAATGGGTTAACATCTAGTGTTACATCTTTAACGGGAAATAAATTTATTGGAGCAATATTCATATATGCTGGTATTGGCTTATCTATTTTTTATACCTTTATAGTTGTTTTATTATATTATTGAAAAGTAAACAAGAACTTGTTGTTTTGAATGAATGTTTTATCATATTCCCTTCAACTATCTGCCATATTAATTGGTATCATGATGATTGCTATTAATTTTTAATAGCAATTTTTTTATTTAATTAATAATTCATAATATAATAAATGTTATCTTGTAAAAGAGGAGGCCTATTGAATGAAGAAAAAAGTAAAAATTTCCAACGTCGCTAATTTGCCGACCCAATATGGTAATTTTAAAATTGTTTGTTTTAAAGAAAAAATAAAGATGAATTATTTTAAAGAACATCTTGTAGCTTATACTGAAAAACTTGGTAAAGTACCATTATTAAGAATCCATTCTGAATGTTTAACAGGTGATGCTTTTGGAAGTTTAAAATGTGATTGTGGACCAGAACTTCACAAATCTTTAAAAGAAATAAATGATCACCCAGATGGTGGTATTCTTATTTATTTAAGACAAGAAGGAAGAGATATTGGATTATTTAATAAAGTTAATGCTTATAATTTACAAGACAAAGGAAGAGATACTGTAGAAGCCAATGTTGAACTGGGTTTAAAAGCAGACGCAAGAAATTATGATGTTGTTAAACACATTTTTGATTACTTTAATTTAAAAGAAGTTGAATTACTGACAAACAATCCAGAAAAAATTAATTTCGCTGAAAAGTATGTGAAAGTAGTTAGAAAGAAAATACTTACTGGTTTGAATGAATGTAATAAACATTATTTAGAAACTAAGAAAAATAAGATGGGTCATTTGATTTAAATTTTTTAAAGTACTGAGATAATCAGTACTTTTTTTATCAAATTAAAAAAATAATAATAAAATATATAATTGTTATTTAATTATGGAACTCATTATGAAACAAAGAAAATTTCTTAAATCTTTCTCTTTAACACTGTGTTTATGTGGAGGAATTATTTTAATTCCAACACTTACTTCTTGTAGTAACAAAGAAGTAAGACAACCATCAATCAAACAATCTATTAATTTAAATATTAGATTTTCAGATTTGCTTAAAAACCAAAATCAAGTTGTAAATGCTGATCAAACAGCAAGTCAAACTTTAAAAACTCCTAAAGAATTGTTTGAAGATGAATTTAAAAAGCATCCAGAAAAATTTATTGATAATTATGATGTATTAACTAAAGATCAACTTGATAATTTGAAAATAGAAACATCAGCTAAAAATACAAATGATAATTTTAATAATGGTACTAATAATTATGAACAATGAAGTAAGACACAATCTGTTCCTTCAAAAGAAAAAATAGCAGAAGAAAGCCAAATAAAAAAAGTTTATTATCCAAATGATGGAAGTTATTTTAATGTTAGTTCACCAAAAGAACTTCATGATAAACTTAGCAAACAAGTTCAATCTTTATTTGAAAAATTAGAAGGTAAAACAACTGACAATAAAACTGCTATTTATAAATTAAATGATAATTCAAAAATTGGATATACTTCTAAAGATGATTTATTGCATGTTAATGTAACAAAAACCGAATCAACAACTAGTAATAAAGAAACAACTAATACTACATCAGAAACACAATATGATTTTTGCATACCTGCAAGTAGTGTTTTTTATTATGTAAAATCAGACACATTAAAAATTTCTGCAACTAAAGATAATAATAAATTATTAGATTTATCTAGAGGTGTTACATATTTAAATTTTGATATTGGTGTTCAAGGACAAGCAATGTCTGAAAATTTTACTAAAGAAAATTTAACAATTAATCAACAAACAATATCGACAGAAACTACTAATGAAATTAATATTACTAGTGTTCTTAATGCTTTAGGATGAATTAAAAAAGAAAGTGGTAACACATCAAAAGAAAATGAAATTATTCTTGATCAAGAAAAAATTGCTAGAGATTTAAATGTATTTAATGTAAAGTTTTCTAATCCAAAATTATTTAAAGTTAATGGTAATTCTGATTCTAATAAATCATATCGTGTAGGTTTAATGGCTTCTCCTACTATTAATCATAGTTGAGCAATTGATGGTTCTACTGGTCAAAAATTAATTACAACTGGAATAATTAAAATAACCAATGGAAGCAGTTCATCTGAAAAAACCGATAAGGTTATTTTTGACTTGAGTTCTCAATCGGAAACATTAGCTCCAAAAATAATTGATGAATTATCTAAAATTAGTAGTTCTAAAAATACAATGACAGCACAAACTGCTAAAACATCAATTGAAACAACTTTAAAAAGTATAGTTGGTGATTCAAATGTTTCTGTTGAAATTGTTCTTAATGATTTTAAAGATGGAAAAACAATGCAAACTGCAAATGTGAAAATAACTTTAACAAATGTTGATATTATTAGTAAAAGTAACATTTTAATTGCAAATGGTAATGTTGTTTCTTTAAAAAATTTTGTTGAAACAAAATTAGCATCTTCTTCAAGTGAAACAGAAAATTCATTATAGTTTAATTTATTTTTGCTTTAATTTGATTTGTATGTAAAAAAAATTAAAAAAAGATATTGGGAAAAACCAGTATCTTTTTTCTTTCTATTCATATAATAAATTAAATTGTAAATTAAAATATGCTTCATTTTCATATTTACCAAATTCATAAGTATAACCTGGTAATGGAACAAGTTTTAATCTAACTTCTGCTTTACTCATTCTCCATGGATCACTAATTACTTTAACAAATTCAATATCCATATTTCATTTTTTAAGGTCATCTTTCATAAGATTATAAACTTTTCCTCTTAATATTGATATTGTATATATACTTCTAAAATAACTTTGAAAATCCTCTTCTGTAGTAACGTAAGTCATTCACATTTTTATATTGCTATAATAGTATTTACTTACATTTTCTCAAGTTGCAGCTTTTAGAAGTATATTTATATTTTTCATTTTTATTTGTTTAGCTTCTTTTGAATTGTTTTCTCAAAAGAAATTTTCTTTTGGTTGAACTGTAAACACTAGATCATATTTACTATCAAAATCTTTTGTACCAGGCATTTTACCTGATGATGTTTTGATATCTATATTTTTGATTTCTGTGTTATGCAATTTTAAGTCATCAATAATTTTTGAATAATTAATAGTCTTTTTGTTATTAACATCTTGGACATAACCCATTTGTCTCAATACTTCCATTTTAAAGTTTTTGTCTTTAAAGTCATAATCTACCAAGAAAAGTTTATTGCTATTGATATCATTAAACTTTAATAGTGAACGCAAAGTTAAATCTAATTTTGAAGACTGAGTTTTATCATCTTTTGTTAAATTAATTTCAAAGTCTTTTAGGTTTAGTTCAATATTAGCTAAAGGAATAGCTAAGTAAGTACTTTCAGTTTTGTTTGTAAGTTTTTTATTAAATAAAATATAAATATAATCATTATCTACAAAATAATTATTGTTATCTTTTATTTCGTATTGAATACTTTTTTCTTTGTTGTTAAATAATGTGTTTAGTAAACTTTTATCAGTTAATTTTACAAACAATTCATCAAGATTAGATATATTAAAAATAATTTCATTATTATAATATGTTACTTTGTTGGTTTTTAAATCTAACTCTTTTAGTTTTTTGTCTTTTATTAGATCAACATCACTTACTAGTTTAATAGATGTTGTTTTGATTTCTTCTTGTGTACTAAGTAATTGTTTATGTTTGTTAATTATTGTTTCTAAGGTATTTTTCTGATTATCTTTATTTTTTAAGATTGATTCAGTAAATTCAAGAATATTTAGATTTTTATTAATATTAATGTTTAATTTTGCATCATCTTTATTAGATTCATTACTTTGATTTTCATCATTGTTACTACTACTGTTATTGTTATCATTTGAAGTGTTGTTATCACCAACACTATCATTTGGTGAACTACTATTGTTTTTGTCTTCATCTGTTTTTTCATTTTCATTTGTTGGGATGTCTTTATTTGGGTTGTCTTTAGTTACACTAATAGGTTTTTTAGTTGATAAAACAATTGCAGTTGGAATTGTAGCAATTAAACCGATAGCACCAATGCTAATTAAAATCTTCTTTAACTTGTTTTTCTTTTTCTTATCCATATATATCTCCTTTTTGAAAAATGAATCAAATTCATATTTAAAATAAATTGGTGCAAATATTCTAAAAATTAATTTTTATTCATATTTCTTTTTTTTAATTATGTTGTTAGAAATAAGTAAATGCAAGAATTTAAAAAACTAAAACAAAATAAAAAAAATTCAAAGATTACAATAGTAAAATAATTTTTGTAATTGAATTTTTGAAATTAAAAATTACATTAATTTTGAAAGCTTAAATAATAAAAAAATCTTTATAAATTAACTGATAACAGAAATGTTTGATTTGTGTTTTAATATATCTATAATTTAGTTTTAATCAATTAATATAATAAAGTTTTATTATCGTCTTCAAATAATGGTGTTTATTAAAAAAATAATTTTAAAGTAAAAATCTCTTAACCTATATTTTTAAAGTTAAGAGATTTCCCTAACTGACATGTGAAGTGCAACACTTCAATGTTACATTAAACTCTCGACTTTGAAATATAAGTTGAGAGTTTTTTTGTTTTAAATATTTTCTTGATACATTTGGTAAGCTGTTTTATAACCAAACATTTTTCTTGGGATGTTGTTTACTTTTCATTCAAGAGTTTTTATTTTATCTTCACTTACTAAACTGAAGTCAGTTCCTTTTTTATATCATCTTCTAACTATCCCATTTATGTTCTCGTTGGACCCTCTTTGGAATGAAGAATAAGGTTGGCAATAATAAACTTTAAAGTTGAATTGTTTTGCAGTTATTCCCATCATTTGAAACTCTAACCCATTATCAACAGTGATGCTTTTTATTGGGAGTTTTTCATCTCGAATAATGGTATACATTTTAGCCATCATTGATCTAGCGTTCTTCCCTTTTATTTTTCTAATAATTGCCAACCTTGTTTTTCTTTCCACTAATGTCAATAAGTGGTAATAACCACTTTGCCTTTTACTAACTATTAGATCAGCTTCTCAATGTCCAAATTCTTTTCTATTGTTTATCTTTTCTGGTCTTAGACTATAAGGAATGCAGTATTTTCCATCAATTTTAGAAAATATACCTATTTTTCTTCTTTTTCCTTTAACATATTTTCTTCTTAAACAATCTCTTCTTTGTATCTTTCAAATCTTGCTATTGATTCATCTAAATACTTGCCTAGCACTTGGAACTTTAACTAACGGATAGTTTTCTTTTATTCAAAAAATTGTAGCTTCTACACCATGAGATTTAGGATTAAATTTTTGAATAAAAAGATCTGTGAAGTTTTTGTACTTCAACATAAAAAACATATGACAATTTGATTTTCTTCTAATGTATTTTTTGTGAGCAGTTGATGAATAATAAATCCCTGTTGAAGATGTGTTTCTTTTTAATTCTCTTGATATTGTTGATTTGTTTTTATTTAAGATTTTTGCAATCTTATTCATAGAATATTTTTCTTTATTTCAAAGAAAATAAATTAAGCATCTTTCTTCTTTTGTTAAATGTTTATAAGTTTTCATAAGCACTCCTAATATTCATTATCTTTTTATTAGTGAACACTTACAAACAAAACAAATGAAGTGCACACTCTTTTTTGAGTGTTGCACTTCACATGTCAATCGAGCAAATCTCTTAACCTATATTTTTAAAGTTAAGAGATTTTTAAATATTAAATTTAAATTGGTTCATGTATTGATTATCAAAAATCAATGTAATTTATTTATATAATTTTTAAATTATAAATTTAATGCTGAACCTATTTCATTGATTATGTCATCTATGTTTTTATCTTTTGTGTAAAGTGGAATGCCAATAGTTTTTATAAGGTTAACACCAGTATATGGTAATGTTCTTCCAAAGAACTCTCTCACTGTTGAACCACCAGTTGATCCAGGTGATGCTGAAACAATTAAAGCATTTTTATTTGGAAGTCATTTCATACCAAGTGGACTAACAGATGCCCAGTCCATAATGTTTTTAAAATCTGGAGGTAAATAACCATTGTATTCTGGCGTAATAAAAACTATATTATCATTTTCTAATAAAGTTTTCATAAAAGAATTAATAGCATCTGGGAAAGATTTTTCAATGTATTCTTGTCTAAACATTATTACATCCAAATCTTTTGTTTCATAAATTGAAACTTGTGGAAATTTTTCTTTTATTTTCTTTGCAACATCTAAATTTATCGAAGTTGGCGAATTACTTGCTACAACTAAAATTGTTTTCATGTTTACTCCTATTATTCAAAAAATTTAATATTATAAACATATCATAATTTTCTGTATATAGGTTTTATTTAATGTAATTAATGTGCATCCAAAATTATTAATGTTACAGATAACACTATTCCTAAAGCAAAAAAAGCTAATATTTTATATCAAGTTTTTGTTTCTGTTTTTTTAAAATGAATAAATTCAGGTGCTAATTCAATTACTGAAACAAAAGATAAAATAGAACCTCCGCTAATTGAAACTAATGGCAAAAATCACCCTATTGCTTGTAAATATTTATTTATAAAAGCACCAACAAACATAATTGGCACAATCATAACAAGAGTTAAGATTGTGTATAAAACTGCTTTTTTCTTTTTCTCACCATATTGAATTTGTCTATAGTAAACAATTATTACTTCTAAAATAATATGTATGTTAAAAATAACAAGCAATCCAATATTTAATTTTGTTGACTCATTTGTTATGTGGGCAACACTTGAACCCAATATAAATCCATCTATTGTTCTGTGTGTTAATAACAATATTATTACTAATAAAGCTTGTTTTTTAGTGTTGCTTTGTTGATGAATTACATCAATTTCATTTTCGTTAAATATATGATCATTGTGTTGATGAAATGAATGGTTTATGTGTAATTCACCAAATCTTTTAACAAATAAATATCTAAGACCTATTACAAATAGTAAACCTAAAAAACTTGCTCCTGCCACAGAAAAAATTGCAATTAATATTTTGTATGCTGAATTTAATGAGGTTATTGTTTGATTTGTTTCAATAAACTCTCTAAAACCCTCTATTCCTTCACCAATTAAACCAACAGTACCAACCATTAATAAAATTGCTGAAGAGAAAGCATATAAATAAAAGGTTCCAACTTTAGATAATTTAGGTTTGAATTTAGAAATTATTAAAGTAAATATAATGGGTAATGCCAATAATAATCCAGAGTAAATCAAAAGATTTATAAATATAGCTAAATTGATATTATCCATTTTTTGACCAAAAATTAACATACTCCTCCTTGTTTAATAAATTAAGTAAGATTATATCTTATTTATAATTTTTATAAATAAAATATATGCATATGACACAATCTTTTTTCTTATTAACATAAATTAATTAAAGTTGTATATACAATTAAAATAAAGTTTTATAATTAAATTAATAAGAGAAGGAGATCTTATTTATGGATTTAAGACACAGAAATTCTAAAAGTAAAAATAACATCAACAAGAAAAAAAGAATTGGAACAAAAAAAGAATTTCATAATAAACCTAATCAACAAAAAGAATTATTGGTAGAAAAAGAGGTTTATTAAAAAGTAACCTAATTTTATTATTAAAGAAATTAAAAGTAATCTATTATATCGGATTGCTTTTATTTTTTTTAAATGTAGAATTTAAAAAAGAGTAATTATGGTTATATATAAATTAAACACAAAGTCTAAAAGAATCACTTTTGTTAGAGTGATAATGTATATTGTTATTTGTTTTTTATTTTTTAACATAGTGTTTTCAACTGTTTCTGTTTTATATTTCAATAAACCAACAACAACTTCAGACACTAATAGTCCAATTGATATAGTAGCAGGAGCAAATGTTGTTTTTGCTAAAATACTTGGAAATAATAAATATGAATTTAACAGTTTTGGGATAGCATCTATTATTACATATAGTGTTGGAATGATCCTTGGGATAATTGGAATTTCGTTTTATCTATCATCAAAATATAGTTTTGGTAAATCAAAATATTTGTTATTAAACTCAATAATATTAATAATGTTGTTTGCTACTGTTACTTTCTTATTTGGTATTTTATTGACACCAATTATAAATGGAAGAGTTTGGTATGAAGCTAATATTGTTCCAAGAAATATATATTTCACATTATTAGATATAAAATATGATGCATCAAATAGTTTGATTAATAAAAATGGTTTAACATTTGGTTGATATAAAGTTGATAATATCACTATTGGAAAAGATTTAAGTCCTGGAAGTTTGTATTATACTTTCATGGGATATGGTGTAACAATAATTTGTCTATCTTTATTTGTTTGAATTAGTTTAGTATTAAAACTTCTTAACCCAGCATACAATTCAAAAAATGAATCTGCAATTAGTTATAAAGAAAAAGATCTAAATGAAGTGATAAAAAAATAATTGATATATTAGTTAATTTGTTGAATTTAAAATTTATTTCTTATGTTAAATTGTATTTTAAAAAACACTAGATATAGTATTTTGCTTTAATTATTTGTATAATAACCACATAGAAAGGGAAAAATGTAAACATGACTAATAAATGATTACACACATCTTGTATAACAGTTAAGATGGTTCATATGAGTAAATGCAATGCATTTCCAAATATGAATAAGATTTTGTCTTTGTGTAATTAAATGATTGATGACTTTGATGATTTGTTACTTAAGGCAAATGGGTATTTTGATTAGGTAACATGTAATAAAAAACATTTTGTTAAAACATTTATAGCAAGTTTGCATTTTATAGAAAGCCTGTTACCTTATATAACAGGTTTTTTTCTTTTCACAAAAATAGGAAGTTAATATCATGAAACAACTTAAAAACAAAAAATTAAAATTGGTAAAAATTTTAACTTTAACAGCAGCATCTGCGCCATTAGTTTTTACATTGGCTTCATGTTCATTGTTGAACACTAGCAAAGATACAATAAAATGAGCTACAACAGTTAATCCATTTTCAAATTCAAAAGTTCCTTTTGGTACGACATTTGTTGATTCACCATCTACAACTTATTTCAACTCATTGTTTTTAAATCTTGTTAATTATCAAACAACAGGAAAATATGAATTTGATAAAGATACAGGGCAAGCTACACAAACACCAACACCACATATGTATCTTGAGGGTGCAAAACAAATAGATATTTATTATACAGCTGATCAAAAAGTAGATGATTTTGATAAAGAAGATAAATCAACACAAGATCAACCAAAAAACAAAATTAATGGTAAAGATAATAATGAATTAAAAAAATACATTCATACTATAACTGACAATAAAGATAAACCTTATTTTGATACTTCAAAAGCAATTCAAGCTTTAAACAATGCAACAAAAGTTGAATTTACTATAAGAGATGGATTGAAGTGAAGAGATAAAAATGGAAATATAGTTGATAGTGTTACAGCTAAAGATTTTTATTCAGGAATGACAGGTTATTATAGGTCGGTTCAATATGGACTAAATGCTAATAGTTATTTCTTTTCGTTGGCTGGTATTGATGTTGATAAAACGCTTGGTAAAGAGAATGAACCAAAAGATAATAAATTTACTGTTTATATGACATCAACACCATCTCCATACTTATTAGACATCATAACAAAAGGATATTTTGCAGCAATGCCAAGTAACAATCCAGAAGTTAAACCAATTTTAACTTTAGGAACAAATAATGATGTTAATAATCCAATTAAATTAACACAAGATGAAAAACCTGTTATTGATCAAGTAAATACTGATTGAGATAAAGTTTATGGTGGTGGTAACCAACAAACTGATGTTGATGTTTGAAGTGCTGGACCATATTATGTTCAAAAAACAACTTTACAAGATGTTGCATTTAAAGTAAATCAAAGCTATTTTGAAAATGTTAATGGTGTTGGTAAACTTGAAGATAAGATTGAAAATGTAATTTTATTTTATGGAAATTCATTTGGTACAGCAGAAAAAATTTATAGAGGGTTTACAACTGGTGAATTGGATTATGCTCCAGTTCCAGCAGCACAACAATTAGAAGCTGTTTTAAAATATACTGGAACAGGAAACTTACAACCAGTAGTTGCTTCAAAAACTACACAAGGTCAATTTATTGCATATAACACAGATATATATAATAATGATGGAAGTTTAAAATCAAATGTTGGTCAAGTTTATGCAAAATTTGTTGATAAGTTTTATACAGAAGGTAAAAAGATAAGAAAAGCAATTAATACTTTAATAAATTATCCAAAGCTTGCTGAACTTGTGTGAAAACCTGGTAAATATGATTATTCTCTATCAAGCTCTCCATATGGTTATTTGAGCTATACAAAAAATGGTGAAAATAAATCTACACTCCAATATCAACAAATTAGAAATGGTAATTTTGAAATTAATAATGAAAAAATAAAAGGGGTTGCTGGAGATTTTAATAGATTAATTAAAATTGATGAATACATTATTCCTCAAAACATGATGACCGAAGAAGAAAAAACTACACTTTCTGAATTAAGTTCAGCTTTAGATAGTATTGGTGCAACTGCATCAAACCCATTACAACTAGACTATAGAACTCTTGTAAGTACTTATACACCAGAACAAACAAAATTCTTACAACAACTAATTGATTGAATAAGAATAATTAGCAACAATAGAATAGTATTTAATTTGGTTAGTAGAACAAATCAAACTGTTACTGATTATTTTTACAATAGTAATTCACCAATGGGTTCATTTTTATGAGGACCAGATTACAACGCTGTTGGTACATGAGTTGGTTATTATTTCCAATACAATTATAGTAGTGATGGCAAACCAATAATGACTAATAACAAAAAACAAACTGATATTAATATTGGTGTATCAATTAATACTAAAATGCCACAACTTTGACCACTATTGTTTAAAGAAATGCAAGAAGCTATGAAATCATCACCAACTAATAATGGTAATGGTTTTAATGAATCTACTGGGTGAAATGATAAACAATCATGACAAAGAGATTTATGAAAACATTTAGTTGAAAAAGGTTCAATTAAAAAATGAGATGGAACTAATAATGTTAAAAATGCAAAAGAATATAAAGTTACAGATATTAGTAGTTCTTTAGATTCTCAAATTGCTATTTGAGGTGATTTAAATCAATTTAATACTTATGCATTAGTACAATGAATTGATGATCAATATCCTTTTATTCCAAATTATGAATCAGGGTTAGATTTTAAATCGTTTAATGTTGTAAGATCTCAATTTAATGTTTTACCTTCATTAAATTCAAACACTAATTTTAAAGACTGATCTTTGAAAAAATAATTTTAAATAGCTCCCATTATGTTTAATTGACATAAGGGAGTTTTTAATTTTTATATTTTATTTAATATTTATAAATTGTATTTTTTAAGATTAATAATATAATATCAAATATGAATCTAGAAAAAATAAACATAAATCAAACATTTAATCAATTTAAAAATATTAGACCATATGATACTGAAAAGACATCATTAATTGTTTTTGCTTGTGTGTCTATTGTTTTTCCAATAGTTTTAAATTTTGTTTTTTATATTTTGTCAGAGTTTGTTTTTAAGGGTAATACTAACTTATTACAAAGTTTTAGGTTGTGATATGTTTTGGCTAACTTATTGTTTCAAGCAATAAGTTTTTTTGTTTTTGCAATAAGGGATTTTAGATGATTTGTATCAAATAGAATTTATTGTTATTTTATTTATACACTTTTTTCTCCCTTAATATTATCTTTCATTAGTTCATTTATAGCTAGCACAATAATTGATTTTCTTTTAAAAATAGCTATAGTTTTTTTTACTTTCTTTAGACATGATTATGTTTTAGGTTTTTTTAAAAGACTTAAAAATTGAAAGAATATCATTATAACTATACTTTTAACAGCAATCGGAATTGCAATGTTTTATTTGCTAAGTTTTATAATGATTTCTTTAACTAAATTATTTGCTACTAATGATGTTTCAAATAACCAAGAGTCTTTGAACAAATATTTAAATACAACATATGGAATAATATTGTTATTTTTCCTATCTTGTATTTTTGCACCTATAATTGAAGAATTTGTTTTTAGAATGTTTTTAATAGATATTTTAAATGGAAAATGATTTGGATATATTTTATCTTTTATTTTGTTTGCCTTTCTTCATATTCAAAACACTTTTGACTGAACACACATTCTTATGTATTTACCATTAGGGATTGTAAATGGTTTGATTTATAAATTAACTAAAAATATTGTTCCATGTATTTCTATTCATTTTATTTGTAATTTAGTTGCTTTTATTTCACTTATTGTTACAAGATAAAATTGTTTTTATTTAATTTATTAATATTTTTTAAAAAAGTAATTTTTTGCTATTTTACATTTTTATAAATTTGTTATAATTATTTCATAAATTTTGATTGCGAATTTATTATGAAAGAAAAAAACAACGATAAGAATGAAAATCAAGATGATGTAAGTTCAAAAGAATCTAAACAAAAAAACAATAGCAAAAAAGACGATAATTCATCATCAAAAGATAAAGAAAAAACCACAAAAAAAGCATTAGAAGATAATTCTAATGATGATTTGGTGCATCAATCTAATAATGAAAATGAGCAGTTAGACAACAAAGAAAAACAAGAAAATTCAAATCAAGAAGAAGTTAATAATGATGCAAATGCAGATAATTCTAATTTAACAAAAGAGGAAAAAGAAGCCCTTGAATTAGAAAAATTACAATCACAATTAAAAGAAATAAATGTTCATGAATTAATTAAAAAAGAAGAAGAAAAATCAAAACAAGAAGCTACTGATGTAATTTCAAAAACTCAAAATCAAGAAAAAATAGAAACTTTAGATAACGAAAATAATAAAGAAGATAAAAAAGTAAAAAGTGAATCAGATGAATTAAAAACACCTGAAGAAAAAGGTGAAATTGAAATACAAGTTTTAAGTTCTAAAGAGTTGGAAATACAACAAAATATAAATGTTATTAAACAAGAACTTAAAGCTAATAAAACTTTTAAAGAAAGATTTAAAGATCTTTTTAAATCTAAATCTTTAAAACAAAAAGAAGAAGAATTAATTACTAAAAAAGCAATTAAAGCTCAACAAAGATCTAAATCAAAAAAAGAAGTTAAGTTTATATTAACTCAATTTAAATCTACAATTGGATGATTCTCAGTTTTTTATTCAAGATCTGATATGAAATGAAGAATTCTAATTGCTTTCCTTGTTGGTTTACTTATGAGTTTTGTGTCTATTGTAATGATACAAAATACAGGTGTTATTATTAGTGGAATGTCAGGTATTTTCCAAGGTATTGCAAGAATTACTAAAACAGCTGTTTTAAAAGGTAATCTTCTTAATGGTGACTCAGCTGAAGTTTTATATACATCCATGTTTTATGGGTTTTATTTAGTTGTAAGTATTCCATTAATTATATTTTCTTATTTTAAAATTGGTAAAAACTTCACAATATTATCTTCAATTCCTGTTGTTGTTTCAACTGTTGTACCATTATTAATTAATTTAATTCCTGGTACAAAAGAATTATTTGTGTTTGGTGATACACGTCCTGAAGTTATAAAAATTTCTGGTTCATCGCTTGATGCTGTTAATGGTGAATTATATGAGTTTGGTGTTCAAATGTTAACTTTCCAAAGTCATACAATTAATGGTACATATATAACTGATGGTTCTAAGTTTTGATTTATGTTTATGTACACAGCTGGTGCTGGATTACTTAATGGTTTAGCATACTCTATGGCTTTAGCGGTTGGTGGAAGTACTGGTGGTCTTGATTTTGTGTCATTCTACTATTCATACAAAAAGAATAAATCAATTGGGAAAATGCTTTTATTTTTTAATATGGGTTCAGTTCTTTTAACATCAGTTGTTGGTGCTTATATTCCAGCCATAATTGCTGATGGTAATGCTGGATATGAAAGATTTTTCTCTCAAAACTTAGTTAGTGGAATTATTTATTCAATTTTAGTTGCTTTAGTTATTAATTTATTATTCCCTAAAGATAAAGCAGTTAAAATTACTATTTATAGTGAAAAAGCTCATAAAATTAGAGATTATTTATACTCTAAAAACTTTAATCATTCTCTAACAATAAACACAACAACTGGTGGATATAGCATGACAGAAAAGAAGAATATTGAAATTATTTGTATGTTTATTGAAATACCTAAAATTTTAAGAGAAATAAGATATTGTGATATTGATACACTAGTTACAATAACTCTGTTAAAAGGAATTGAGGGAAAACTAAGAATTGAAAATTCTATTAATTAATTTATTTTTTGAAAATACAGCTAAATTATAAAAAGGCTGTATTTTTATTTTTATATTTTATATTTTTTTATTTTTAAAAACTTTTATGTTGTTGATATTTAATATTAAAGAGTTAATATATAATAAATATTTTCAACAAAGGAGCTAATAATGTCAAAAAAATTATTGTCTTTTTTGTCTGGTGCATTAGCTCTTTTTGCAATAGGTTCAGTAATAGCTTATTTTGTTGTTACATCAGTTGATCAAACAACCAAAATATCACAAAATCAAATTACAGACTATCAAAAACTTGATGATCCAGAAACTTATCAAAGAGGCTATAGAGCAGATGATCAACACTTAAAATGAATTAGCGAAAGAAGTTTCTCTTTAAGATTTTTAGCAAGTAAATATACATATAAATTAGATGGTTCTAGAGTAAGAGAATCATATTTTATAACAGGTACAGCTTGAATTGTTCAAAAAGATATGAATTCTGAAAACACGTATTATTTAGCCACTAATATGCATGTGTCTTCTGTTGCTGCAAATGATTCTAAACAATATAAGAAATCAGAATTATTGGGTAGTACTAATTGAATTTCAGAAAGTGGAACAGATTATTCTTTAAATGGTTTGGATGTTGGAATAATTGGTGAAAAAGATTCTGATGGAAATTATTCTCCTGGTACTATAAAATCAACACAAACAGAAGATGTTAAGTTAAGATATGTAGAAAATAAAAATAATTTAGGTTCTGTCACGCCATCATTAAAATATAGTTCAACAGATAGTGCTGACTTTAGTATAGTTTATTCAGCATTTGAAACGTTTAATAATTTTAAAGACATAGTTGATAATCAAAAATTAAGAGGAACTTATGTTTTAAATCCTACTGCTGATTTTAGTGTCTTAAAAGTTAATTTTTCTAAAATTTTGAATAACCCATCACTTTATTTTTATTCTAATGAATTAAAAATAATGTTACAAAATTACGATGCTCATCCTACAAAATTCACAAATACTTTTAACCCTAATGACACATTTTATGTTGGAGGTTTTCCAACAGCTGTATATAATAATCCTCAAAAATCAGCTACAAGATGAAGTGGTCTTTCTAATGTAAAAGTTAATGGTTTAGATCTTGGAGAAAAAACACCTGTATTTACATCACAAGTTCCACAACTTCCAGAAAATCAGAAGCAAAATAGACTTGAAAATGAAATAGAATATTCTGGTTTAGGTACTGATGGTAAAGAATATTACTCACATAGAAATGTTGCAGTTCAAGGAACAATGAATTATGTAAATTTATTAGGGGGAAGTTCTGGATCAATGGTGATAAATTCTAAAAATGAAGTTGTTGGAATTTATTGAGGTGGGTTGCAATATAGTTCTTCTAATAAATTATTATTTGAAGGTAGATTTGATTTTATAAATGTTGATGATGCACTTTTAAAAACTAATACTACTGTTTCTTTTTGAAATAAAACAAGTGGATGAAAACACTACTATAATTTAAAAGATGATTTAAATAAGAAAATTAATGGCAAATCTTTAGTTTAACAAATTTAATTTGATTAAATGTATTGCTTTATTGGATGAGCATACATTTTTTTTATTTTGTTTTAAAATAAATTACTAATATATTAATTTAGCTAATAGTGATTAAAAAACAATAATTAATTTTTAAAAAAAGTTCATATGTAATTTTAAGATCTTTTAAATAAAGATTATTTTAATGAAATTAATTGAGCAACAATAATGTTTATAAATGTTTTTTGTTCAAAATAATTTTTGTAACAAAAATAAAAATTATTATGAAAATGATTTGTTGAACTTAATTATAGCTTTTAGTTTTTTGATTCTTATTTTAGAAATTATTTTCAAATGAATTTATTAATTTTATTAAATTTGCTTCTGTAATTTTATTTTTGTAAAAAATAAAATTTTTTATTTTTAAACCATATATTATTTTTTTAAAACTTTATATACAATTAAGAATTTCTTAAATAAAAAAATGTTTCTTAAACTAAAATAATTAATATGAATATGACAATTATTAAAGATATGTATATTGATTCTCTTGTTAATCATAACAAGTTCAAAGATAGAGGAATTGAATATTATTCAAAAAATGAAGTATCAATAGAGCACGTAGATAACAAACATAATGGTGTTTATGTAAAATTTAATTCTAAAAATTATACAGGATACTTTATTTTTGAAAACAGTATAATTAAAAACTTCAAATGTTCTTGTAAAACATTTGAAGAATTTGGTGGCCCATGCAAACATATTATTGCTTCTTTTTACAAATATAATGAATATTTAGTTTTAAGAAACTTAATTGATATAAATAAAATTGATGATTTTAATTTAGGTTTTTCTTTGAATTTTTTTAATCATAAAGTCTATGTTATTCCTTATGTTGTTGTTTTTCATAAAAGCTACCCTATTATTTTAGATCAATTTTATAAAGGTAATATTTCAATAGATTATAATGGTGTTTTTTTAAATCTTAATCCTTTAATTAAAGATAAAAAAGAATTTTACAACATTATAAATTTTTTAAACCAAATAAGAATAGACGAACCACAATTTAGAAAAGACAATTTTAGAATACAGGAATCTGGTTTTAAACCTTTTTTAAAAATGTGTGCTGATTCTAATTGTTTTATAACTGATGAAACAGGAAATGTTCAAATATTCAATGAATTTAATGATGAAAAAAATAAATTATTTTTTCTAAATTTTGAAGATAAAGACTTAAAATTTAAGAAAAAAAATGATGGATTAATTGAATTAAAAAGTCATATAGATTTTTCAGATTTTTCTAAGCTTGATGATTGTTGTGTTGGTTTATTTACAAATAATGAAACAGCAATGAAATATTTTGTTTTTTTTGATTTAAATCAAGAAGAAAACTTAGACAACTTATATTCTTTTTTTAATTTTGGAATAAGAAAAGAAAATTTTGTTTATTTCTTTGAATTAATAACTAAAGCATTCTCTATTTTTAAATTTAGAATTGATTTAGATTTTATTCAAAAAAACAATTTATTAAATAGAGATCCCATTCTTGGTGTAACAATTGAAAACAATGAAGATTTAAATAATGTTGTTGTTAAAATTCATTATTTATATGGTGAACAAGTTTTTAATTTTAATGACAATAGTTCTGTAAATGGGATTGAAAGAAAATTTGATCTTGAACAAAAAATCTTGGAAAAAATAAAAAAACATTTGGGCGAATACATTGAAGAATTAAATCTTTTTGTTTTTGATAATCAACAGCAATTTGATAATTTATTAAAATGAGCTTCAAAAAATAAAGATAATAAAAATTATTTAATTAAACTTTCAAAATCACTTGTTTATAAACCAAGGGTAAAATCAAAATTTTATGTTTCAGGAATTATTACGGATGTAGACTATCTTGAAGTTAAATGATCTCTTGAAGGTTTTACAGATTCTGAAGCAATGCAAATAATTAATGCTTACTTAAATAAACAAGAATATATTATTTTATCGAGTAATAAAAAGATAAACATCAATAAAATAATAGATTTTACAAGTTTAGAAAATGAATTAGATTTATTAAATACAAATGTTAAAAACATAACTAATTTAAGCATTAGAACACCAAAATGAAATGCTTATTATTTAAATAAACAGTTTAAAGATGATGCTAAATTTAATGAATTTGTTAACAAAATTCAAAATGTTTCAAGTGTAGAAACAAATTTAAGTGAAACCTTAAAAGGTTTTTTAAAACCTTATCAATTAGATGGATATAAGTGATTAAAAAAACATTATTATTTAAAAACTGGATCTATACTATCAGATGAAATGGGATTGGGAAAAACAATTCAAACCATTTCTTTATTTGATGATATTTACAATTCAACAGAAACTAAAAAAACATCATTAATAGTAACCCCAAGTTCACTTATATACAACTGAGTAAGTGAATTTTCAAAATTTGCAGACCACATAAAAATAAAAGCTGTTGATGGTAATGGAGAAGAAAGAAAAAAAATTATTGAAGAAATGAATAAATATAATGTATTAGTGACTTCATATAATATGCTTTCAACTGATCTTGAACTTTATAAAAAAAAGAATTTTGAATTAATAGTTATTGATGAAGGACATTTAATAAAAAATCATTTTACAATTTATTCTAAATCTATTAAATCTTTAACATCAAACCATAAAGTTGCTTTAACTGGCACACCAATGGAAAACAACATTTTAGAATTATGATCATTATTTGATTTTGTAATGCCTGGTTTCTTAGGAGAGTTTTCACATTTTAAATCTAAATACAAAAATACAGCAGATAAAAAAATATTAGATAATCTTAAAGATAAAATATATCATTTTATATTAAGAAGAACAAAAAAAGATGTGTTAAAAGACCTTCCAGAAAAAAACGAAAAAACACTTTTTGTAGATCTAAACAATGAGCAAAAACTTTATTATTCTTTAATTTTTAATCAAGAAAAACAAAGTATTATAAATAAAGTTAAAGAAAACAAAACTGATTTCAAAAAAAATAATATGGCTATTTTTGCACTACTGACAAAATTAAGACAGATTTGTTGCTCTCCAAAGTTAATTATTAATGGAGCAAAAAATCATGGTTCAAAATTTGATTTATGTATTAGTTTAATAGACCAAATTTTGAAAAATAAAGAAAAGGTTTTGGTTTTCTCGCAATTTAGTGAAATGCTTAAATTGATGTCAGAAGAATTAAATAAAAGAAATATTAAACATTTTGTAATTACAGGTCAAGTTAACAAAAAGGAAAGACAAGAATTAGTTGATAGATTTAATGATGAAAAAAATGAAGATGTTAAAGTTTTTTTAATCACATTAAAATCAGGTGGTGTTGGACTAAATTTATCAACTGCTAATAATGTTATTCATTATGATCCTTGATGAAATTTAAGTGCAGAAAATCAAGCGTCAGATAGAGCTCATAGAATTGGGCAAAAAAACAATGTTAATGTTTTCAAATTAATTTCAAAAGATTCTATAGAAGAAAAGATAATTAATTTGCAAGATACAAAGAAAGCATTGATTGAAAATATATTAGATTTAAAACAAAAAAATATTGATTCTATACCAATTAGTGAAATCTTGGATATCTTAGGAATCAAATTTTCCTACTAATTTAAATAAAAAATTTTCTCCTTATCGATAATATAAAGATTTTTTTTGTATTTATATTTATCGATTTTTAATTTGTATATATAATTTTAATGTGGATATATTTTTATTAAATTTACTTCCATAAATAATAAAGAAAGGAGATAATTAGTGAATCAAGGTTTGATTAATATTGGTAATAAATTCAAAGCTACATTTGGAAAAATTAGAAAAAACAAATCTGAAAAAAGTGGTGCTAGTAGAGAATTTATTGCTAAATTATCTAGGGGTTTAATGCTTCCTATTGCAATCTTACCGGTTGCTGGTATCTTTTTAGGTGTTGGTAGTGCTATTGTTAACAACGCTGGTGGAGATGCTGGGTTAACTCTTTTTGGTAACTTTTTAAAAGTTCCAGGAGATGTTATTTTTGGGGCATTACCTGTTTTATTTGCAATTGCTATTGCTATTGCATTCACTAGAGATGCTGGGCCTGCAGGTTTGAGTGCGCTTGTAGGTTTTCTAGTCTTTTCTGGTTTACAATCCGCTGTAATTTCATCTGGTACAGCTGTTACAGATGCATCTGGCGCTGTAGTTGGTTACAACATTTTATTTTATGGACCAGGGTCACTTGGTATTAAAGATTATGGTTTACCTGCATCATTGTTTGGAAATGTGTTAGGTATAAATCAATTAGTTACTTCTGTATTTGGTGGATTTATAGTTGGATTCACAGTTTCATTTTTATACAATAAATTTAAAAATATAGAATTACCAAAAGTATTAGGATTCTTCAATGGAGTTAGATTTATTCCTATTATTACTTTTGCATTAATGATTCCAATAGCATTCTTAGTATTAATTCTATGACCATTAATTGGTACTGCTTTTAACTATCTTGGGCAAGTTTTAGGTGGTAACTTATTTGGGTTTAACTCATTTATTTTTGGATACATTGAAAGATCATTAGTTCCATTTGGTTTACACCACGCATTCTATTCACCGCTATGATATACACAAGTTGGGGGTAGTTTAAACCTAACAGAAATGGCAATGACTTCTGGAGGATTAAAATTAGGATTAAATAGTTCTCAATCAACTTGACTTGAAATTGCACAATCATTTGGATATACTGGTGCTAATTCAGTTGCAGGGGATCAAAACTTATGATTCTTTGCTAACTCTTATTTAGTTGGTAAAACAGTTAATATTATTAATAATGGAACAACTGGAATGATGAATGCAATTGCTGGAACTCACACAATTACATTCTCTGATTTATCAGCTGTTTCTGGGATTCCAGGCATTGGCCAAGCTAGTGGTGCTTCTGGTGTAAACATTGGTCAATACTTACAAGGTAAATATGTGTTCATGATGTTTGGTTTACCAGCCGCTGCAGCTGCTATGGTTATGGCATGTCCTAAAGAAAATAGAAAAATGTCTCTATCAATTGTAGCTTCAGCTGGATTTACTGCATTCTTAACTGGTATTACTGAACCACTTGAATTTACATTCTTATTCTTAGCTCCATGATTATTCTGAGGATTCCATGCATTTATGTGTGCTCTAGCATTTGGTCTAATGAACTGAATCGGATTAATCTTCCCATCAGTTGCACCACATATTGGTATGACTTTCTCAGGTGGTATTATTGACTGAGTAATTTATGGTGGTATCCAAATTCAATATGGTTCAAATGCATGATGATCATTAGTGTTTGGTGTAATCTATTTACCTATATATTTCTTCTTCTTCTTATGAGCAATCAAGAAGTTCGATATTGCTACTCCAGGACGTGGAGAAAACACTAAACTATTTACTAAAGCAGATTGAAAATCAAAAACTGGTGAATCTGCAACACAAGCACAAACTTCAGGTAATTTAAATGTTACTGAAAATAGAGCCCTAGCTATTCAAGTTGTTAAAGCTTATGGTGGATTTGACAACATTAAAAATGTTGATGCATGTATTACTAAATTAAGAATTCAAGTTGCTAACCAAGACATTGTTGATGGTAATAAATTAACTTCTGAATTAGGAGCTAGTGGAGTTATAAAACCATCTAAACAATCTGTTTATGCTGTATATGGAGCTAAAGCTGACAGAATTAAAAATGAAATAAATGAAATGATTTATGAAATTGAACAAAACCCATCACTTAAAGATGAATTCTTAAAATATGGTGATAATGAACCAGTTAAATCATTAACATCACAATCAACACAAGAAGAAAAAAGTGATGAAAAAATTATAGTTAAGGCTCCAGTTAGTGGAAAAGTTGTTCCATTAGAAGAAGTTCCAGATGATACATTTGCACAACAAATGATGGGAACAGGTGTTGCTATTATCCCAAGTGCATCTACATTTGTTGCACCAATTAATGGAACAATGTCATTAGTATTTGAAACTGGCCATGCTTATACTTTTGAATCTAAAAAAGGAACACAAATTCTAATCCACATTGGTATTGATTCAATTAACTTAAAAGATAAGGATGGGAAGGATGTTAACCCATTCACACCAAAAGTTAAAACTGGAGATGCAATAAAAGTTGATAATGTTATTGCAAATGTTAAATTAAACCAATTAAAAGACTATGCAAAATCAATAGTTACTCCAATTATTGTTTTAGATGAATCATTGAAAGGAAGAGAAGTTAAGATTTTGAAAAAATCTGGAAACGTAACTAAAGGTGAACCTTTATTTGAAATAGGTCCAGTAAAAGCAAAATCTAACTAATCTATAGGTAAAATTATGAGTAATACTTTTAATAGTAATCGTAAAATGTCTAGATTAACATTAAACATAATTGGTTTAGTTGCAATGGGATTATTATATATTGCTGCAATACTTGTAACAGCAGCAGCACTATTAAAGCCAGATCTTAATGGAATATTTGCAAATAATAAAACTGGATCAATGTATGCATTTAGTGAATTAATTAGTAACACAAATGGAACTCAATCTAACATGCTTAATGGTTCAGCTTCATCAAGTAATGATAATAATGGTGTTTATACATATACATATACGTACACATCTAATTTAAATTGAAGATTAAGTGCTTTTGGAATTGCTACAATTGTAATTGTTGGTATAGCTTTAATTTATTCTTGTGTAACATTTATTATTTTTAAAGTAAATAAATTTACTTTTGCAAATTCTAAATCACTAACAGTTTGAAATCTTGGATTACCATTTGTTCTTGTTATATATGTATTCTTAATTACAATGTTAGCTTCACCATTAGGAGCTGGTAGCTGACAAGCAATGATAACAAAAGTAGTTGAAACTGAAAAGGTTCAATCTAGTACTGGTGGTGGCGCTGTTTCTGTTGTAGCTAGCACAGATTCAACTACAACAACTGAAACATTAAAAATTGTAAAAACTCAAATATCAGTTCAATTAATAGCTACAAGTAATGATCCACATTTAAGTATTTCTAATTTCTACTCACTAGCTATTGATGCTAGCAAATTAACAGGTGGAGATCCAACAAAACAAGCTGCAGAAATGATGAAAATGGTAGCTGCACAAACAAATAATGGAAATAACTTATCATATACTGGTTCTTTAGAATCACATTATTCTAGTGGTAGTATGTCAATATTACTTGGTACTGTATTAGTAATTGCAATTGAAATCACATTTGTTGCTAAATTAAGTGTTAAATTAAATAAAGAATTTATGGGTGTTGTTGAAGAACAACCTCAAGCAAACATCTAGTTCAATTTTTGTAAAATACCCTTATAGTAATAAGGGTATTTTTTTATTTATAATAAATTTAAAATTATAATATATGTAATGTTACTATAAGGTGAATATTGTGAAAATAACTTTTGTTTGTTTAGGTAATATATGTAGAAGTCCAGTGGCAGAATTTATTTGTAAAGATTTGATTGTTAATAAATACAAAAATAACAATATTACTGTTGATAGTGCTGGAACATCTGGTTACCATGATGGTGAATATATGCATCAAAAAACAGCTAATATTTTACAAAAAAATAATATTAATAATAAACCATTTGTTAGTAAAAAAATAACATCAAATCTTGTTAATGAATCAGATTATGTATTTGCAATGGATAATTCAAATTATCAAGATTTAATTAGTTTTGGAGTTCCTAAAGAAAAACTTTTTAAGATAACTGATTATCTTAAATTACAAAAATATGATGAAATTCCTGATCCTTGATATACAAATAATTTCGAATTAACATATTCTTTGTTAAATGAAGCAATAGATAATTTTTTAAGTACAATTTTAAAATAATAAAAGGGTAATAAACATGATAGATGTAACTAAAATAAATCATTATAAAAAAATTAATAAATTGCTTTCATTAATAATAATATGTTGAACAGCTAATATATTATTAGCTATTGTGGGATTGGGAATTGGAATTTTTGGTATTTCAATTAATAAAAACTCAAATGAAATTAATCCATTTATGATTGTTGGAATATCAATTTTAATTTTATTTTTAGCCTCTTCTTATTTAGTCAACTTTTTTATTGTTAAAAAAATAAAAAGAATAATTTTGGAAATTAATGATGTAAATACACCAGAATTATTAATTCTAGCAAATTGATGTATAGGTTCTCCAGTTTCTAAATCATTAACACTTAAAAACAAAATTAAAATTCTTGTTAATGGAGGAGATGAAACTCAAAAAATGCTTGAGGATTTATACAAACAAAAACAAGAAGAGAAAAAAGAATTAGAAAAAATGGATAAAAATGAAAACAAAGAAATAAATAGTTCTGAGGAAGTTACTAAAAAAGAAACTAAAGAAAAAAACAAAGAATTTAAAGAAAATAAAGAAAAGAATAAAAAATAAAAGAAACTAAATAAAAATTATCATTATTAATTTTTTTATAATAAAAATCTTAATAGGAGTATAATTGTATTTAGTTTTTATAATGTTAGTCATTTTGATTATTGCTTTTGGAGGTATTTTATGTTTAAGTTATTTGGACTATTAAACAAAAAATATAAGTCTCTTTCTTTTGTGGCGGCTTTACTAACATTTTTACAAGTTATAACAGATTTAATTGTTCCAAGTTTGCTTGCAACTTTAATAACTGTAGTTGTAGCTAATGGAATAAGTCAAAACTCACCACAATATCAAAGTCTTTTAAAGGTTGTTATTATTTATAAAGATTGGTATATAAAAACAAGTTCACTTCAAGAATCTCTTGCAGTATCTTTAGGTATGATGACAGGCTTTTCTATATTAGGAATTGGATTTGGTTTGTCTTCATCATATCTTGCTTCAAAAGTTTCTGTAGAACTTGCTAAAGTTACTAGGCAACATTTATTTGAAAAAATTCAAAAATTATCTTTGAGTAATATCTCAAAATTCTCTACTTCAAGTCTTGTAACTAGACTTACAAATGATGTTACTCAAGTACAAAACATAATGCTTATTATGTTAAGAATTATGATTAGAGCTCCATTCTTATTTATTGGTGGATTGATTTTCTGTTTATTAACAAATCTTAATTTATCAATAACATTGGGTATCATGATTCCACTAATGTTAATAATAATTGCAGTTTTTTCATGACTTACAGTTCCATTATTTATAAAAAACCAAAAATTGTTAGATGCTATTAATAAAGAATCTAGAGAAAATATTTTAGGTGTTAGAGTTATTAAATCATTTAATCTTGAAGAAAAACAAGATTCTAAATTTAATTTAATAAATAATGAATGATGTTTAAATAGTACAAAAGCATTTGTAAGAATGAACATTATGATTCCTTTAATTATGTTTGTAACAAACATTTCTCTTATCATTATGTCTATATTAGCTAGAAGTTTTTATAACATAAGTCAAACAGACATTATAGAACTAAGTTCACAAATTACAGTCTTTTCACAATATTTAGGATATGTTACTGGTGGGCTAATGATGTCAGTAATGGTTGTTGTAATTTATATAAGAAGTAAAATTTCAGCAAAAAGAATTAATGAAATTTTAGTAGAGGTACCAGATATTCAAAAAATATCTGAAGGTTTATTAATTGAAGGATCAAGTGTTGAATTTAATAATGTAAGTTTTAAATATGGAAAAGATTCTGAAGATGTTTTATCAAATATTTCATTTAAATTAAAAGAAGGTGAAACGCTTGGAATAATTGGTCCAACTGGAAGTGGTAAATCAACTCTTGTTAGTTTATTGTCTAGAACTTTTGTTCCATACAAAGGAGAAGTTTTAGTTGATAACAAAAATGTTAATGAAATTAATACAATTGATTTAAATAATAAAGTAGCTCAAGTATTACAAGAAAATATTTTATTTTCAGGAACAATTAAATCTAATTTACTTTTTGGTAAAGAAGATGCAACAGATGAAGATATAGATAAAGCAATTGATATTGCTTGTGCTAAACCTTTTATTTATAAATTTGAAGATAATTTAAATCATAAAGTAGAACAAAGAGCTAAAAACCTATCAGGTGGACAAAAACAAAGATTATCAATAGCAAGAGCATTAATTAGGGAACCAAAAATTTTAATTCTTGATGATTCAACAAGTGCACTTGATGCTATTACTGATGTTACATTAAGAAACAATATTAAAACAAAAATGAAAGGCACTACAACTATTATTGTTGCTCAAAAAGTTAACTCTATTAAAGATGCAGACAATATTATGGTTTTAGATGCTGGTAAAATTGTTGGGTACGGAAAGCACAATGATCTTGTAAAAAAATGTAGCCTATATAAAGAAATTGTGGCATCTCAAATGAATAAGGAGGAGCAAAAAAATGTCTAAAGCATCTAATTCAGGTATGATGGGACGTGGTGCTTTATCTGCTGCTACTCCTAAAAATTTCAAAAAAACAACAATAAAAATTTTTAAACAAATAAAAGAGAATAAATCTATTTTAGTTTGAACTTTAGTTTTCTCTTTAATAGGTGTTGCTTTGTATGTTTTAGCATCTTTATTATTTGGTCAAATGATTCAATATTTCTTTTCAATTAAAGAAGTAAAAACTAGTAATGGTGCAGGACCAACTATCGTTTTTAATGATAGAACACCTTTTATTGAATTTTTAACTTGGGGATTCCCAAGAGAAGATGTAATGTCTTTTGTTGCTGCATGTGTTAACATGTTTATTTGTTATTTAGCATTTTTACTATCACAATCAATTCAAAATGTTTTAATGGTTAAAATTTCTCAAAAGACAAGTGCTAAGTTAAGAAAAGAAGTATTTGAAAAATTACAAAAAATGCCTATCTCATATTTTGATTCTCATCCAAGTGGTGATTTGATGAGTAGGATGAGTAATGATATTGATAATGTGAGTCAAGGATTAACTCAATCATTAAGCCAATTTATTCAATCTTTATTTCAAATTGTTTTAACTATTATATTAATGTTTATATTAAGTTCATATATCACATTAATTACTATTTTACTTCTTCCTTTAATGTTATCTTTATGTTATATTTTCATCAAAAAAGCACAACCACAATTTGTAATTCAACAAGAAAAACTTGGGGATCTAAACGGTTATATTGAAGAAATGATTTCTGGTCAAAGAGTTACTAATTTAATGAACCGTGAAAATGAAGTTTCAAAAGAATTTTCAAAATATAACAATGCTTTAGTTAAAAGTGCAGTTATTTCTCAAACATATTCTGGTTTTATGTTTTCTTGATTCTCATTTATTACAAATGTATTGTTACTAGCTGTAACAGGTATTGCTGTTGCTTTCAATTTAAACAACATCAACATTGGTGGAATTGGTGGTAACTTTGCACCTCCATTCGGTATGGCAGATATTGCTTTTATATCAACATATACATTGCTTCTTAGAAATGTACTTAACCCTATTCAACAATTATTAAGTACATTAAATGTTGTTCAAGCAGGTCTAGCTGGTGCTGAAAGAGTATTTAATATAATTGAACTTAAAGAACCAGAAGTTAATAAAAATGCAATTGAATTAAAAGAAGTTAAAGGTCATGTTGAATTTAAAAATGTTAACTTTGGATATACTGAAGAAAAATTAAATTTAATTGATGCTAACATTAATGCAAAACCAGGTGAAGTTATAGCAATTGTTGGTCCAACAGGTGCTGGTAAAACAACAATTATAAATTTATTAACTAAATTTTATAATTATAATTCTGGTCAAATTTTAATTGATGGTAAAGAAATCAATGAAATAACAGAAAAATCTTGAAGGGATAATATATCAATAGTTTTACAAGATACTTTCTTATTTAATGACACAATAAGAGAAAACATTAGATATGGAAGATTAGATGCAACAGATCAAGAAGTTGAAGAAGCTGCAAAAATAGCTGATGCTGATCTTTTCATTAGACAACTTGAAAATGGATATGATACAGTTTTATCTTCAGATGGCAAAGATTTATCTCAAGGTCAAAGACAATTACTTGCAATAGCAAGAGCTGTAATTTCAAAATCTAATATTTTAATATTAGATGAAGCTACATCTTCTGTTGATACAAGAACAGAATTATTAATCCAAAATGCAATGTTAAAACTTATGAAGGGTAGAACTTCATTTGTGATTGCACATAGATTAAGCACAATTAAAAATGCTAATCAAATTCTTGTTGTGAATGATGGAAAAATAATTGAAAAAGGAAATCATAAAGAACTATTAAAAATTAAAAATGGTTTCTATGCTAACCTATATAATTCACAATTTAAAAAGGGAATAATAGAAGAATAAAAGACTAATTGTCTTTTATTTTTTTTATTACTTATAAAGTTTTTTTATAATATAATAAATAATTAAAAAAACACAACAAAAAAATAAAGGTAATTATGAAACAGTTAATTAAGCAGGTCTTAAAATCTTTTAAGAATTCTTTGTTTTTGATTATTTCATTAGTATTTATTGCTATATGTATAATATTTAGTTCATTTAGCTTACTTTATTTAAATAAAAATACTAATGATTCAATATTAAATTTGAATAGATATGGTAATAGTTCAAATAGTTTTATTGAAAAGAAATATGATTTAAGAAAACCAACATATGTCACCAATGACTTTAATAATTTAAAACCTATTAATAACTACATAACTGTTTCAAATTTTGTTTATAAAGAAAAAGAATCTAATATTATCTTTCCATACAAACCTTCTGACTTTTCTTCTCCAACTGTTAATACTAATCCATGATCTAGAAAAAATGGGATTATTAGAGCAACTCCTGGTGAACAAAGTAAAGATGAATATGGTGATGTTTTATATACTTTAAAAAATATTTCAACTTCCAATTATAGTGAATGAAATGCACTTGGTTGAAAAATGAGTAATCAAGGTGGGCATCAAATATTTTTTCCTGAGAATTTAATTTTTGGTAAAGATGAATTTGGAAACAATAAAATAATTGGAAACTATAATCCATCAACTAAAAAAATTGAAGATAATTTCCAATTGCTAGAAACAACATATAGAGCAAGTAGAGCTAATTTCAATGAGTTTGATACAAATTCAGCAACTACTTTAGCAATTAATATAAGTTCGCCAAACGTTTATTTAAAACCAACTAATGTTGATCCAAATTTATTAGCAGTTTCAAAAGATGCTGATTTGTATGATGTTTTATATAAAAACACTAAAGTTGAAGAGAATCCTTTTTATACTTTTAATTTAGATTTAACTTCTTTATCAAATCTTCAATTATTAATGTTGGAAACAGTTTTTACTCCACAAGAAAAAAATGATATTTTACATGGAAATTTTTTATTAAAAAACGAATGAATTAAAACTACTATTTTGGCAATTGAGGGATATTGAGACGGAATTGTAAATGGTCAAAAATACAATACTTATAAAAAATTAATTCTTGAAAGTTTAGTTGACCAAAGAGAAGAATATATATTATCTATATTTAAAAATCGTGTTGAAGATTATTTTGATAAATTTGCAAAAGAAAATAATATTAATTACAGTAATGAAAAATCTTTTTCAACAAGTGAACAATCAACATCATTTAACTACATAGTTGCAAATAAAGAAAACAACTCAGTTAATAAAATTGTTTATACTGGTGGTAGCAAATTAGTTGATAGTACAAAATATCTTGACGTTGTCGATAATTTAACTAAACCTACTGAATATTTTGTTTCAAAAAACAAATTCATGTTTAACTTACTTCAACTAATGTTAAATTCTCGAAATAACTTAAATTCAATTGATCCTGTTGTTGGAAGAAAAATCGAAAAGATAATAAATAATTTTAATAATAATGAAGCTATAAATTATGGTGATTACAAATATATATTTGCTGTTTACCAACCAGAATATGAATTATCAAAATTTGTTACTACTAACCAACAAGGAATTAAATTAAAATTTAATTATTTATTTGGAATTTCTCAAGTTAAATTAGAAACTAATTTATTTATAGAAAACATATATGCCAATGCTGTTATTGTCCCAGACAAATATTTAAAAGCATTAAATAAAGATTATTTACCAATTGAACAATGAGAACAATGAGTTAATAAATGAAATCAGTTGAAAGATGCTTGAGATAATGTTGAATTATCTAATATTAAAAATTTTAGTGTTGATTTTAAAAAATGAATAGCAACAATTGATTCAAAATACATGATTGAGATTAACACATATAAATTTATAATCATTGGTTCTGGTTTATCTCCAGAAATGGCATATCCTTCATATTCGTTAGAAAACTTAATTATAAATGCAAATAACGAAATGCTTATATATGTTAATGATCAAGGTTATAGAACAATATTATCAACAGTCCCAACAATATTTCAAAATGATTATTATTCCACACAGATTGATACTAAAAAAATAAGTATCGATAATTTTAATAATCAATATAAAGCAATATTTAACCAAAGTTCAAGTGAAAAGTTAGTTGTAGATTCAAGTGATTTTAAATCCAGTCAAAGTATTTTGTCATTTAGAATATCATTGCCAAAATCAATTTCTTTTTATGTAACTATTGTTGCTTTAACTATTATTGTAATTCTTATAGCATTAGGATTGTATTTGGCTTATTTATTAATAAAATCCTATATTACAAAAAACCAAGTTCAACTTGCTATCATTAAAGCAAACGGTTTTAGTAATTTTAAAATATGTTTAGCTGTTAGTTTTTTTGGTTTAGTTGTTTCTATACTATCTGGAACAATAGGTTATATAATAGCTTTCTTTTTACAAAGTGTATTTTTTTCAGTTGTTTCTCCATTCTGGTTTATTAATACAACATTTTTACCTTTTAGTATTATAGGTTTCTTTGCTGGTTGTCTTATTATCTTTGCAATATTTTTCATATTTACTTATTTAATATTAAAAATTACTTTTAGAAAACCAATTAATGAATTAATTGCTCAAACAACAGAAATAAAAGTAAGTAAAGCTTTATCTTTATTAAAAAATAATATTATAAAAGTTGGTCCCCTATTTAAATTTAGATTAAGTTTATCATTGTGTAATGTATGAAGACTTGTGTTTTATACAATATTGTGTTCAACTGGTTTGTCATTAATTTCAATAGCATTTAGTGTTCCAGAAAAATTCACACAATCAACACAATTAACATCTTTAAATAAAAAATATGCATATAGTTTTTATTTAAATACACCAACAGAACAAGGTGGTTTATATAAATTAGAAAAATATTCTAATTTAGGATTTACTGATGTTGATAATGGTATTTATCCAATATATGATGGAACCCTTAATGGTAAAACTTATACTAATGTTTCAAAATATAGTTATCCATATAAAATTGAACAATTAAAAGTATTTGATCCAGTAACTGGAAATCAAAAACTTGATGAGAAAAATAGACCGTTATATTATGCAAACATTATGTTACCATCATATAATGCAAATTTAGCTTTACAATATGATCCAACATTTTTGATGAATGCTGTATTTAGTAAGTGATTATTTGATATTGAAATTCCACAAGTTGGATTGAATGTATGAGAGTTTGTTAAATCATCTTTACCTCCAGAAATTATATCTAGAGCTGAAACTCAAGACCAATTTTTCTTAAAATCAATTTATGATTCTAAAAATAAATTTATAAGAGCTGATTTGGAAAAATACAAATTTATAATTTATGACGATCAAACAAATTTATATAGTGTTAATTCTAAAGCGGTCATTAGCGATACAATAGTTCCAGAAAAAATTGGATTCAAACAAGAATTTTTGAATTTTATTGGTAAAGTTTATGGTGATGAAGAATTAAGTTCAAAAGATGTTAAATTATCTTATGGAATAATTCCATATGATGAAAACACTGAAACACTAACTATTGTTGAAGCAAAACCAAATTTCTTAGCAAATAATTCAAAGGTTAAATCAATAAATTTAATTGGTATTAAACCTGGATCAAAATACATCCAATTAAAAAATAATGATAGTAAAGAGATATTTGAATTATTAAATGATGAAGATGCTTTAATAATAAATAATGGTGCAGCATATAAATATAATTTAAAAGTTGGTGATACAGTCACTGTTGATGTTTTAAATTCTTATTTTAGATATTCTGAAAAAGTTGCAAACAAGCAACTTAATCATCAATATAAATTAAAAGTTGTTGGTATATCATCTATCTCTTTTGGTGAAGAATTTTATGTAAGTCAAAATCTTGCTAATAAATTAACAAATTTAACTAAACAAAACGAAAGCGATAATGATCTTACTGGTGGAAAAGTAATATCACATTATGGTTATGATAATAACAAAAAAAGTGTTGTAAAATATTATGCTAATAATTTAGAAGAGCAAAATAAAATTCCATTTAATGCAGTAATTACTGATGATAGCAATACTTTCTTTTTAAGAAACAATATTAACTTTTATAGTTTATTTGGTTTATGACCAATGATAAGCAAAGTTGATAACATAACATTAGCAGAATTTCTAAAACAAACATATCATGGTAATAATGACTATTCTGGTAAATCATTAGTTTTAAATAACATTATTAGTGAAAACCCAGAATTGGTATTACCAGAAGATAGAAAAAAATTAGAAAATGAGATATTAAATAAATATTTTGATAGAACAGATCTTGCAAGTTATTTAATTTCTTTATTTACTAATAGTCCAATAAATATAGTTTTAACAAATGTTGATAGTTATTTAACAACACAACAAGTGTATGTCAATTTATTCCAAAGCATAAAAACAGTTCAAGCATTGGGAATATCAATCTTTGTTCCAATCGTTGTCATTATGATTTTAGTTATGACATCTATTATGATGAGCGAAATTAAAACAATGATTTCTATATTAAAAACATTAGGTTATTCAAATAAAGAAAATATTAATAGTATATTATTTTCATATATACCAATTCTTGCTTTATCTTTACTTATCGGATTAATATTGTTAATAGTAATTATTTTTACATTACAATATGCAGTTTATAGCTTATCTAATATATTTATATCTTCAGTTATTAATTGATTACCTTATATTTATGGTGCTTTATCGTTGTTTATAATATTACTTTCTAATTTCTTTATCATTATTATTCTTTTCAAGAAAACAAACTTAAAGAAAACAATAGCAAATTAATTAAACCACTTGTATAAATATTTTGTATATTTTTAGCACTCTCATTTACAAAGTGCTAAAATAGTGTTATAGTATTTGTACAAGGAGGTATTAAAATGAATAAAATCAATGAGTTAAAAATTAAAGAAAGGAAGTTGCAAGCACAACTTGTTAATCTTGTTACTTCTAATGATTTAAATGATGAACTAATTAAAACTATCAATCAATTAAAAACAGAATTGAAAAATATATCTGAAGAAATCAAAGATATAGAATTTTCTAAAAACAATTGAGAATGCTCTCATTCATATAAATCAATCAACGGTAAAGTTGAAGAAGTATTTAAAATAAATGATAAAGATGTTACAAAAGAAGAATATATTGATTTTGTAAACAAAAATAGTGACAAATCAATAAACAAATTATTAAATGAAGATATCCTTAAATCTATTTTCCACCCATTCTTTTTAATCTAATTTAATATATATGCAGATATATCCTATTTTGGTTATATCTGCATTTTAATAATAGGTTAGGTTTAAATGTATTTTTATTTGTTAAATTGACAGTGTTTTGTATCAGACATAAAATAAAATCACATTAGCATTTATTGTTAAGTTTGTATAACATGGAGAGTTAAAGTTTATGCGATATAAAAAAACATTTTTGTTGTTATTTTCATTTGTACCATTAATTGCAATATCAACAAGTTTGTTATCTTGTTCAAATCATTCAACAACAAACAATAACCAACAAATCCCATCTAAACCTGAAAATGGTTCTAATAATGATATTGAAAATAATAATCCTATAAACTTTAAAAATTATAGTGAACAAGAGAAAATTTTCTTTGGTGAAAAAAATATTCCAAATCAAGATGAAATTAATTATTTCAAAAAAGATTTAATGGAATTTAAAAATGAATTAAATCAAATGAGTAAACAAGAAGTTTATCAAAATTATGAAAAAACTATTTCGCTAATTAATACTGTTTGAAACCAAAGAGTTAAACTTATTAAAAGTTTATCTACAAAAGTTTTAAATGATGAATTAACATTTGAAGAAGCTTTAAACGAATTTAATAAAAATATTTTAGATCAAAGATTTTCTACCTCTAATTGAAACCAAATAATGAATATAACAAAAGAAAGAACAATAGCTGAGGCAAGATATACAGAATCTTTAAACGAAAAAGGAATTGGTGATGTTGTTTCTAAATTAGAAAATGTATGAATCAAAACAAAAGATATTCCCCAACAAAACTACCAAAAAATATCTCAATTTTTTAATACTTTTGGTTTTTTAGATATTATTTATAAATACAAAAAAGAAATAGCTATTTTTCCATATTTATATGAAAAAAATTTTAATATATCTTATGGTAAGCATCTAGAATCTTTGGCTTCAATGAAAAACAATAATATTTATGATGATGATAAAATTGTTATTTTATATAGAACATATAAAGAAATAAGTTTAATTGTTGATTGTTTAAATTGATATGGAATAAGTCCTTTAACTACAAATTCATATTGATATAATTGAGTTATTTTAACAAAACCAATTTTTGATGATTCTTATGACAAATCACAAATAAAATTGAAAGGTGATTTTGTTGTAAATAAAATTGGTGATTGAGATAAGAAAGCAGATAAAAGATTTGATGAATCCAAAATTAATAATTATTTACCTGAAGAAGTTAAACAAAAGGGGCAGTTTGCAATAGATCAATATATTAAAGAATTAATCTATAAAATTGAAGGCACAAGTGAAAATAACTTAAGTAATGAACAAAAAAATGAAATGTTAAAAAATATATTCAATAAAATATGTTATGCTGTTGAATTTAATGCTTATAAAAGCAATTTCTTTATAGAAAATTATATTTTTTCAGAAGAATCTAAATTTATTAATGTCTTTAATAATTCATTATTTAACAATGATATGAAAATAAATAAAAGTATAGAAATATTGAATGCTTATAAAGATGATGAAAAAATTAATGGATTAGTTTTTCTTGGTGATAAATTAAAAAATAAATTTTCTATGCTTACTGAAGAAGAATTGATTTATAAACTAGATTTAATTGAAAAAGAATATTGATTAAAAGCAAAAGATTCAAATATGTTTAAAATTTATTTAGCAAATAAATATATTAGACAATTTGATTTATTCAAAGAAATATATTTTGAAATGTCAATTTTTCCTCATTTGTTTGAAAGTGTTGTTGGTTACAAATATGAAGATTGATCACACAAACCTGGAGCAAGTGACCCTTTGTATGGCTATTTATACAAAGATTATTTATTAGAACAATATCTTCTTTATAGAGATTGAAAAATTTATTATGAAGAAAATAAAGACAAAGCAAAATCAGAAATTATTAAAAATTTTGAGTCTACAACTTTAGAATCAAATTGATATAAATGATTTTTAACAATAGATTTTAAAAATCACTATCAAAGCTTAACTGGTTGGATTCCAAACCAACCACCAAAAGAGTTTAATGAATAAATTAAGAATTTTAGAATCTTTATATTGCAAATTAAATAACTATTTTTTAACTTTTGTTGTATTATTTTAATGTAGTTACTGCAATAAGTAATAGGGAATACCTATTACTTATTGTTTTTATTAGGAGAAAATAAAATGAACATGTCAAAAATTTTTACACTTGTAGATGATGTAGCTAAAAGTAAATCTATTGAAAAAGATAGAGTTATTGAAGTTTTTAAATATGCTTTAGAAAAAGCTTATTTAAAAGAATTTCCAGACTCTAATGTTGAAGTTATTGTTGATGATTCAAAAGGGCTTTTAGAATTATATGAGTTAAAAACTGTTGTTGATAAAAGTGAAGATGATATTGATGATGATATTGAAATAACTTTAGAAGAAGCAAGAAAAGAAAATCCTAAAATTAATTTAAATGACATTTATAAACTTAGAATCAATATTGATAAATTTGAAAGAAGAGTAGCAACTCATGTTTTAAGTATTTTTCAACAAAAAATGAACGAAATAACAAATGTTAAAATATTTGAAAAGTTCAAAGATGATGTTGGTAAAGTTGTTTCTAGAGAAGTTGATAAAGTAGAAAAAAAATATGTTGAAGTAAAAATGGAAGATTCAATTATGGGGGTTTTGCCACCTTCTGAACAAATTCCTAATGAAGACATAAAAGCTGGTAGAAAATATGCTTTTCTTATCAAAAATGTTAAAGAAGAATCTAAAGGTTGACCTATTGTTCTTTCTAGAACAGATAACAAATTATTAGAATTCCTATTAAAAACTCATGTTCCAGAAATTGATGATGGAACAATAGAGATAAAAGCTATTGCCAGAGTTCCTGGTAATAAAGCAAAAGTTGCTATTAAAACTAATAACCCTAATATAGATGCAATTGGTACTTGTGTTGGTAATAAAGGTGAAAGAATTAAAAATATTTCAAAAGAATTAAATAATGAAAAAATTGATGTATTTTTATATGATGAAAATCCAAAGCAATTATTAATAAATGCTACAAGCCCTGAACAAATTATAGGTTTAGAAATAACTGATGATGAAGATGATCCAGATGTTAAATATGTAACTATAGTTTGTAAAGATGATGAAGATTTAGCAAAAATGATTGGTAAGATGGGTGTAAATGTTAAATTGCTTTCTATGTTAACTAAATGAAATATTGATATAGTTACACAGGCTGTTGCAATTGAAGACAAAATTGATTATGAAGATGTGTCTTCTTTATTGCCGCAAAGAAATTCAAGAAGAGTTAATGTTGGAAACAATAACAACAATAAATGAAATCAAAGAAATAAACTTAATAACAATAATATCTACTCTTCAGATGATCTTGGTAATTCAAACTATGATGATAATTGAAATTCATCTAATAGTATAATTGATTCTTTAACTGATGAGGATGTAGAAAAACTTCTTAATTCAAATGATATTTCTAAAAAGAAAAAGAAAAAAGTTGAATTAGATGATGAAGATGAAGTTGTATTCATCAGCAAAAAAGATATTGATAATGAAAAATCATTTGTTAATGAAAATGATTATAAAGAATCAGAATCAACTGAAGAAAATTCTTCAACAGAAGAAACTAAATCAGAAGCTGAAATAATTCAAGAAGAAAAAGAAGAAGAAAAAGAAGTAAAAACGTACAACAATTCTTCTGAAAGTATAGATGATTTTTTTGATGAACCTAATACAAAAGAAAAAGATGATATTGTAAAACACAATGTAAAAAGTTCTAAAAAACCAAAAAAAGAAAAAGTTAACATCTTTGATGAATTTGATGTTTCAGAAGATGATTATGATGATTCAGCTGAAACAATTGATATTGATGACTTAGATTATGATGATCTAGACTAATGAATAAAAAAAATGATAAACAAGTTTTTAGAAAATGTGTTTTATTAAAAAAGACTTTTGACAAAAATGAGTTAATCAAAATCACATATGTAAAATCATCTAACAAAGTTTATGTTGATTTAAAAAACAAATATAAAGGTAAATCTATTTACTTTCATATTGATAAATTGAAAGAAATACAAATTGAGAACATTGTTAAAATAGTTAATAAAAAATTTAAGGTTTTAATTAATGATGATGAACTTGATATTTTAAAAGAATTATTCAAATAGTGAGGTAAAGCATGAAAAAGAACGGTAATAACAAAAATAACAAAAAAGATAATAGAAAAAGTTTTGACTTAAAATCACAATTTAAAAAGGTTGAAACAGGAATACAAGATGGAGTGTTTGTTTATGTTGAACCGCTTTCAATTAGTGAATTTGCTTCTAAACTAAACAAACCATCATCAGAAATTATTAAATATTTATTTCTTAAAGGTGTGGCTTGTAATTTAAACACAATTTTAACTGAAGAACAAATGGGGGAAATTTGTCTTGAATTAGGATATGACTTTAGAAAAGAAATTCAAATTAATGAAGATAATTTCTTTGAACAAATAGTTATTAAAGATGATGAAAAAGATCTTGAAAAAAGACCCCCTATAATAACTATTATGGGTCATGTTGACCATGGTAAAACAACACTTTTAGATACAATTAGAAAAACTAATGTTGCATCAAATGAAGCTGGTGGTATTACACAAAATATTGGTGCATATCAAGTTAATTGAAAAAATAATGTAATTACATTTTTTGATACTCCAGGTCATGAAGCTTTTTCATCAATGAGAGCAAGAGGTGCTGATTTAACTGATATAGTTATTTTAGTTGTTGCAGCAGATGATGGTTTAAAACCACAAACAGAAGAAGCAATAGACCATGCGAAATATGCTAAAGTTCCAATCATTGTTTTTATTAACAAAATGGATAAACCAAATCCTAATGTTGAAAAGGTTTTATCTCAATTAGCTGATAAAGGCGTTATGTGTGAGGAATGAGGCGGAAATTCTATTGTTGTAAAAGGTTCAGCACTTAATAATCAAGGTATTGATGAATTATTAGAAGCAATTATTTTAACTTCTGAAATGATGGATTTAAAAGCTAATAAAAAACGTCTTGCTAATGGTGTAACAATAGAAGCTTATGTTGATAAAGGATTAGGTCCTGTAGCAAATATTTTAGTTCAAAGTGGTACTTTACAAGTTGGTGATTATATCCTTGTTGGTGAATACTGAGGAAAAATTAGAAAAATGCTAGATTCTCATAACAGAGAATTGAAAGAAGCTGGTCCATCTATGCCAGTTAAAATTAGTGGTTTAAATGGTGCTCCAAATGCTGGTGATAAATGAATTGTTACAAAAGATGAAAAATTAATTAAAGATTTAGCATCTAAGATTTCAGCAAACACTACAAAAAGAAAACTTGCAGCTTTAAATCAACTAACTTCTTTAAAGAAAGAAGATTCATCAGAAATTAAAGAACTAAATGTAATCTTGAAAGCAGATGTTCAAGGTTCAGTGGAAGCTTTAAAAGCAACATTAAGTGACATTGAAGTTGAAGGAGCAAAAATAAATATTATAAGATCATCAGTTGGAGCTATATCTGAATCAGATGTGAATTTAGCAAAAACAGCTAAAGCTAAATTATTTTCTTTTAACATGAAACCAAATTCACAAGTTATTGAATTTGCTAATTCAATGGATGTTGAAATTAAAGTATTTAATATTATTTATGAAGTAAAAAATGATGTTGAAAAAATGTTAAAAGGTACACTTGATCCAATATTTGAAGAAGTTGAAGTTGGACAAGTTGAAATTAAACAACTTTGAACTCACTCATCAATTGGAACGATTGCTGGTTGTAGGGTTATAAGCGGGGAAATAATAAGAAATGGTTTAGTTAGACTTATTAGAAATAAAGAAGTAATTGTAGAAAATAAAAAAATATCTTCTTTAAAACATGGTAAAGAATCTATATCATCAGCAAGTGCTGGTAAAGAGTGTGGTTTTACTGTTGATGATTTTAATTCATTTGAAGTTGGCGATATTGTTACAATATATAAAATGGTAGAAAAAACTCATGAATAGTAAAACGATAAAAATTGAGAGATTAGAATCACAAATTAAAGAAATCATAAATGAAACAATTGTAAGAGAAATTTATGATGATTTAATTAAAAAGGCAACTATTGTCGATGTAAGATTAACAAATGATAAAAGTATTGCTAAAATATATATAAGTTGCTATCCAAAAGAATTGACTGATGCAGTTTTAAAAAAGATAACTTCAGCAACTGGTTTTTTTAGAAAAATGTTATCTATGCAATTAACACTAAGAAAAGTTCCAAATCTTATATTTGTAAAAGATAATGCTTCGGAAAATTATGAAATAATAGAAGATATACTTAGAAAAATTAAGGAGCAATAAATGAAAGAAAATAAGAACAATAATCTTGGGAATGCTCCTAGAGCAAATCAAAATAATGATTATGATAATCAAAATGAAACCGTTAATAAAGATGTAAATAATTATTCAGATATTTCAGATGACCATGTTTCAAGTGAAGCAAATAATACGTTTTTTGAAAAGTTTGAAAAAACTAAAAAAGATTTTTTAAAAGAAAAAAGAGAAAAAGATTTTTTAGCTAAAAGATCATTGTCTTCAAAATCAAAAGCTAAAGGTTTTGATAATAAATTAAGAGATGATAAATTTGTAAAAGATTCTTGAATATCTTTTATTGTTATAGGTTTATTTTTGTTTGCATATGCTTGTGTTGTAATGGGATTTTTAGCTACACAGTTTAATGGATCAACTTCTCACAAGTGAGCATATATTGATCTTAATTTAGCGATGAATCAAACAACTATTATTTTTTCAGGGATAATAGTCTGTTTAATCCCAATACCATACATATATCTATTGGCTTCATGGTTTGTGGGTATAAATAGTGTTCATAGAAGTAAATCATTTTTCTTAGTTAACATGTCATTTATAGGAATAGCAATTTTATTATTTATTTGTGTGTTACCAATGTCATCGGTAATTTTTGCAGGAGTAAATAATTTTAGTCCTATTGCATAAAAAAGCTCTTTGATTTTTCAAAGAGTATTTTTTTTTTTTTTTTTATGTGCTTATTTAATAGATACTTTTTTGTTATTAAGTCAACCTATTTTTTGTTTATAATTGAATGGATATATTTTGGAGCTAGTTTATGGCAAAAGTAAATATAAATAAAAAAAATAAAACAAATAATAAAAAAGAAATTGCTAATCAAAAAAAATCTAAAGAAGGGCTTGAACTAAAAAAACAACAAGAAGAAAAAGCTCAACAAGAAATAATTTTAAAAACAAATAAAATAATTGATGACCTAAAGGTTGAGCTAAATAAAAAAACACTATTCAAAAAAAATGATAAGCAAACAATAACTAACCAAATTAATGAACTTCAAAACTATCTAGAAAACAAAGAATTTGGCATCTTAAAAAATAAAATCGATGAATTAGAAAAAATAGTTTCAGAAGAACAAAAAGAATTAGAAGAAATTAACAAAAAACAAACAAAAGAAAAAAAAGAAAAACTAAGCATTAGAATAAAAACTTTTTTCAGAGAAGCAAGATACCCTACATACTCTAGAATTAAAAAAATTCTAGAAAATGAAGACAGAACAATTAATGCTTCATTTGGAAAAATTAATATGAAAGTATTAAAAATTGTTGGCGTAATTTTAATTGATTTATTATTAATAGGAATTGCAGTTATTGGATTACTTTTACTTCTTGGAGTTATTAATTATTCTATATCTTCAGATAGCTCTAGAATTTTTCCGATTATTTTATTATCACTTCCTATAGGGTTGTTATTTGCTGTTTAACTGGAGAAAAATATGATAACTTGAAAAGACATTAAAGATAAATTTGATTACCCTATTGTTAATGAAGGAGAATTAAAACCTATTGTTTCACAAAGGGTTACAAGAACTGGTTTAGAATTTGCTGGTTTTTTTTCTCACACAGATATAAAAGCTATAGTATTGTGAGGGAAAGAAGAATTTAATTATTTAGAGCAATATGATACAAATATAGTAACTGAAAAATTAGAGAGAATTTTAAAACTAAAACCATCTCTAATTGTTTTATCAAGATCATTTAAACCATTTCCAATTTTAATTGAATTATCTAAAAAATATAATGTTACAGTTATGGCTACAAATTCATCATCATCTGAAATCAATACTCTTATAAATATATTTTTAGCTGAAGCTTTAAGCGAAATAGTTACACTTCATGGTAACTTAATGGAAATATATGGTAAAGGTGTTTTAATTATTGGTAATTCTGGTGTTGGTAAATCTGAAACAACTACTGAGTTAATCAAAAAAGGACATATGTTTATTTCAGATGATGCAGTTGATTGTCGTAAAGTCTTCCACAAGTTAATCGGTTCTCCTCCAAAGTTTTCTAAAGGGTTTATGGAAGTTAGAGGACTTGGAATAATCAATGTTGAAAGATTGTTTGGTATAGAAAAAGTGAAACCAAATTCAGAAATTAATATAGTTATTGAGCTTGTTGAATTTAAACATAATGTTCATAACATTGAAAGACTTGGAGCTGATTTACAATATAAAGAAATACTAGGTATAAAACTACCATATTATTTAATACCTGTTACTAGTGGTAAAAAGATTTCTGATTTAATTGAAGTTATAGTTGCTAATTTTAAACTTATAGAATCAGGATATATTTCCTTTAAAGATTTTGATGAAAAGTCAAAATCAAATAAATAATGATATATTTATCTTATACCTATAAATTTTAAAAGGAGGACACATATGGATTGAAACTTATCTAATATTACATCATCAGTTTTAAATGCTTTAGATCCAGTGGCATTTAAACTTGGAACCTTAGAGGTTAGATGGTATGGTATTTTTATTTTTATAGGATTTGTTTTGGCTATTATTTTAGCTTGTGTTAAATTAGCTAAATGATATAAAGTTCCATATGATCCTTTCTTTTATTTTATTTTTATAGGTGTTCCAGTTTCTATTCTTGGTGCTAGGCTATGAAGTTTTATAATCGGTGACGCACAAGTTCAACCGGGTAGTAACTTCTTTGTTGATTATTGGGATTTTCAAGGTGGTGGACTTGCAATTCAAGGTGGGGTAATGTTTACTGTCTTGGCTGCTTGTATTTGATTCCCATATATATTAAGAAAACCTAAATATAATGTAAAAACAAGTTTTAATAACAATACATATGTAAGACAAGTATCAATGTGAGTTTATGCAGATGCTATTATTCCATGTATTCTTGTAGGCCAAATTATTGGTCGTTGAGGTAATTTTTTTAATCAAGAAGTTTATGGTTCTATTGTTACAAATCCAGAAGTTAGTTTTGCTTGATTAAAAACAGTAATGCCAGGAGTTTATTATAATATGTTTATTGATGGTTCTTTCCGTCAACCATTGTTTTTATATGAGTCTTTTTCAAATTTTTGAGTTTTTTTAATTTTATATTTTGGATTTGAATTCATAAAATTTAGAAAAGCTGGTGATATAGGTATTTCATATTTCATTTTCTATGGAATTATAAGACTTATTATGGAACCATTTAGAGATAGTAAGTTTGGTTTTGTAACATCAATTGTAACTTCTGTTTTATTTATAGTTTTTGGAATTACATTGTTAGTTTTAAATCATTTAGTTATTGCTAAAAATAGAAAAACAAAAGTTTTGTTTATGCTGTGAGTGAAAACTAAATACTATTTAAATTTTAATAATTGAAAATCAATTAGAACAAATAATTTATCAAACTCAAATAATAAAAAAGAAATAAAAAAACCTAAAACTTATGGCTATTTAAAACCACCTGCTTTCACTAGAAGTGAAGAAGAAATGTTATTTTATAACAATCATTAATTAAGGAGAATTTATGAGAGTTGATACTAACTATATTAACAATCCGCATTTTTATGATCTTATTATAATTGGAAGTGGACCTGCTGGTTTAACCGCTGCAATTTATGGACAAAGAGCAAATTTAAAAACAGCATTTATTGAAAAAGATACTCCGGGTGGTAAAGTTGTTAAAACTGGTTTTGTTGAAAACTATCCTGGTTTTGAACAAATTAATGGCCCAGATTTAGCTATGAATTTTTTTAAACAAGCTACAAGCCTTGGATCTAAATTTATTTATGGTGAAGTTATCAACATATTTAAAGTTAATGATATTTTTCACATAACAACTAGTGATAATATGGTAAGGTATGCAAAAGCTGTAATTATTGCAAGTGGAATGAGTGAAAAAAAACTTGGTGTAGAAGGTGAAAATAAATATTATGGAAGAGGAGTTTCATATTGTGCTGTTTGTGATGCTGCTTTATATAAAAACAAAACTGTTGCTGTGATAGGTGGTGGAAATACAGCTCTTGAAGAATCTTTATTTTTAGCTGATATTGTTGGGAAGGTTTATTTAATTCATAGAAGACAAGGCTTTAGAGCTGATGAATCTGTTGTTTTAAAAGTTAAAAATAATAAAAAAATTGAGTTGATTTTAGATACTGTTCCACTTGAATTTATAGGTGATGGAAAAAAAATTAATTCAATAAAAATTAAAAATGTTTTAACAAACGAAGAATCAATTAAAGAAGTTGAATGTATTTTTCCTTTTATTGGTTTTATACCTGTTAACAATTTTTTAGGTAAGCTAGATGTTAAAAATGAAAATGGATTCATTATTGTTGATGAAAATATGCAAACAAATGTAGAAGGTTTATTTTGTGCTGGTGATATTTTATCAAAAAATATTAGACAAATATCAACTGCTATTTCTGATGGGACAATAGCTGCTTTATCTGCTAAAAAATTTATTGAAGAAAAATTTGAATAGGTGATTATAGTGAGAAATGGTAAACTTGAAAAAAATGCCAGAGGTGATATAAACCAACTAATAAAGAAAAGTGAAGATAAAAAATCACTTAGTAAAGCAATTGATTTTTTAAAATCTAAAAAAGTAAGTTATGTTGACATTGATGTTAATAAAACTTTATATTGCAATTCTAGACCAATCAAAGCAGATGTAATTTGTTATATTAAATCTTCAAACCATATTTTAGAAAATGTATGACTTTTAGTTGATACTAAAAAATATAGCCAAGAAAATGAAAGTCTTTTAAAAATGTCTAGATTTTATTTTAGTGAAATAAACGATCTTGAGATGGTTTTATTTACAAACTATGAAAAACCCATAATGTTTTTTAAAAAATACATTAATGGAACATATAGAATTTGTAAAACAACTAAAGTACCAAATTTTTATGAATAACAATTATTTAATTCAATATCTTTTCTAATAATTATTTTTTATATTTGTATTTTTAAACTATTTAAAAATATATGTAATGAATTAATTGTTTTTTGATTTAAATTTAATATTTTAATAAAAATAGTTTTTATTTTTTGGTTTTTTTGTTAAAATATTAATGTCTTATAAGATACCGATATTAGTTAATATATTTCTGATCACTATATATTAACTATCCCAGAGTGTGGCGGAATATAAATAACACTATTTAATTTGCGCAATGGCCTTATCTATAAACTTCCTCTTGATCGGGAAGTTTTTTTTATTTTATGTTTAATTAATTTAATAAATAAAAATATAAATTAAATCTTTTATAGAATTTGTTTTTTTCAATATTTAGTTTTATTAATTTAATTTGTTACAGAACAAAAATAAAAACCCATAACAATTAATTTTTGTTATGGGTTGTAAGTAAAATAAAAAAAAGAGAGTGATGAGTTCTCTTTTTATTCGTTTCATGTATTTATAGATAGATAAATAAGTGAAAGGGAGATGGCCTATGGTTGTAAGATATGAAAAAAATAATTTTAATATAATAATAAGTTATATAAAATATGTCATTTCATTTTTACAAACAAAATGTTTGTAAAATTTAACAAATAAGACCTACATGAAACATTATTATTATATTTCATTTTTTTGATTTTTGTTGCTTTTTTATAAAAAAAGTTAAAATATTTATTTTTTTTCTATTTTTATATTTTTGGTAATAATTTTTCTATAGTAACTAAACAAGTGTTTTGCTTGTTATTTTTTAGAAAATAAAACCAAGCAATTGGTTTTGACTATAATAATAGTAAAACTAAAATTGCTTGCTCGATTGACATGTGAAGTGCAACACTCAAAAAAGAGTGTGCACTTCATTTGTTTTGTTTGTAAGTGTTCACTAATAAAAAGATAATGAATATTAGGAGTGCTTATGAAAACTTATAAAGATTTAACAAAAGAAGAAAGATGCTTAATTTATTTTCTTTGAAATAAAGAAAAATATTCTATGAATAAGATTGCAAAAATCTTAAATAAAAACAAATCAACAATATCAAGAGAATTAAAAAGAAACACATCTTCAACAGGGATTTATTATTCATCAACTGCTCACAAAAAATACATTAGAAGAAAATCAAATTGTCATATGTTTTTTATGTTGAAGTACAAAAACTTCACAGATCTTTTTATTCAAAAATTTAATCCTAAATCTCATGGTGTAGAAGCTACAATTTTTTGAATAAAAGAAAACTATCCGTTAGTTAAAGTTCCAAGTGCTAGGCAAGTATTTAGATGAATCAATAGCAAGATTTGAAAGATACAAAGAAGAGATTGTTTAAGAAGAAAATATGTTAAAGGAAAAAGAAGAAAAATAGGTATATTTTCTAAAATTGATGGAAAATACTGCATTCCTTATAGTCTAAGACCAGAAAAGATAAACAATAGAAAAGAATTTGGACATTGAGAAGCTGATCTAATAGTTAGTAAAAGGCAAAGTGGTTATTACCACTTATTGACATTAGTGGAAAGAAAAACAAGGTTGGCAATTATTAGAAAAATAAAAGGGAAGAACGCTAGATCAATGATGGCTAAAATGTATACCATTATTCGAGATGAAAAACTCCCAATAAAAAGCATCACTGTTGATAATGGGTTAGAGTTTCAAATGATGGGAATAACTGCAAAACAATTCAACTTTAAAGTTTATTATTGCCAACCTTATTCTTCATTCCAAAGAGGGTCCAACGAGAACATAAATGGGATAGTTAGAAGATGATATAAAAAAGGAACTGACTTCAGTTTAGTAAGTGAAGATAAAATAAAAACTCTTGAATGAAAAGTAAACAACATCCCAAGAAAAATGTTTGGTTATAAAACAGCTTACCAAATGTATCAAGAAAATATTTAAAACAAAAAAACTCTCAACTTATATTTCAAAGTCGAGAGTTTAATGTAACATTGAAGTGTTGCACTTCACATGTCAGTTAGGGAAGCAATTGGTTTTGACTATAATAATAGTAAAACTAAAATTGCTTGGTAATTAGTGTACTAATTTGTTAAAAACTATCTATCAACTTCTTTTCAATTTTTATCTTTATAAAAAGGTTTTTCTTTGTTTATTCTGTCATAATAAAAAATGTTATTGTTATGATCAATCTCATGTTGTAAACACATTGATAATAATCCAGTTGCTCTGATTGTGATATTTTCATTTGTAAATAAATCTATTGCTTCAACAACTACAATTTCATTTCTTATTGATAATCCTTTAACATCTCTGTCTACAGATAAACAACCCTCTCCAGATGGAAGAAATGCTTTATTTAAAGATTGTTTGATTATTTTTGGATTAGCTAATAAATATTTATGTTCTGTTTCATCTTGATCTAAATGAATATAGATTATTTGTTTTGGATAACCAAGTTGAATGGCAGCTATCCCAATTCCAGGTCTTATTTTATATTTATTAAATTCTCCATCATATGAAGCATCTATATAACTTATCATTTTCGAAATAACATCTTTATCTTCTTCGTTTAAAGGTAAACGTACTTCTTCGACTTTTTGCTTCATGATGGGATTATCATCAAATACTAATCATTCTGATTTTGGAGTTATTTTTTTAAACATTTTATATACCTTAGATAAAGTTTCTTATACAATTAATAATATTAAAACAAATAATGGAGCTTTTGTGAATAAAAAAGGATTAATAATAATAATTAGTGGCCCAAGTGGCGTTGGAAAAAAAACAATAATTGATCAATTTATTAATGATACTGAATTAAATTTATCTTATAGTGTTTCAATGACAACTCGTGAACCAAGAGAAGGTGAAATGAATGGAGTTGACTATTTTTTTGTCTCTGACGAAGAATTTACAAAAGCTATTGAAAACAATGAATTATTAGAGTGAGCAGAATTTGCTAAAAACAAATATGGTACTCCTCTTAAAAAAGTTTATGAACAAATAGAAAAAGGTAAAAATGTTATTTTAGAGATAGAAGTTAAAGGTGCAACTGATGTAATTAAAAAAATTAAAAGAGAAGACTTTGTATCAATTTTTATAATTCCACCTTCAATCAAAGAATTAAAAAGAAGATTAAAGAAAAGAGACACTGAAGACAGAAAAAAAATTAGAATGAGAATCAAAAGAGCAAAAGAAGAAATTAAAATGACAAAAGATTATGATCATGTTGTTTTAAATGATGATGCTACAAGAGCAGCTATTGAAATGAAAAAAATTATTTTAGGTGACATCTATAGAGTTAATAAGGAAAAATAATGAATGTTAATACTAATATAAAAAATGATAATCTTGTTTCTATATATTCATTAACATTACAAGAACTTAAAGACAATTTAGTAGCTAGTGGCTTTAAGTCATATGTTGGTGATCAAATTTATGATTGAATTTACAAAAAAGACATTGATGATTTTGACAAAATGACAAACCTATCTAAACAAGCAATTTCTTTTTTGAAACAAAATTATTTTTTTGATGAAATTAAAATAAACACAATTCAAGAGGATAAGGATGGGACTGTAAAATTTTTACTAGAACTTCATGATAATAATCTTATTGAAGTTGTGTTAATGTCTTTTGATTATGGATATAGTGTTTGTGTGACTTCACAAGTTGGTTGTAATATGGGGTGTAAATTTTGTGCCTCAGGTTTGCTTAAAAAAGTAAGAAATATAAGTACTGGTGAGTTTATTAAACAATTCTTATTAGCTAAACAATATTTGTATAAAACAAAAGGCGAAAATTTATCCCATATGGTTGTAATGGGGATTGGAGAACCATTTGATAACTTTAATAATTTAGTTCAATTTATGAAAGTTATTAAAGAACAAAAAGGACTAGGAATTGGTGGTAGAAAAATTACAGTTTCTACATGTGGGTTAGTTCACAGAATTAAAGAATGAGCAGATTTAAATAATCAAGTTAATTTAGCAATTTCATTACATGCTTCTAATAATGAAATCAGAAATAAAATAATGCCAATTAATGCAGCATTTAATATTGAAAAATTATTAGAAGCAATTGATTATTATTTGAACAAAACAAATAGAAGAATAACAATTGAATACATCATGATCAAGGATTTAAATGATAAAAAAGAACATGCTTATGAACTTATAGAAATGTTTAAAAATAGGTTGGTATACATTAACTTAATTCCTTATAATCCAGTGTTTGAGAATTCATATGCTAGAAGCGAGAAATGCAAAGAGTTTTATGATATATTAAAAAATAGTGGTATTACTTGTACTATTAGACAAGAAAAAGGCTCATCAATTGATGCTGCTTGTGGTCAATTAAGAAGTAAAAGACTTGGAGTGTTATAGGTTTATGAAAATAGCAAAAAGTTTGAATGAAAAAAGAATTATTTTTAATAAATCTGATACTGGCTTTATTAGAAAAACAAATGAGGATTATGCTTGATCTGGCACTAATTCAGTACTTGATTCTTTATTAATTGTTTCAGATGGTGTTGGAAGTTATGAGGGAAGTGACAAAGCATCTGAAATAGTATCTAAAGTTTTTTCTAAAAGTTTTTTGTCGCTTGAATATATTTCTATTGATGTTAAAAAATGATTTGAAAAAAATATAGTAAGAGCCAAAATGATTATGAAAGAACACATTAAAGATAATGGTAGACATATGAATATGGCTACAACATTAGTTTTGGCTTTAATTATTAAAAAAGAAGTTCATGTATTTTGAATTGGTGATTCAAGAGCTTATTTAATTGATAAAAAAGAAGCAACACAACTAACAGAAGATCACAATTTATTAAATCATTTGTTAAATTTAAATTTAACTCATGATGAAATAATGAAATATAAAAAGCACTTACATAGTATTACTAATTCAATTTCAGCTTCTACAGAAATGGCACAAAAATATGATTATTTAAGCATTCCATTAAAATCTAACAATTTTATTTTTTTAGCATCAGATGGTTTTTATAATTTTTGCCAGCTAAACAATTTGTTTGACATAATTAGTGATGATACAAATAAAGAAGTTATAACAGATGAATTAGTTAGTAATGCAATAACAAATGGATCTAATGATAACATTTCTTTTTCTTATTTTGGTTTATTAAAAGAAAGTTAAATTATGGACTAGGACAAAAACAACACTAGGTTTTAAAGTCCTAGTTTTTTATCTATTAAATATTTATTGTTATAATATATTGTAGTTATTTTATTTATGGATGTTTATTATCACTATTATTAAAATTAATTAAATTTATATTTATATATTTACGTAGTGTGGAATTAGTATGGTTTTTATAATAATCTTTTTAATACTTTTAGGATTGGGTGTCGGTGTTTTTTTGTTTTATTACCTTAACAGAAAAATAACTTCTAAAGAAGAGGGTGGAAAATTCCAATTAAAATTTTTGATAACATTAAAGAAAAATTTTGAAAAATGAATTCCACTAAAGAAAAACAAAAAAACATACAATAGTGTAGATATTGATAATTTTTTAGTTAATGAAATTCTTGTTCCAACTCAAGATAGCAAAATCCATCATGAAATAAATTTATTGATTAATGAAAATTACCAAAACGGTCCTAATGAACTATCTTCAAAATTAATAGAATGAAGCAATAACAATTTAATTGATTTTAGTGCGCTATTTACAATATTAAATCTTTATAAAAATAAGTTCACTTATAATATTGAACTTTGAATTACTTCATTTGTTTTTTTTCAAATTTTAAAAGAAATTAAAATATCTAATAGTAATTATAAGTTTGAATCTTTTAAATATTTTGGTGTGAAAAGAATGGATTATAAATCTTATGATAATTCTCCAAAATATGCCAATGCATTATATTTTTATAATGAAAAACACTTTATGTATTTTGGTTGTTTTGATGCAAGAGATTCCAAAATGAATTTGGTTATCAATGTTATTAAAAATTTAAATGTTAGTTTTGTTCCCCAAATTATGAAAAAACTAAAGTTTTTATCAAATCCTTTAGTTGCTTTTTTTAATAAAAAAATTGATATTAATAATATATATAACTATATATCAGATACTATATATAATGCTGTTTTGGCTGAAATAAATAAATACTATACATATATATACGACAACTATAACAACAGATTTAAAAACCAAACATTCAACAATAACCACCAACAAAAAAACAGCAACAGCCAAACAAACAACTATAATCAAGAAAACAAACAACAAGAACAAAAAACAAAAAGCAATGATGAAGAATTTAAAAAAACTTCTTTGAATAATTTAAAACACATGACATTTGAAGAATCTGCATCAATTTTAAATATTTCATCAAAAAACCCAACTATTGATGAAATTAAAAACGCTTATAAAAAGATGGCAAAAAAATACCATCCTGATATTTATAAAGAACAAGATTCAAATGAAAAAATGGCAATTATAAATAAAGCTTATGAAACATTAAAATCATCGTTTGAATAATTTGTGTCTTCAATGCTTTAAAAATCTTATTAATAAATGTTATTATTTATATAATCGAAATAAAAATTTAAAGTGGTTAAATGCATGAAAGTATATGTAACTAAAATAAGTAAAAAAAACGAAGTAGAAATTGAAAAATTTAAATATAAAGGTAATCAGTTAATTGTTTCTATGGCATTTTGATATCAATTATTAGAACCAAGGTATGTAATAAACAAGCAAGGATTTAAAAGTCTTTGATTCAGGTATACAAATAGCTTAAAAGAAATATGCAACAAAAAAGAAGAGTTTGATCCAAGTGCTTTAATTGAATATCTTACGCCTTGAAATGTTTACTATCTTGAATGCTTTTTAGAAAAAATATGAATAAATTTTAAATTTATTATTACATTAATGTAATTTAACTTATATATTTTATTAAACTTAATTTTATTAAGTCAGTGGGTATTATTAAATACTTACTGATTTTATTGTCTTTATTATTTTTTATATAAACTACTAAATCTATTTTTTTGCTTTTTTAAACATTTATAAAAAATATAAAAAAGGTCGTTCTTTATTAATAATAGAATATTTTATTTTTATATAATATAATTGAAAGATAATAAGTGAATTTTAAATACTTATATTTATAAAAATAATTTTAAACTTCTAGTTTTAAGATTATTTTTAAAAGGGGGAATTATGCCAAAATTTAAAAAGAAAACTTATTCAAACATTCTTGGAGTATCAGTTGCTCTTGGAAGTTTAGGTTTTATTGTTGGTAATGTAGTTTCATCACATGGTAATAAAATCGTTAATAATACAAAAAACAATTTTGTTGCTAAACAAAAATTAAACTCTGCTGAAACACAAGCTACTAATAATCAATTTGATTACATTCCAATTGCAGATAATAAATATTCTGCACCGATTTCAACTGAAAGTGGATATATTGGATATTCTAATGATCAAAGACAATTGATAATGACAGCTTATGAAGGGGTTGAAATATGAAGATTGAATTTGGACACTAATTCTGATTTTAATTCTTTTTATAATGCTCAATATCCAGGTGTTGATACTAAATCAGTAAAAATTGTTTCTTGAAAATATCTAGAAGAAAGCAATTTAATTGTTATTTTAACTTCAGATACTACAGACAATGCTTATAAAAATGGACTTGTTTTTGCAGTTGATGCATCAACAGGATTAGTTTTTAGTCCAATTAGAAATGCCAATAATGTTGTTGATCCATTAAGCAACTCTACTAAAGTTGCTGATGGTGTTACTGTATTATATAAAAATTCAAACAATGACATTATTGCAACTGTTGATGGACAAATGAATACTAATAATGACTTTCCAACACTTAAAATTAAAAAAGCTGGATATAGTGAAGTTACATCTAAAATTACAATTAATAGTACATATGGGATAAGTTCTTTTAGTGGTATAGGTTCACATGCTCTTGGTGTACAAGATGGAAAAATAAGAGCAAATGATTGAATCTTAACAGCACTTGTTGAAGGTAAAAAAGGTTCTAATGCTAACTTTGTTTTACTTACAGCTCCAACAGGGGAAGAACCAACAGCAGATAAGCATAAAGATGGTTTTAAACAAAAAGTAGTTGTAGTGGATGACAATTTAAAACCTATTATAAACGCAAACGGACAACCTGTTTCAATTAATACAAATTATGGTATGGCTTTATTTTCAGATGTTTCAAAAGATTTAAATGCTGTACCAAAATATGGTTTTTATGCTAACAATAATGATGCAAATATAAGTTCATCTGTCTTTGTTATTGCAGGTAGATGTAATGCAGTTTATAAATTTGATTACAATTCATCTAATAAAACAATATCTATAAATAAATTTTTAGATATGCAAGATAAATCTAAAAAATTAGATCAAGACGTATCTTCTTTTTACTATGATGATGTTACTCAAAGAGTTATTACATCAAACATTTGAAGTTCAAGTAATGCATCTGTTGGTTATACAGATCTTTCTGAATCAGATTTGAAATATTATACAATTATTGCTGGTGATGGAGAATCTAAACCAATTAGTAATGTAAAAACTTTTAGTCCTGTTTTTTCTAAAACTAAAATAACAGAATCTCCAATAATTATTTATGACAAAAATGATGTAACAAAAACAGTAGGATATTATTTTAAGGACAACAATTTTAATAATCAAGTTAATTTACCTTATAGAAATTACAATGATATAAATGCAGAAATTAAAAGTCAAGATTTTTATAAAAATGCAGCTCCAAGTTCTGTAAGTACAGATGAATTAAATAGATTGTTAAAAATTTCAGGAAACCCTAATAAGGGAGCTTGATATGTATCATCAACAACTGAAAGTGATGATAAAAATGGTATTCTTACTGTAAATTATGAAGTTAAATATCAAAAATGATGAACAGATGTATCTAATGATTTTGCATCATTCAATATTAAAACTATTGTTGATGGAATGTATAAAAAAGAAGGTATATTCCATTTAGTAACCGAAAAAACAAATGATAGTGTTAATAATATTAAGTACGACAAAATTAATGAATTTAAATCTATTAAATATCCAAGTGATATAACTAATCTTGAAATTATTAATGATTTTGTTGTTATCAATATGAAAGATAAAAATGGTAATAACATTAAACTTCAAGAATCAGATGTCCAAAAAGTTGTTGATGATGAAAATGGTACTTTAAAAGTTACTGTTGATATTTCAAAATATTTACCAACTGGATTTGATTCTAGTTATTATACTAAAACATTTACTTATGATGGTTTCTTAAGTTCTAAGGGTTATGAAGTAGCAGTAAATGATGATGCCACTTTAAAAGAAAATGGATTCTTAAATCAATATCCTTCACAAGTGACACTTTAAGATATATTTGACAAACTAGTGGTTTTAGGCCACAAATTTCCAACTTCACCAACTGAGTGAGATTTTGAAGTTACTCCAAATGATATTGATGGAAGTTTAACAGTTTCATTGCTTTCAAAAAATCAATTTTTACCTTCAAATAAAAGAAAAATTTTAGAAAATAAAAAAATAGATGGGTTTAAAGCTGTTGGTAATGATTTCAAGAATGTTACTGTTAATTCATATAATGGATTATTAACATCTCAACAAATTTGAGATGAATACAATGATGCAGTTACATCAAATAAAAATGTTTTAAATACTACATTAGCTTCATTGATATCAGTACCTTATTTATCTTTTGATCAATTGAACATTTCTTTGGATGAAAATAATTCAAAAATAACAAGTAATTCATTACCTTTAAAAATTGAAATCAAACCTAATTCAGTTTCTCAATTATTTATTGGTACAGAAGCATTTGTTTGAACTCAACAAAATATAAACGATTTTTCTAAATCTGAATTATTACAATACCCATTTAAAACTAGTGTTGCAATAAATACAGCAGTTCAAGATTTTACTTGAAATAAACCAACAGATTATCATGGTAATTCTGTAGAAATTGATACTTCAGCTAAAGAAGTAAAAATTAATTTAGAAAATGTTAGATATGAAAACATTAATAAAGAAATGTTTGCTGATGACATTACTAAAGAAACAGTAGTTCAAGATTTATTCTCAGCATCTTATTATGATGTTAATAATATAGTATTAAGTCCAAATAGATCAGCTGGTACTTTAGTTGTTACAATTTATGCTACATCTGGAAATAGTAGAAGCCATGTTCTAAATAGTAGTCAAGTTTTAAATAGTGCAGTAAATTCTCAAGAACAAGTTGTTCCAGAAGGTGGACAGGTTTATAAAAGAATTGAACTAACAGGATTTAAAATTCCTTTATCACCTTATGCAATTTGAGTTCCAGTTATTGCAGGTTTAGGTATTATTGCTGCAGGTGTTGTTTTCTTAGTTTACACAAAGGTAATTAAACGTAATTTAAGAAAAACTGTTACAAATTCACATGACATTGAATATCTAAATAAATTAAAAAACAACAATCAAAAAAGACTTGAAATGTTAAAAGAAAAAAGACATGACGAAGTTGTTAAATACGTTGAAAAAAATAATTCTAAATAGGAGGGGATGAATATGAAAAAATTTATTAAAAAGTGAATTTTGCCAATTTCTGCTTCTTTATTAGGTATTTCAGTAGTTGCTACTGGTATTTACAACAACGTTGGTCATAAAAATACTTTAGCAAGTGTAAATTTAAATAATAGTAGAAAAACTAGAACTGAAATAGAACAAACAAATCCTATTTTGTCTAACAGCAAAACTGATGTAAAACAAGCTACTAAAAATGGTTTTTTAACAAAAGACAATAATACAATTTATTTAAGTTCATTTTTAGGAGATTTAGTTTGAAGTTATGATGTAGCTAACAGTGCATTTTTTACAAACAATAGTTTAACTGGTGCAACAATTTCAGAAATGAATATAACTTATAGCAACAACGATAATATAGTGGGTGTTGTTGGGAAACTTAGTAGCGAGATTAATGGTATATCTTCGTTTTATTTTCAATTGAATTTAGAAGATGGAACACCTTATTTTCCAAATAGAAATTCAAATGTTCCAGAAACAGAAAAATACAAAAATTATTTCATAACAAATAAAAATGGTTTAGATATTTCAGCAAATAAAGCTTTTATGGATGAAAATGGAACTGTTTTTATTGTTAATGATAATGCTTCACTTAGTGGGCAAAAAGCAAATGGCGTTAGTGGAAATGTAAGTGTTTTAAACTCAAGAAACTTATCAATTAGTAATGTTGCAATTGATGATACACTTATTTCAAACATAAGTAATAATGTTTTAAAAAGTATTGTTGAAGTTGAAAAAGGTGTTTATGCTTTAACTACAGTTGATAACAACACTAATCCAACAAAAATTCAAATGAACTTAATTAATAATTCATTTTCTTTAATTGGAACACAATCAGGAAATTTTTATAATTCAAACGGTGTTAACATTTCTAATATTGTTTGAAATATAGGAGTATTAAACTCTGGTACTAATGGAGATAAAAATCTTATTCTACCAATTATTGGAACAAATAGTAAATTAGTAAAATTTGAATATAGAAACAAAAATATAACTAATAATTCTGAAGTGCAAGTTGGTGGGAAACAAATTGAATATATAGATTACGATCAATTAAATGGTGATGTTTATTTTACAAGTAATGATGGTTTGAATAAGTGTTCATTAAAATCAAATATTACTACACCAATGATAATTTCTAATAATGAAAGCGCTAAAAACTCAAAATTAGCTATCTTTTATACAACTGACAACACAAGTTCAAACGCCAATCTATTGCTTTCCAAAGACAAAAACCTTAAAGGTTTAAAAGGTATTCAAAACTCTAGTGGTGAAACTAATTTAATTGATGTTATAAAACCAGAAATCAAAGATTTTAAAGAACAAGCAACTAACCTTAAATATAATGAAAAATTAGCTGGTGATTTAAATAATGAAGATGTGAAAAAATTACTATCTATTACAAATATAGATGCTAAAAATTATAATGCTGAATTAGTTCAATTAAATGGTGAACCTTATGCAGATGCAACACAATCTATCCATTTCAATGTTGACAACATTAATGGATTTATAGAATTTAGATTTAAGTTGAGTATTAAAAATTGATGATCTGATAATTCTTTTTATACAAGACTTTTACCAGCTTATAAATTAGATGGTTTTAGAAAATATAATGATATGATTTTCCAACTTATAACAATACCATCTATTGATAAATCTAAATATGATAAACAACAAGAATTGTTATCAACTCAATATGCGACAGATTTTACAGCTAAACAAATTCTTGATAATTTTATTCATCAAGGAAATGGTGTTGGAATAACTGAATCAGATATTAATATTTACAAAATAAATGAAAATGGAACTGAAGAGGGTAAAAAAGATACTTCTAAACAAATTAATGTGAAAGAAGACATTAATAAAGGACTTATAACTATTGAGTATACAATTAAGAAAAATGAAGGTAGTACTTCTATAGGTAATTCAAACATTAGAGGTAGTGCTGATTTTAAGACAAGTAAAAAACTTGATGATTATAAACAAATTAGTGCTGATGTTTGAAAATTACAATCTTTAAAAACTCAAAAATCAATTTTAGATTTAACAACAGCTGATTTAATTGATTCGCTTTCTTTGTCTAGTGGTTATTTACAAAAAGTAAGTCAATGAACATGAACACCATCACACCAAAATGGATCTGCTGAATGAATCCAAGATGTTGTTAATGGTAATTTAAATGGTACTTTAACTTATAAAAAAGATGCTAATGTTCCAGATAAAGTTTTAGATTCACATCTTTCTGTTAGCTTTAGTAGTACTGATTATGGTAGACCTAATATAGAAAATGGTTCAGGTTTCTTATCGTTGGCTGACAAATTTGGAATGTTTAGTGAAACTGAAACAACTACTAATCCATTCTTTGAAGTTGATGAAAAATTAGCTAATTCTTGATCAGTGTCTAAAAGTGTTGATGAAATTAAAAATGAATTTGGAAATGAAATGTCTAAATTTATAAAAACAAAAAATCCATGAGTTGATACATCAAAACTTGAATGAAAAATTGATGAAGCTAAATCTACACCAAATAAAGTTCATATGGTTGTGAAATTATCACCTAATACACAAACTAACATTTTATTAAGTGATGGATCTCATTTAACACTTACTAATGAATGAGTTAATGCTTTAAAAAACAATTCAAAATCTGCTAAATTGTTTGAACCTATTGAGTTTGAATTAGGTGCATCATTAGCTGTTTTCGAATGAAAAAATGATATTGGTAGTAACCAAACATTTACTAATGCTTCAACTACACAAGCAGATCTTGGTGTAAATAAACTTAGTGGTATATTACCTTCAAATTATGTAAATAGTTATTCTAAACAAGATGGTATAGGTTATCTTGAATTCCAAGAAAAAACTAATTTACTTAAATTAACTAATGGTTCATATATTGAAACACCAACAAAAAATATTAAAAATTCAACTATATCAACTAATGAAAATACTACTAAACAAGAAAATAATATTTCTCAATTTGTAGTTAAAAACATTGATTTAGTACCAGACGATGAAACAGGAACTGTTACAGCTAACTATACTTTATATTATCCTCAACTTAATACTTATAGAGTTGCTAGTTTAAATTTAAGAGGATTTATAAGTGTTAACGATATAATAGCTTTCTGAATGGTTATAATAGTAGTTGCTGCAATTGTTTTATTTGCAATTTGATTAGCACTTCATATTATTAAAAAAGAAAAGAAAAAAAATACAGTATTTTCAACAAAGCAGTTCTACAAAAACTTTAAAAAAGTTAAAGAAGTAAAATAATAATATTTATTTAAAGTAAACAAGTACTTATGTATTATAATAAATAAGTATTTGTTTATATGGCGACTATGGTGAAGTCGGCTAACACACCTGACTGTGACTCAGGCATTCGCGGGTTCAAGTCCCGTTGGTCGCCCCATTTATAAAAACATGATGAAATTAGTTTTTACTAATTTCATTTTTAATTTATTGTTAAATATCTTTTCAGTTATTATATTTTGTTTTAATATTAAGATATTTACATCAATAATTAAGAGAGTGGTTTATTATGATAAGTGTTAGAAAAAAAATAATGGTTCATGCTTATAAAAGAAATGGTTGATTATATAGAGTATGAGAATTCCCTAAAGTTGTTGCTATGACTGATGAATACATATGTGTATCTTTATATAATTCTAGAGTCATAACAAATGAAAAAAATTCATCTAGAAACTTTCACTCTAAAAATCTTAAACCTTCATTTTGGTTCTTTTTTTATGATAAGTGATATAACATAATAGCAACATTAACACCAAATGATACATTAAATTATTATGTTAATTTTGCTTCTCCTTTCATTCATGAAGAAGAAGCTATTAAGTACTATGATTTTGATGTTGATATTAAAATGAAAAACAATGTATTGGATGAATACAAAATCTTAGATCTTGATGAGTATGATGAAAATAAAGTTGCATACCGTTATGAAAAACAAATATTAAGTCAAATTGAAAAAAGATTAAAACTTTTTCAGGATGAGAGCTTCAGAAAAAGTATTTTTGAAAAAATAAATATTGATTTAATAAATGAATATATAAAAATTGAACAACAGGAATAATATATGTCAGATATTGAAAAATACTATGATGAAATAATTGCTAAAGCAGAAAAATTATTAGAAGAAAAAAAATATGATGATGCTATTTTTTTAATTGAAGATGAACTTGAAGCACCATATATTCCATTAGATAAACAAACAATCCTTGAAGACTTATTGCTGCAAACAAAAGCAGATAAAAGTTATTTTAGTGGTTTATACGATGTTGAAAATTTAGATAGAAAACAACTATTGAATAAAGTTTTTGAAAACAAAAAAATAAATCCCTCAGCTTTATGATTATTTTTTGAAAGATATAATAGTGATTTAAAAGACAATGAAATTGATTTTTTTGAAGATATATTAATTTCAAAAACTGTTTCTAATGAAGACAAAAATTCTATTTTTGAAATGTTTATTTGTTTTGGTATAGATAAAAATTTTAGATATCATAATCAAAACATTGGAGAAACATTTAATATAAATCCAATTGAAACAAGTTTGTTTGAACAAATTGAATTATATGCAAACACAAAAAAGATTATTGATGATTTAGCATCAAAAGAACCATCACTTTTAAATTTTTGTTACAACATATTAACATTAATATATAAATATTATTTTCCAAGTATTCCTAATTATGATTATAAAGAGTTAGCCAAATCTATATTTGGATATATGTATAACACTTTAAGGGGCGAAAAAATAAAAGATGATGAGATTACAACACTAATTAATAAAATCCTTCAATAAGGGTTTTATTTTTTTATTATTTGCACATTACAATATTAATCTTGTTTAGCACTTTCGATATTAGTGTGATAATATATAATTTATAATATATATAGTTATACATAAATAAATGGGGTATTCAGTATGTCTAAAAGGGATTATTATGAAGTATTGGGAATAAGTAAAAACGCAAGTGAATCTGATATTAAAAGAGCTTTTAGAAAAAAAGCTATGGAATATCACCCAGATAGAAATAAGGCCGCTGACGCTGAAGAAAAATTTAAAGAAGTTAACGAAGCCTATGAAGTTTTGAGTGACCCAAACAAAAAAGCAACATATGATCGATTTGGCCATGATGGATTAAATTCTCAAGGTTTCCATTCACAAGGTTTTGATCCATTTGATATATTTAACCAATTCTTTGGTGGTGGTATGGGCGATGAAGATGGATATACTAACGGGTTTGAGGATATATTCAATGCCTTTAGCGGATTTGGTGGCTTTGGTGGATTTGGAAGAAAACAATCCCAAGAAAGCGTTAGCGCTAATTTATTATTAAATGTAAGCATTACCTTTGTAGAGTCAGTTCTTGGTACTAGTAAAAAAATTGATTACCAAATAAATGTTGATTGTAAAACTTGTCATGGTACTGGAAATACAAATGAACCAGATTCTGTAAAAACATGTGAAACTTGTAAGGGACAAGGGTTTGTATTCACAAGGAAAAGAACTATGCTTGGTATAGTTCAATCACAATCAGTTTGTCCAGATTGTCATGGTGAAGGTAAAATTGTAATTAAAAAATGTCATGATTGTAAAGGCCAAAAATATAAAAAAGAAAAAGTAACTTTAAATGTTGAAATTCCAAGTGGAGTAAATTCAGGTGAAACACTTGTTGTAAGTGGACAAGGGAATTTAATAAATGGTAAAAAAGGTGATCTATTTATTAATATAGAAGTAACTCCATCAAAAATATTTGAAAGAAAAAATAATAATATTTATGTAATAGCAAAAGTTGACCCAGTTCAAGCTATAGTTGGTGGAGAAATTGATGTTCCAACACCTCATGGAATTAAAACCATCAAAATAAAAGCTGGTACTAAAAATAATGATATTATTACAATTTCAGGTCATGGTTTTAAATCAAATAAGAGATTTGGAAGTAATGGTGATTTATTTGCGGTTATAGAATTAACAAGTCCTAAAAAATATAGCCAATCAGAATTAAAAGAATTATCTAAGTTTGCTGAAAGAACAAATGATGAAATAAAAAAATATTTAAATGAGGCTAAAAAGGAGATTAAGTAATTATGGAAAATAAACAAAAAGATTTTGGTAAAGACAAAAATTTTACAAAAAAAACAGAACAATCGACAAATACTGAAACAAATCAACAAAACAATCCAAATCATGAAATTAAAAAAGATTTAAGCATTAAAAAAGATTTAAGTATAAAAGATATTAAAAATGATAAAGTAAATGAACTACAAATAGAAATAACAAATCTAAAGAAAGAACTTGAAACAAAAAAGCAATCAATTAAAAACTTGGAAAACCAAATTCAAGATCTTAATAAAACTCTTGTAATTAAAGTAAACGACAAAGCTAAAGAAGCACAATTAAGACTTGATGAAAAAATTAAAGAATATCAAATAAAATTTGAAAAAGAAGTTTTTGAAATTAAAAAGTATGCTTTAAAAGACAAAATTGTTGATTTAATAGACATCATTAACAATTTTGAATTAGCAGTTAACAACTCACCTAATAATCCTGAAATTCAAAACTATTTAAAAGGTTTTGCAATGTTTAGTAGTATGTTTAAAAATTATCTTTCAGATAATGGAGTTAAAGAAATTCAAATTAATGTAAATGATGAATTTGACCCAAACACTATGGACCCTTTTGAAACTGTTGAAGTTAAAGGAACAAAACCTAATCTTGTAACTAAAGTTATTAAAAAAGGTTATAAACTTCATGATAGAGTTGTGAAGCATGCTGTAGTACAAGTTTCAAAATAATAAAGAATAATAAAGATTAATATAACAACTAATCATGGTTGTTATATGCTCGATTGACATGTGAAGTGCAACACTCAAAAAAGAGTGTGCACTTCATTTGTTTTGTTTGTAAGTGTTCACTAATAAAAAGATAATGAATATTAGGAGTGCTTATGAAAACTTATAAACATTTAACAAAAGAAGAAAGATGCTTAATTTATTTTCTTTGAAATAAAGAAAAATATTCTATGAATAAGATTGCAAAAATCTTAAATAAAAACAAATCAACAATATCAAGAGAATTAAAAAGAAACACATCTTCAACAGGGATTTATTATTCATCAACTGCTCACAAAAAATACATTAGAAGAAAATCAAATTGTCATATGTTTTTTATGTTGAAGTACAAAAACTTCACAGATCTTTTTATTCAAAAATTTAATCCTAAATCTCATGGTGTAGAAGCTACAATTTTTTGAATAAAAGAAAACTATCCGTTAGTTAAAGTTCCAAGTGCTAGGCAAGTATTTAGATGAATCAATAGCAAGATTTGAAAGATACAAAGAAGAGATTGTTTAAGAAGAAAATATGTTAAAGGAAAAAGAAGAAAAATAGGTATATTTTCTAAAATTGATGGAAAATACTGCATTCCTTATAGTCTAAGACCAGAAAAGATAAACAATAGAAAAGAATTTGGACATTGAGAAGCTGATCTAATAGTTAGTAAAAGGCAAAGTGGTTATTACCACTTATTGACATTAGTGGAAAGAAAAACAAGGTTGGCAATTATTAGAAAAATAAAAGGGAAGAACGCTAGATCAATGATGGCTAAAATGTATACCATTATTCGAGATGAAAAACTCCCAATAAAAAGCATCACTGTTGATAATGGGTTAGAGTTTCAAATGATGGGAATAACTGCAAAACAATTCAACTTTAAAGTTTATTATTGCCAACCTTATTCTTCATTCCAAAGAGGGTCCAACGAGAACATAAATGGGATAGTTAGAAGATGATATAAAAAAGGAACTGACTTCAGTTTAGTAAGTGAAGATAAAATAAAAACTCTTGAATGAAAAGTAAACAACATCCCAAGAAAAATGTTTGGTTATAAAACAGCTTACCAAATGTATCAAGAAAATATTTAAAACAAAAAAACTCTCAACTTATATTTCAAAGTCGAGAGTTTAATGTAACATTGAAGTGTTGCACTTCACATGTCAGTTAGGGATATAACAACTAATCATGGTTGTTATATTTTTTATTTACAAACATATTTTTATAATAATCAATAAAAACACTACTCAGTAGCTTTTATAATAGTAAAGCATTAGTCCGTGATAAAATTTTATTATAGCATGTAATATTTATTTTTATTAATTTTTATACTATAATTAGAATAGTTGTTTGAAAGAAAGGTAATCAATAGGATTTTTTATGGCAGACAAAGAACTAAAAGAAAAAGATCTTACAAATGAACAAAACACAGAAAATAAATCTTTAGATTACGAATATGATAGTGAGGATTTTAAAAGAAACCTTGCTTTGTATATAAGAATTATTGATAAGAGTGATGAAGTTGTAGGAGTTATTTACAAATTCATGAACAAAACTCTTGATGCTCCAACAAAAGCTGAAATTGATTTATATCGTAAATCAATTATTATGGCATTAAGAAAAGGTAATCACAAAAAGTATGGTTACTTATATAAAATAATTGCTAAAAATGTTTATGACTATAAAGAATTTGTAAGAGACGAAAATCAAAAAGCTCAAAACCAAGTAATTATAAATCCAAATATATTTGCAATTTCTTGAAACGACCTACAAGCAAATATTAAAGATAAACTAAGAAACACTGACTCTGATATGATATCACCAGCAAGTCTTGAAAAAGCATATAAAGATGAATTAGACAAAGTTAAAAAATTATATGCAAAACTTAGAGACATGAGAGATAATGGGATTCCTGTTGCTGATGATGCGATTGATATGACAAGATCAACCATGTTAAAGTTAACAGACTTAGTAAATATTTTCATGTTAGAGAATTTTGATGAGCTACAGCCAATGATGCAAGAAATTCAAATCTTTGAAAAAAATCATGTATTTGCAACTGACAAAGAAAACTCAATCTTTATTGATGCCAATTTTAAAAACATTACTAATTTGGCTCAACCAAGAAAAGACACTGATGCTGCTACAAAAAAATATGTAGATGACCAATTAGAAAAAATTTGAACACATTTAGGACAATCTAAAAATTAATTAAATAGGTATATGGAGAATTATTATGGAAAACAATAAAAATTTAAGTATGAATTCAGAATTATACGAAAAAGTTAAACAAGAAGCAGAATGAATTAGAAACGCAGCAAAAAATGTTGTTAATAAAATTGCAGCAGATTTAGTTGAAAGAGAAGAAATTCTAAAACTTTCATTTTTATGTGCACTAGCTGGTGAGTCTATTTTTATGTTAGGTCCTCCAGGTATTGCTAAATCATTAGTGTCAAGAAAAGTTGAAAGTATTTTTAAAAAAGCAAGTTCATTTGAAGTATTGATGAATAGATATTCAACTCCTGATGAAATTTTTGGTCCAATTGATATTACAGAACTTAAACAAGGTAAATATGTTAGAAAAATCGATGGATACTTACCAGACTGTAATATTGGGTTCTTAGATGAAATTTGAAAAGCAAGTTCATCTATTCAAAACGCACTATTGATGATTATTAACGAAAAAATTTTCATCAATGATGGTAAACCTACAAGAGTTCCATTAGCATTATTAATTGCAGCTTCAAACGAGTTACCTGAAAGAAATAAAGGTCTTGAAGCCTTATGAGACCGTTTCATTATTAGAGTTGATATGAAACCAATTCAAAATGAAGAAAAATTTATTGAACTATTCACTAACACAGCTAACTTACTTGATAAACAAAACATTACAGATGATGAAAAATTTGATCTAAGTCTTGTTCAAAAAATTGCTAAGAATGCTGAATATGTTGAAATACCAAAAAACATTAGAGCTTTCATTTCTTTACTAAGAAAGAAAATTGTTGAGTTCAATAAAAAAGAATTAGAAAGAAATCCAGAAGCTAATGACTTTGACTTAATTTATGTTTCTGACCGTAAATGAAAAAAAATTGGTAATCTTTTAAGAGTTGCTGCATTTATTAACGGTAGATTATATGTTGATATCACTGATTGTTTTATTTTAGAAAATGTTATTTGAAATAACCCAACTCAAATTCCAGAAATTAAGAAAATGATCAATGATTGTGCTTCAAGTATTGAATATGGTATTGATGGAAGATATTCTTATGCTGTAGAATCTTTCAACAAAATTAGAGAAACAATAATTGATAATATTGCTATTCATGAAGTTAAAACAGATGTAATCATTAAATCATATAGAAACAAAGATGATGTTTACTATTATTTTATGGATGCAGATAAAAACAAATTCTTCTTTAAAAAAGAAGATATTGATAACATTCCTAAAAACGAAAACTTTGAAGTTATGGATTGAATGTTAAATTATTGTACAGCTGATGAATTTAAAACTAGTGTAGCCCCATCAAGAAAAGCATTATTAAAATATGATGGTACAAACTTCTATTTATATAAAGATAATGATGAAAATGGTGAAAAAATAAAAATTTACACTAACTTTGAAGAAAAAGAAGTTGATCATTACAGATTGATTAGACCTACAGTTGAATTCATTAAAGATATCAAAAATACTGCAACAGCTTTAATTAATAGAATTAATAGTGATGTTAAAACATTAAAAACATTAAGAAACAAAAAATTTGCTGATATGAAAGCATCTAACCTATTTGTTGAAAACAAAAGTTTAGGATTCTTACAAGAAGCTATCAACAACTCTATCTTAGTGTTAGAAGATATTGTTGATAAAATAAAAGATATGTTTGTATATGTTAAATTGATCAACTACGGATTTACTACAAAAGATAAACAAAAAATCTTACCAGCACTTGATTTACAATAGCTTTTAAAAATTTAAAGTTAATAACCCATGGAATTAAATTTAAAAGATATGATAGTAGACTTATTAACTAATAGTGAAACAACAGTTAATAAGTTATATGAATTTGTAAATGGTAGCGGTAGTAAACCAAATCGTAAAGAGTTTGAAACATTCAGAAAAGATCTAATTAATTCAGTAAAAAAGAAAAAAGAAAATGCATTAGAACTTTTTCCAATAATTAAATATTTTGAATCTAAAAGATTAACAGAAGAAGACTTACAAAATGATGAAACTTTATTTACAGTTCCATCAGAAGAAAGAATTGCAATTGCATCTCCAATTGAAATATTACAAGATGTTCCAGAAAAGCAAGATTATGACATGCATTTTATGTGGGACAACATTGATATTGAAGAAAGAGAATCTTTAGTTTATAAAGCATTTAATAATTACTTTGAAATTATTAAAGATGATGAAAACATAAGAAAAGCAATTCAATCTTGAGGTACTTTTGTTGAAAGAAATTTATTTATAACACAAACAGAACGTGATTTATTTTTAGAAGATATTCCACAAGAAGTTTTCTCATTACATCAAAGTGATAACCTAAGTGGATTATTACCAACAGAAATTGCACAACTTGATGATCCAGATTTGGAATTAGTTTTCTATAAAAACTTTGTAGAAAAGAAACTACTTTCATATCAACTATGAGGGATTGAAAGAGAAATTATTGAAGAAATTGATATCTTTGAAAAAGATATCAAAGATAGAGGTCCACTTGTTTTATGTGTTGATACAAGTGGTTCTATGAGAGGATTAAAAGAAATTTTCTCTAAAGCTATTGCTATGGTAATAGTTAATATTTTAGAAGAATTAAAGGTTAATGTTATTTTATTAACATTTTCAACAAAAGCTAGATCAGTTGATCTTTCAGATTCAAAAAATAAACTTAAATCAACAAGAGATGTATTTAAAAAATCTTTTTATGGTGGTAGTGACATCTCAGTTGCAATTGATGAAATATATAAAGTATTGGGAAACAAAAAACACAGAAAGGCAAATATATTAATTATTTCAGATTTCTTGTTTAAAAACCCAAATAGAGAAACTCTTGAAAAAATTAAAAAACTTAAAGAAAGAGATCATCATTTCCATTCTTTAAAAATCAATAATCAAGATAATAAATCAACATTGGAAACTATGTTTACAACAAATTGAGCTTATAAATATAATTTCAATGGTTTAAATATTGATGAAGATGAAGAAGAAATAATTAATGATATTGCTGAAGCAAATGTTGCAAGCAAAAATAATCTAGAATCAATTAAAGCATTTGGTTTCATTAAGAAAATTAAGGATTGGGATTTTGTTGCTAAGTCTGATGAAGAACTTAAACAAGAAGAACAAAATGTTGACCAACCAACAGATAATCCAGCTCCATTGGATATTTAATTAGTTTATAAAATCACATTATTTAGGTGTAAATTATATTTATATCTATAATGTGATTTTTTATTATTTTCGTTATTTTATAGCTTATTTAAGAAATTAATAAATCAAAAATTTTATTAATTATTTTTAATTATAATATTGATAATAACTAGTTCTTTTTTGATAAAATAATAAAGTTTAGTATGGGGTACATACTTTAAAATTGATTGAAATGGGGGAAATTATGGAATTATTAAATAGCAATACAAAAATTCTTGTAGTTACAGGGGGTGTATTTTCATCGCTTGGGAAAGGTGTTGCTTGTAGTAGCATTGGAGCGCTTTTAAAACATATAGGTTTCAATGTGTTAAATATGAAGTTTGATCCCTATTTAAATATTGATGCTGGGACTATGTCACCATATCAACATGGAGAAGTTTTTGTAACATGAGATGGAAAAGAAACAGATCTTGATATTGGTAATTATGAAAGATTTTTAAATACTAACCTTCCAAGTGGTTCAAACATAACTTCTGGAAAAATTTATTCTGATGTTTTAATGAGCGAAAGAGATGGTAAATATCTTGGAAAAACTATTCAAGTTATTCCACATATCACTAATGAAATTAATGCATCAATTATAGCGATGGCTAATAACTATAAACCAGATTTTTTAGTAGTTGAAGTTGGTGGTACTGTTGGAGACATTGAATCAATTCCTTTCTTAGAAGCTTGCAGACAGCTTAAAGCAAAATATGATAATCAAGTATTAATTTTACATACAGTACCAATCATTGAAATGCTTACTTCAAAAGAAGAAAAAACTAAACCTTTACAACACTCTGTTAAAGAATTAATGAGTTTAGGAATAACACCAAATCTATTATTAATTAGAAGTAAAAATCAAGTTAGCGAACATAACAAAGAAAAAATTAGTCTAACTTGTGGTATTAATGTTAATAATATCTTTACTCTTCCAAACCAAGATAATATATATTTTTTACCAGAATATTTATTAGAACAAAACCTTCATAATGTTATATTAAATAAACTAGGCATGAATTCTATTAATGTTGGTGATCTTGGTGAGTGAACTAATTTCACTATGAAAATTAAAAGTAAGAAAAATTACAAATGTAAAATAGCTGTTATAGGTAAATATACTGATGTAAGTGATGCTTATTCATCTATTGTAAGTAGTTTAGAAATTGCAGCATACTATGCAAATAGTGAAATTAAAATTGATTTAATTAATTCAGAAAATATAAATAGTGAAAATGTTGAATCTTTAAAAAACTATGATGGAATTTTAATTCCAGGAGGTTTTGGTAATAGGGGTATTGAAGGTAAAGTGTTATCAATTAAATATGCAAGAGAAAACAATATTGCACTATTTGGAATTTGTTTAGGAATGCAACTTGCTTGTATTGAATTTGCAAGAAATGTTTTAAACTTACATGATGCAAATAGTTATGAAATGGATGAAAGTACTGAAAATCCAATATTTTTAATTCTTGAAGGAAAATATAAAGATAAAAATCTTGGTGGTACTTTGAGACTTGGAAATTATGATTGTCATATTGTTGAAAATACAAGAGCATATGAAAGTTATCAAAAAGAAAATGTTATTGAAAGACATAGACATAGATATGAATTCAATAATGATTATAGAAATCTATTTGAAGAACATGGTATGGTCTTTAGTGGAATCAACTTAGAAAATAATTTAGTAGAAATAATTGAATTATCAAACCATAAATTTTTTATCGGAACACAATTTCATCCTGAATTTACAACTAAAACATTATCACCAAATCCGCTATTTTTAAGTTTTATAAATGCTAGCAAGCATTCTAAAACTAATGAATAATAAATATGGAAAACAAAAATAATGTAATTAATTGGTTTCCAGGACATATGCAAAAATCTATGAGATTGTTTTCAGATGAAATCAAGAACATAGATTTTTTTATTGAAGTAATTGATGCTAGAGCAATTAAACAATCTTCAAATTATGAACTAAACCAATTGTTTAATAACAAAATAAAGATAACAGTAGCAGTTAAAAGTGATTTGGTTGATGTTAAAAAATATACTAAGTTGTATCCAGATATAATATTTATTTCTATACATAATAAAAATGATAGAAATAGAATTATTAATGAAATTAAAAATAAATGTTTTCAAAAAATAAATTCATTAATAAAAAAAGGTTATGTTAATTACCAATTATTTGGAATGGTAATTGGATTACCCAATGTTGGTAAATCATCTTTAATTAATTTTATTTTGAATAAAAAACATTTAGTTGTTCAAAATAAACCAGGGGTTACAAGAAAAAAACAGTGAACAAAAGTTACAGACAATATTATGTTATTAGATACTCCTGGAGTGTTTTTCAAAAAGGTAGAAAACTTTGATGTTGGTTGTATTTTAACAATGATTAAAACTGTTAATTTTGATGTTGTAGACCAGTATGAAGTTCTTAAGAATTTTTACTTTTATGTAAATAATAAATATGATAATTTAATCAATAAACATTTTGAAATCCTTGAAAATCCTAATGATTTTGATTTCTTTATTAGCAAACTTTGTGAAAAAAAGAAGTTTTATAATGACAAAAAAAATTATGACATGCACAGATGTTTTTTGTATTTATATAATTTTTTGGATGATAATAAAGATATGGGTATAGATTTTAATTAGGAAAGGAAAGTAAAAAAAATGAAAGAAAAAATACAAAGATTGGTTTCCAAATATTTACCTGATGCTATAAAGCACAGAAGATATATTCATCAAAACCCAGAACTTGGTTTCCAAGAATACAATACAACAAAATATATCAAAGAGGTTTTAGAAGGCTATGGATTTAAAGATCTAAAATATGCTGTTCAAAAATCTCAAACTGGTATTTATTTTGATATTGATTCAAATAAACCAGGAAAAACGGTTATGTTTAGAGCAGACATTGATGCTTTATCATTAACTGAATTAGCAGATGTAGATTATAAATCTAGAAATCCTGGAGTTGCACACATGTGTGGACATGATGGTCATACTGCTAGTTTATTAGGAGTTGCAGCAATTCTTAATGAAATGAAAGATGACTTTAAAGGAAAGGTTAGAATTTTATTCCAACCAGCAGAAGAAGGTCCAGACCCTGGTGGTGCTTATGAAATTATGCAAGAAGGAAAAGTTCTTGAAGGTGTTGATAATGCTTTTGGTTTCCATACATATGGAGCTGGTGATTTTGGAAAAATTTATTTTAAAAAAGGTGATTTTTACTCATCATTTATTGATTTTAAATTAACAATTAAATCAGTTGGTGGTCACTGTTCTGAACCTCACAAATGTGCTGACCCAGTATTTATTGCATCTAAACTTGTAGTTGATTTTCAATCATTAATTTCAAGACTTAAAAATCCAAATAAAGGTGCTGTATTAGCTGTTGGTACTTTGCACTCTGGTTCAAGTGAAAACGTAATTCCAGTATCAGCTGAAATGAGCGGTTCAATTAGAGTGTTTGATATTGAGTTTGGTAGAAAAATTGTTGAGTCTATTAAAGAATTGGTAAGATCAACATGTTCAATATATGGTGCTGAATATGATTGGTATTTCTATGAAGGATATCCTCCTTTAAACAATGACAAAGCATTAACTGAATTTGTTATGGAAGAAACTAAAAAATTAATTGGTTCAAACAATGTTATTGAACTTGAAAATGCAAAATATGGTGTTGAAGATTTTTCATACTATGCACAAAAAGTTCCATCATGTTATTTCCAAGTAGGAATTCATAAAGAAAATGAACCAGAACCATTCCACCATTCAGCAACATTTAAATGAGACGACTCAGTTTTAGCTATAAGTATGGGTGTTTCAGTTAATATGTTAATTAAATATTTAAATTCTAATTAAGTATATTTATCAACTTTATAAGCATGCATAAAGCATGCTTATATTTTTATATTCATAATTTAAAAGCTTTGAGTTAATAATTTATGTCGATAAAATTAAATTAATTTCTTAAATATTTTTAAAGAAAGGTTATAAAATTTATATTGTTTTAATTTTTAAAATAAGTTTATTGAAATAAAACAACTTTATAATATAATACTTTTTAGATTATTTTATATCTAGTTGAACAAGGAGATTAAATGGACAAATTATTAATTATTGAGTCACCAAATAAAATTAAAACTCTAACTAAATATTTAGATAATGAGTATAAAATCATTGCAACTATTGGGCATATTAGGGATTTGTCATCTTTTGGTATGGGTTTTGATAAAGACACTTTTGAACCAAAATGAATTATTCCTAAACCAAAAGGTTTAATAAAAAATGAAACTCCTAAAGAAGAAATTATAAAAGAAATAAAAAAGCTTGCTTCAAAGGCTAAAGAAATATATCTTGCAACCGACCCTGATAGAGAAGGTGAGGCAATTGCATGACATGTTTTTGAGGTTCTTGATGAAAAAGATAAACAAAAATGTAAAAGAATAACATTTAATGAAATTACAAAAAATGCAATAGTTGATTCTTTTAACTATAAAAGAGATATTGATCTAAATTGAGTTCAATCACAATTTGCAAGAAGAATAACAGATAGATTAATTGGTTTTAGATTATCTAAATTAATGCAAATTAAATTAAAAGCAGAATCAGCTGGAAGAGTTCAATCTGTTGCTTTGAAATTTATTGAAGATAGAGAAAAAGAAATTGCAGCATTTGTACCAGATTATTGATGAACAATTGATGTAACTTTAAAAGATAAAAATGAATTGATTTTAAAAGAAGTTAACTCAGATATTAAAAATGTTAATATATATGAAAAATCATTTAGTACAGGAATAAATTTTAAAGATGAAGAAAGTGCTAATTTAATTTTTGAAAACTTATCAAAAGAATATAAAATTACAGAAATTGAAGAGCCATCATATAGTAGTTCATCAGCTAAACCTGTTTATAAAACATCAACTTTACAACAAGATGCTATTAACAAATTAAATTGAAATTCTAAAAAAACTACACTTGTAGCTCAAAGACTTTATGAAGGTGTTGATATTGATGGTAACCAAATGGCATTAATATCATATCCTAGAACAGATAGTACAAGACTTAGTGAAACTTTTGTAAAAACTGCTAGAGATTTTATTGTTAAAGAATATGGAGAAAAATATTTAGGTAAACAAAATATTGAACAACCAAAAGTTAAACAAGGTGGAAATGTTCAAGATGCTCATGAAGGGATAAGACCAATTCATCCATTTATAACTCCAGATTCTTTAAAAGGTAAACTTGAAAAAGATGATTTAGCTTTATATAAATTAATTTGAAGTAGAACAATTGCATCATTAATGGCTAATGCTAAATTTAAAAAAATAACTATTTGATTGGAAAATAATAAAAACAAATTTTATACTTTTTCTAGAGAATGTGAATTTGACGGTTTTAGAAAAGTTTATGTTGATTATGAAGATAAAGATGGTGATAAATTAATTGATTTATCAAATTATAAAGTTGGAACTGTATTGAACGAAGAAACTAAAAAAGTTAGTGACCACCAAACAACTCCGCCACCAAGATATACACAAGCAACACTAATTGCTGATTTAGAAAAAGCAGGAGTTGGAAGACCTTCAACTTATAGTAGTATGGCAAATGTGGCACTAGATAGAGGTTATGCTGAACTTGATAAACGTTCTTTTGTAATGACTAAAGATGGAAAAATTGTTATTGAACAATTAGAAAAATTCTTTCCAGATGTAATTAATAAAGACTTTACAAAAACTATGGAAGAACATTTAGATAAAATAGCAAATGGTGAAGAAGAATGAAAAAAATGACTTCAAGAATTTGCTCCATCATTCAATAATGAAGTTGATAATGCTTATGAATCAATGCAAAAAGTTGAAGATGAAAAAGTTGGTAGAAACTGTCCAGAATGTAACAAACCTTTGGTTATCAAAAAAGCTAGAAAAGGTGGAAGTAAATTTATTGGATGTTCTGGATGACCTGAATGTAAACATGTTGAACCATTGGAAAAACCAGAAGTTATACCTTATAAATGTCCTGAATGTAATTCAGATTTATTGATGAGAAAAGCAAGAAAAGGAAACTCAAAATTCGTTGGTTGTTCTTCATGACCAAAATGTAATTACATCATTGGTGATAAACAATATGAAAAATGAATTAAAGAAAATCCAGATCAACCACTTCCAAACAAAGCAAAACTTGAAGAAATGAAAAAAGGTGGAACTATTGCTAAACTTATAACTAGAAAAAGTTAATTTATTAACTTATAGCTAATAGCTATAAGTTTTTTTATTTTTAAAATATTCAATATTACATAATAAAATTATTGTATGTTGTATTAAATGGAGGCTAAACATAATTATGAGTTTCATTAATAAATCTAAAAAAGAGATTATATACATAGATAATGTTTTTCCAGTTTTTAATTTAGCAAAACAAGCAAGAGAAAAATATGGAAATAAAAAAGTTATAGATGCAACAGTTGGCACATTATATGATGAAAATAAAAAAATTGTTTCATTTAATACTGTTTTTAATTCTTTTAATAATGATGTTTCTAATGCAACAAAAGCATCGTACACACCACAAATTGATGGTGGTGATGAATTTACTGAAATCACTAAAAAGATTTTATTTTTAAATTATGACTTTTTATATGATTCAAAAGTTGTTGCAACAGCTGGTGGAACTGGTGCATTGTTTTTAGGTTTAAACACTTTACTTGATAATGATGATTGTATTATTATGCCTTCACTTAAATGAGAACCTGTGAAATTAATAACTCAAGAAAATAATATTAAAGTTTATGAGTTTGATTTATTTAATAAAAATAATGAGTTTGATGTATCTAACTTAATTAATGCTATTAAAGCAGCAGCTAATAAGCACAAAAAGATTTGTATTTATTTAAATGATCCATTACATAATCCAACATCTTATTCAATGAACTACTATGAATGAAAAAAACTTATTGATTTTTTAAATGAGTTATCAAGAAATAAAAAAATAGTTGTTTTAAATGATGTTGCATATATTGAATATGCAAAAGATGTTTACCAAACAAAACAATATATGAATTTACTAAAAAATTTAAATAAAAATATTGTATGGTTGTTTTGTGTTAGTTATTCTAAAACTTTGAGTTTTTATGGAATGAGACTTGGTGCTGTTGTTATATACAATAAAGATCAAAAACTTGTTGATCAAATTTACAATAGCTTTAAAGTAAGATGTAGAAGCTTATGGGGCAGTGTGAATCATGGCGCTGTTGAAACATTGGTTAAATTATATAATCACAATTTTAATTTATATTTAGAAGAAAAACAAAAATATATAGATCTTTTAGAAAAAAGATTTAAAACTTTTAACTACCATGCTAATAGAGTTGGTTTAGAAGTATACCCAAATGATAACCAAGGATTTTTCTTAACTATTCCAGGATATATAAAAAACAATAAATTATTACACCAAAAACTAATGGATAATAATATTTTTGCTGTTTTATATAAAGAAGGTATAAGAATTGCAATATGTAGTTTAAATATGAATGAATGTGAAAATTTACCAGTTAAAATAAAAACTATCATTGATGAGGTTATAAAAAATGAAAACAAATAAATTTTATAAATATGAAGATATAGTATTAATTAACTATTCAAGAGTATTTCCAAAAAACGAAATTGAAATTTTGAAAAGTGAAGCATTTAAAATAATACTTAATGATTATTACAACTATTTAAAAAAATTTAAACCTGTATTATTTAGTTATCTTGTGCAAAACAAAAAACTTTCAAAAAACACTGTTATTAAAAACTACACTTCTTTCTTATTAAGTTGTCTTATTAATGATTACAAACAAATTAATTCTTACTATACAAAAGATAATTCTTTATGTTTAGAACTATTTGAAAATCTTTATAACTTTTATAGAGAAAAATTAAGAATAGGATTTGTTTATCAACCATCATATTCTGTAAACGGAATGAACTTTATTGACGTTGACAACAATTTCAACAAATTAATGCTTTCTTTTTATAGAAATATTGAAGAAAAAATTCAAGGTAAATCAAATGTTATTTACCGTCAATTAAATGCTGGTACAAATGGTTGTGGTGTAATTTCTTTTGTTAAATGAAATTATGGAGAATATGAATTTTTACAAAAAATTAATTTTATTACATCATTAATGTTAAGAACACCATTGTTTTTAAAAACTAACTCAAATAAAAGGGTTGGAAGTTTTAAAGAAACAAGTGTTAATATTTTTGAATCATTTAAAAATAGTGAAAATATTGATGATTGATTATGTTATCCAATAAAAATAAATAGCAATTTAGGTTTCATTTATTTTCATAGAGATTTTGTATTTAATGCCATAGGTCTTTCAAACTTGTTTGAAATTGCTAAAGTTGAAGAATACACAAATAAAAAACCTGATCTTATTTTGTTTTTTGGAATGCAAGATGTTAGCTTAAATAATTCTTATTATTATGATTCAAATTCAGAAACATATTTTGGTTGTATATCACACCAAAAACAAAATGATTATTTTGGATATATGAAAAAAATGATTTTAACTTTACACAATTTATCAAATATCCAAAAAGGGATTCTGCCAGTTCATGGTTCAATGATTACAATTAAATTAAAAAATAAAAAACCTAAAAACATTGTTTTTATGGGTGATTCTGGTACTGGTAAAAGTGAAACAATAGAAATGCTTAATATTATTGGAAAAAACAAAATAGAGAAAATGGATGTTATTTTCGATGATATGGGAAGTTTTGAAAATAATGGTAATAACATTTTAGCATCAGGTACTGAAATCGGGGCTTTTTTAAGGCTTGATGATTTAGAAAAAGAAACGCAATTTAAAAATATTGATAGAAGTATTTTTTATAATGCAGATAAAAACCTTAATGCAAGGGTTATTATTCCAGTAAATACTTTTGAAAATATTTCAAAAAAATATTCGGTTGACATGTTTTTATATGCAAACAATTATGATGATAAAACAGGAATTCAAAAATTTGAATCAATTCAAGAAGCAAAAAATGTATTTTGTGATGGTAAAAGATTTGCTATTGGTACAACTAATGAAGTTGGTATAACAAAAAGTTTTTTTGCTAATCCTTTTGGTTGTGTTCAAAAACAAAGTGAAACTGAAACTATAATTGATAACATCTTTGAAATAATGTTTGCAAAAAAAGTTTACGTTGGACAAATTTTTACAAAGCTTGGTATTAAAAATGACAATAACAAAGGTTTAAAAGAATCAGCAAACCTATTACTTAAATTAATTGAAAAACTATAGATCATTTTTTTAAAAATTAGTTGATATTTTTTCTATAGTTTTTATATTAATGATATTTTTATATCTAAATTTATTTAGTGGTTATTAGTTGTTTTGAAAAATATAAACTTATTAAAAATTTATCAAGTATCATTTAATAGTTACTGAATTGGAGAACAGAATATGAAAAAAATATTATTAGGAAGTCATGTAGGTTTTAAATCAAAAGATTATTTAATTGGAAGTGTTAATGAAACAATTGAATACAATGCAAATTGTTTGATGGTGTTTACAGGACCGCCACAAAATTTCAACAGAAAAGAAATAGATCAAGAAGTTGTTAAACAAGCACATGCTTTAATGGAAAAAAATACAATTGAAAAATCTAATTTAATAGTTCATGCACCATATTTAATCAACCTTTGTTCTCCAAAAGTTGAAACAAGAAAACTTGGTTTAGAAAAACTTATAAATGAAGTTAATAGAACTTATGAAATTGGATCAGATAAAATTGTTTTACATCCTGGAAGTAGTTTGACACTTGATCGAAATGAAGCTATTAAATTAATAGCTGATGGTATTAATAAAACATTTGAAAAAACTAAAAATGATGTCATTATTTGTATTGAAACAATGGCTGGCAAGGGAACTGAAGTTGGTATTACGTTTCAAGAACTTAAAGATATTATTGATTTAGTTGAAAATAAAAAAAGAATAGCAGTTTGTTTAGATACTTGTCATATTCATGAAGCTGGATATGATATATCAGATCCAGATAAAATATTAGATGAATTTGATAAAATAATCGGATTAGATTATTTAAAAGTAATTCATTTAAATGATTCTAAAAATGATCGTGGTGCAAGAAAAGATAGACATGAAAACATTGGGTATGGAAAAATTGGTTTTGATGTTCTTGTAAGTTGAGTCCATAATGAGAGAATAGCTCATGTTCCAAAAATTTTAGAGACACCATATCGTAATGATAAACCAATATATAAAACAGAAATACAAAATTTGATTAATAAAAAATTTACTTTAGTGGATTAGATTATGTCACATAATGATAAATATATTAAAAAATTAAATGATCAGCAATATAGATTAACAAAAAGTCGTATGGAAATTTTAAATTGTTTAAATGATGATTTTCATAGTCATTCAATTCAAGATATTGTTAATCATATTAAATCTAGAAATAAAACCATTAATACAGCAAGCGTTTACAATACAATTGATCTTCTTATAAAAGAAGGATTAGTTGATATTTATGCTAATTATGAATCTAAAAACCAACTATATGAAATAGTTGATAAAAATAATTTACATATTCACATCAATTGTATTGAACAAAAAAAGAACATTAAAGAAAAAATGCCAGAATCTGTTAAAAAAGAACTAATTGAAATATTAAATAAACACAATTTGGATTTTCATAACATTAAAATTGAAATACTTGCAAAACCTAAAGATGATTAATTAAATTATATTGATACAATTTTTATGGTATCAATCCCTAACTGACATGTGAAGTGCAACACTTCAATGTTACATTAAACTCTCGACTTTGAAATATAAGTTGAGAGTTTTTTGTTTTAAATATTTTCTTGATACATTTGGTAAGCTGTTTTATAACCAAACATTTTTCTTGGGATGTTGTTTACTTTTCATTCAAGAGTTTTTATTTTATCTTCACTTACTAAACTGAAGTCAGTTCCTTTTTTATATCATCTTCTAACTATCCCATTTATGTTCTCCTTGGACCCTCTTTGGAATGAAGAATAAGGTTGGCAATAATAAACTTTAAAGTTGAATTGTTTTGCAGTTATTCCCATCATTTGAAACTCTAACCCATTATCAACAGTGATGCTTTTTATTGGGAGTTTTTCATCTCGAATAATGGTATACATTTTAGCCATCATTGATCTAGCGTTTTTCCCTTTTATTTTTCTAATAATTGCCAACCTTGTTTTTCTTTCTACTAATGTTAATAAGTGGTAATAACCACTTTGCCTTTTACTAACTATTAGATCAGCTTCTCAATGTCCAAATTCTTTTCTATTGTTTATCTTTTCTGGTCTTAGACTATAAGGAATGCAGTATTTTCCATAAATTTTAGAAAATATACCTATTTTTCTTCTTTTTTCTTTAACATATTTTCTTCTTAAACAATCTCTTCTTTGTATCTTTCAAATCTTGCTATTGATTCATCTAAATACTTGCCTAGCACTTGGAACTTTAACTAATGGATAGTTTTCTTTTATTCAAAAAATTGTAGCTTCTACACCATGAGATTTAGGATTAAATTTTTGAATAAAAAGATCTGTGAAGTTTTTGTACTTCAACATAAAAAACATATGACAATTTGATTTTCTTCTAATGTATTTTTTGTGAGCAGATGATGAATAATAAATTCCTGCTGAAGATGTGTTTCTCTTCAACTCTCTTGATATTGTTGATTTGTTTTTATTTAAGATTTTTGCAATCTTATTCATAGAATATTTTTCTTTATTTCAAAGAAAATAAATTAAGCATCTTTCTTCTTTTGTTAAATGTTTATAAGTTTTCATAAGCACTCCTAATATTCATTATCTTTTTATTAGTGAACACTTACAAACAAAACAAATGAAGTGCACACTCTTTTTCGAGTGTTGCACTTCACATGTCAGTCGAGCATTGATACAATTTTTATGGTATCAATATTTTTTTTTATTATTTTTAAGTTGTTCATCAATTTATTTCATTTAAATCTATAATAAAAAGGATTGTTTTTAAGGAGAAAACTATGTCAATGAGTGTTGCTTTTTACCGTAAATATCGTCCTAAATCATTTTGTGATGTTGAGGGACAATCTTTTGTCATTCAAACACTAAAAAATACAGTAATGGCAAATAAGGTTGGACATGCTTATATATTATCTGGTCCAAGAGGTATAGGTAAAACATCTATTGCAAAAATTTTTGCAAAAGCAATTAATTGTACTAATTCTCAAGCTGGTGATTGCTGCAACAATTGTCCAAGTTGTAAATTAATAGATATGAATCAAACAATGGATGTTGTTGAAATGGATGCAGCAAGTAATAATGGTGTAAATGAAGTTAGATCAATAATTGAAAATATTTCTTACTTACCAGCAGATTTATTTAAAAAAGTTTATATAATCGATGAAGCTCATATGCTAACAACAGGAGCTTGAAATGCTTTTTTAAAAACATTGGAAGAACCTCCAAAACATTTAGTGTTTATTTTTGCAACTACAGAACCACATAAATTTCCTTTAACTATACTATCAAGATGTCAAAGACTTAATTTATCAAAATTAAATAATTTTGAAATCATAACAACTATTAAAAAAACTTGTGAAAATGAAAATATTAAAATAGATGATGAATCATTAAAAAAACTTACTGTATTAGCAGATGGTAGCGCAAGAGATGCTTTAACTTTTTTAAATCAATTAGATATTTATACTAATTCAAATATCACTTCAAAAGATGTGAATGAAGTGTTTGGACTTGTAGATTTAGAAGAAAGAATTGAACTTATAAAAAATATTGTTAATTCTCAATATGAAAAAATATTAAATAGTATTGATAACTATGAATCAAAAGGTGTTAACTTTTTCCAATTAGCAAAAGATATAATTGAAATTTTATTTGATAAATTAATATATGAAAAAACAAAAAATGAAAAACTTATAAAAGTATTGTCTAAAGTTAATGTTGATTTTATTAATATTCAACCAAAATTCTTAGTTAAGTTTATTGAATTATGACAAGATGCTTTATACAAGATGAAATATGCTTCAGATCAAAAATTTTATTTTGAATTAACTTCACTTTCTGCATCTAAAATATTTGATTTTGATAATTTCATTAGTGTCAATGATGTTAAAACGAATTTAAATGAAAATAAAAATAATATGGATCAACTAAGAAAACAAGTTGAAAACAAAAGTAATATTGTTGAAACTCAAACAATAAATAATAAAGAAGTTCAATTTAAACAAGTAGCTTTGGAAGATGTTTTTAATAAAAAAGTTATTGGAAATAAAAATAACATAGAACAAGAAAAAACATCTGTTAATGATAACCAAACTATTTTAAAAACAGAAAAAAAAGAAATTAAAGCAGAAACAGAAATTAAAAAACCTATAGTTGAATCTGAAAAAAAAGAAATTAAAAAAGAAAAACAAGAACAAGTAAATAAAACTGAAACAAAAAAAGATAATAAACTTGAATTAGAAAACAAAGAAAACACTAAAACTAGTGTTGTAAAAATCCAAGAAACAAAACAACAAAAAGAATCAGTAAACAAAAAGTCAAATAAACTAGATGATTATAATCTAGTAAATACATTGCCAGAAACTGAAAATGAAATTGAAAAAATAAAAGACAACAAAAAGATTACAATTTTAGATGCATTGATTAACAAATCATTTAAGACAAATAAATATAAATTATCACAAGTTAAACATAATTTTGATGCACAAACTAAAATTAAACCTGAAACAATTGTTGATGCAGAAAAAATAACTGAATTAGAATTAAAAAACAATTTCAACGATAAACCAACAGATAATAAACAATCTAAAAAAACTAAAAAAAATAATGATGATTCAAAACCATCAGAACCAAATTTGTTTACATTAGATTTTAATGATAATAGTAATAATGATTATTTAATTGATCAAAAAACTAATAATAAATCTAATGAAATAAATTCAATAAACAAACAAGAAAAAAAACAAGTAATTGAAAATAACAAAGATAATCAAATAGAAAGCAAAAATATTAAAGAAAATCCAAAATCAGACACTAAAGATGAACTTGATTTAGAACTAGAAAAAAAATTAAAAAAATTAAGTAGTGGTTTAGATAGAGAAAAATTATTTTTCCAAATTGCAGACAACAAAAACAATGATAATAAAACAAATGCATCACAAGTTTTAGAAAAAATAAAAAAATCTGTAACTATAAATGCTGATGATGTATATTTTAAAGAAGCTAAAAATATTTTATTAGCATCAAACAATGGAATGATATTATTATTTGAAAATGAAGTTAGTGCTAAAAACTTAAATGTAGTTTCAACAAACCCTAAATTTTTAGTTTATCTAAAAAATACATTTGGCAAAATTTATAAAGTTATAGGAATGACAACAGAAACTGCAACTGAACTAACAGAAAAATATAAACAACATTTAAAAAACAAAAAGAAATTAAATGATGTAGAAATTAATGATTTAATTGATAAAGCCAATAAATCTAATACTACTATGAAAGATTTAGCAATTAGTATATTAGGTGATGAGATAGAAGAGGAGTAATATATGAACATTCAAAAAATGATGGCTGAAGCTAAAAAACTTCAAGCAAGTATGGAAAAAAAACTTAAAGAATTTGATGAAAAAGAATTTGAATTTAATTACAAAAAATATATAAATGTAAAACTTAAAGGTAGTTTACAAATTATATCAATAGATATTGATAAACAACTTGTTGATCCAGAAGACAAAAACATGTTAGAAGAAATGGTTTGTGAAGCAATCAATGAAGCTATTGAAAATGTTAGTAAGGAAAAAGACAAAATAACAAACATTTCTATTCCTGGTCTTCCATTTTAATTATGAAAGTTAAAGAGTATGAATATTTAATAGATGCATTAAAATCTCTACCAACAGTTTCAACTAAAAGTGCAAATAAAATTGCTAATCATTTAATCAATAGTGATAAAGAATATTTTAATGAACTTGTTAATAGAATAATTGAAGCAAAAACAAGAATTAAATTTTGTCAGTATTGTAATAATATGGTTGTAAATAGTTTTAGTTGTGATATTTGTAAAAACAGTGATAGACATAATCACAAACTATGTATTGTGAGCTCTATTGATGATTTATATAAAATTGAATCATCTGAATCTTTTTATGGAACATATTTTATTTTAAAAAATGAACTTGATTATAAAAACAAAGATTCTATAAAAAATATGAAACTTGACCAATTAGAACAAACTATTAATAATTTCAATATTAATGAAATTTTAATTGCCACCAATATGACAACTAATGGTGAATTAACAGCAAAATACATTAAAAACTATTTAAAAGAAAAAAACTTTAATATTGAGTTTTATAGATTAGCTTTGGGTATTCCATTAAATGCATCAATTGATTATATAGATTGAGAATCGTTAAAGTTTTCGATTAAAAATAAAACAAAAATGGAATAATAAAAAAGGATGCTTAGATTTGCATCCTTTTGTTAAGTAAATAAAAATAGACACCACACACAAAAGTTAAAACTTAGTGCTGCTCCATTTCTGGCCTGACACGATTCGCCACTAATGTTGTGATGTCTTTATTATTATATATAAAAATAGAAAAGTTTTGAATATAAAAAACAATTGAAGTAAAAATGTTTTGCAAAAAAACTTGAATTTATTTTGATATAGGCATATTAATAAACTATAATAAATTAATAAAAAAATTAAGGTATTGTAATGGTTCACAACAAAGATTGCATATTTTGTAAGATTATTAATGGAGAAATTCCTTCTAAATTAATTGCTGAGAATCAAAAAGCTTTAGCTTTTATGGATATAGATCCAGTAAGTGATGGACATATTTTAGTTATTCCAAAAGAACACTATCAAGATTTTAGTTCATGTGATGATGAATATTTAGTTGCAGTAATGTTGTTAACTAAACAAATTGTTAAAAAACTTAATAATAGTAAATTAAACCCATGAGGGATTAATTATTTAAGCAATGAAAAAGATATTGCAGGACAAGTTGTTAAACATTTTCATTTGCACATTATTCCAAAATATGCAAAGAATGAAGGTTTTATTTTAGAAAATGCTATTGATAAATCAAAAAGATATCTTGAAGATATTGATTTAGTTTTTGAAAAAATTGCTAAATCTAAATATACAATTAAATAGTATTTTGGGTTTTGTTGAGGTATAACGATGAGGATTAAAAAGTTAAACAAATCTAAATTATTTTCACTATTAGGTGCTGGACTATTGGCTACAAGTTCTACACTAATTTTAGCCTCTTGTAGTTCTAATAAACAAGAATTAATTAATAACTCTGTTTTAACTAATGGTTTAGGTAAGTTTACTGATTCTATTGATTTAAAAACAATGTCTTCTTCTTTACTTAAAAACAACTCAACAGCTCAAACAAACTTTGCAGATGCAGCTGCTGGTTTTTTTGCATATAAATGAGTAGAAAATATTTCAAACAAAGACACAAGGGTAAAAAATGCATTAAATGCAAAAAAAGATTTAGTTAATAAAACTTATAACGATACTTTAAAAGACTATAAAGAAAAGTATGGAAGTGATTATGATATATATTTCCAACAAGAATTTTTAGATAAAAATGGTGGAACTGAAGAATCATACAAACAAATTGAATTAAATAAATGAGCTAAACAATACTTAATTGACAATGTTTTTGCTACAGATGTTTATGTTAAATTAATGAAAGGAAATTCTCCTGTAACTGGTGGTAGTTTAACTACAAGTGAACTTAAAAAAGTCTTTACTAATGGAACTAATGGAACTGCAAATGCTGCTAATGGAGAAACTTATAAATTTGCTTTCCAAGCAGATAATGATAGTGAATATGCACAAAAAGAATATGCTTCATTTCAACAATATATTTATGATCAATGAGTACAATTTACTAACCCATTTTTAATTAATAATATTCTTTGAAAATATGGTCAGCCACCATCTGGTTCAAGTTTATCTGATTATTATTTAATATCTACTACGTCAGGTAGTGATGGTGGATCAGGTGAAGGTGGTTCAGAAGGTGGAGATACTGGTGGTGGTGATTCATCAGGTGGTGAAACAACTAAACAAAGTTCTTCTGCAAGATTAAATTCTAATATTGTAACTTATGAAGAGGGAAGTGAAGGTGGAGAAGGAGGAGAGGGTGGTACTACAACTCCATCAACTTCAACCGGTAGTTATATATATCCTTATTTTTCAAGTTCAATTCCAACTGGTAATAATACAACTTCAACAGTTAAAAAGTACCAGGATTTTGTTACGCTTGCAGCATCTATGAATTCAGCTGAAACAGGACAAAAAAATGGTGATAACACAGCCTCTTCAACAACAAATGCTAAGGTAGAAGATACTAATGGTTTGAAAAAGAATTTATCTCAATATTCAGATGACCACACAACTTCACTTATGCTTGTTAAAAATGCAACTTCTTATAGTGATTTAAGTAGTATCCAATTAGCTGCTGCTTCTTCTTTTATGTTATATAAAGATGCAACTTTTAGTAATGGGCAACCATCAAAAGATGGAAAACAAACAACAAATCCAATAACAAAGAAAAATGATATAAGTAAAAAAATTGTTACTTCATGGTCAACAACTAATATAGATCCAATAACTGATGAATTTATTTGAAGTAATAATACTTCAAGTGATGGATCAGGTGCTGTTTCATTAGCAACATCATCAACTAATTCAAATAATGCAACATTCACAAATAGTAGTGCAAAAGTAACATTATCATCTGAACTTGTTAATGAAATTATTTCTTCTAAAAATTTATCAAGCTATAGAGATAAAACATTAACTTCAGTTGATGGTTTTTTAGCATCAAATGTGAATGGTTTTATTTTTATAAGAGATAATGATGGAGTTAGAGCTGTTTCTATTGAAGGTGGTGCTTATATAAATAAGGCAACATCAATAGAAGATCTAAAAACAAGAGCTGGAAATGTAGTGTTGTTTCACTACATGAATAATTTAAATGGAAATGATGACACTTCTATTGGTTCAATTTCTATAGATTTAAAAAGTGAGTTACTTGGATATTTAACTAATAACTTTAACTATTTAATTTTTGAATATGCTAAGAAAATGAATCCTACAAGTAATGGAATATTAAATACTAATGACAAAAGTATTCCAAAAATTGATTCTGTTTTTTCTGATACAAATGAAAAAACATTAATCGAAAATTTAGTTAAGTATAATTTTGAAACTTCAATTTCTACAAGAAGACAAGATTATAGACAAAAAATGTATGATGCTAAATCATCATATAGTTCTAATTTTGGAATAGATGCTAAAAAGAATGGTTTGGCTGCCCCTTGAATTTATGGATTAAAATCAGGTTCAGGTATTTATGATTATGAGTTGCTTGATACAGTGCCAACAGCTGATCCATATGTACAAACAAAAGGAAGTAAAAAAACATTTGAAGAAAGTGTAGAAAATTTTACTAAATCTCTAGTTGCTCAAACATCATCATTTAGTGGTTATAAATATAGTCAATATGTTTATTCAAATAATCAACAAATGAATTATGTTCTTATGAATGCTGATGATACTTCACTTTCTACTATTGTTAGAGCTAGTATTTATAACAAAAAATGAAAAGATTTATTCAATGGTAATGGTGAATTTAAATATAATGGTTTTAAAAGCGGAACCGCAAGTACATTAACTACAAAAACTGATGCTAATACATTAAATGGTTATGTTGATAATGCATTAAACAATTATTTCTTTTCAAATGTATTTGATAATTTAACTACTGGAAAATGACTAAAATATAATGAACTTTCAAAATCTAGTTCATCTACTGAAAAAACAACTAATAATGATTTTAGTGTTGAAAAATTAAGAACATATAGAAAAAACTTATGATTAGAAAATGTTAAAAACAATAATGATATTGATTCTTTTAATTCAATGCTAACTGTATATGCAACAATAGATTATTTAGCTAAAGATAATTTTAAAGAATTTATTAATTATCTTAAAACTAAAGTAGCTTTAGGCAAGGATGCATATATTACTTGAACTAATTCAATTAATGAATCTATTTATATGGAAAATAATCCAACACAAAGTTCAGCAACAACAGCAAATGGTACAAGTAATTTACTTGAACAAAAGAATTTACTAAGTGCAGCAAATATAAAACAAAATATTGAGAATGGTTATTTCTCAGGATATGTTGGTAATAGTTTATTAAATGGTTCAGGTAGCACAAATCCTCCGGCTGCTCCATCATCTAGAGCCAGCACACCAACTACATCAAACAATGATTTAAAAAATAATACTAAGGATTCATTGTTTAATGTTGGTTCAAATTATTACAAAATATCTAATGGAATGCTAGGTTTTGATGGAATTCAAACTTCTGATTCAAATTCATTCCCAACAACTATTCAAGAAATTCTATTTACAAAACCAACAAATTATAATCCAGATAAAAAAGGTTTATTCTATTCATTCAAAGATAGGGAAGGTTTAAAAAAATACATTAATAATATTGTAAGTAATACACAAGCAAATGATTTAGCTGATTTAATCAAAGCTAGAACAGGTGTTGATACTAGCGATATTAAAAATGATATTTATAGTTTGAAACAAAAAAAGGATGCATTGCTACAATTAGTTTCAGAACAAAAAAATGGATCATCAATTATAACTAATGAAATGTTTCAACCAAGGGATGGTATACAAACAAAAGAAAAACAAAGTGAACCATCACCACCAGCAAGCAAGGTTAATAATCCATCAAATGCAACTTCAACAAATAATTTGATAGAAAATACAGAACAAGCAAGTGCAAAAGTTAAATATGCTGCTAATGTAATTCAATTAAATTATGATGATGTGTCTTCTTATGACAAACTTTCACAAAGAATAATGAATAGCAATGCCATTGGTAACAATACTTCACAAAATCCAGCAACTACAGCATCAACCACAACAAATAATGATAAACAAAAAGCAGCAGATGAAGTAATTATAAATTTACTTGTTTATGCTGCAGTTAATGAAACTTCATTACAAAATTATGTTGTTTCACAATTAAGTGAACAAAATAAAGTAGATGTTTACGATATAAGATTAAACAATGGTTTAGGTTTTGATTGAGTCAAAAATTGAAAAGATTAATTTTATTGTTAATATAAAACAAAGAAAGGCTAACATATGAAAAAAATAACAAGTTTAAAAAAGAAACTATTTTTAATAGGTGGAACTGTTGCAGGTTTAACAATTCCATTAGTTTTAACTTCATGTTCTGATAGCCTTAATGAAGTTGTAAGTAATAGTATCTTATCAAACAATGGTACAAGTTTTTCAAATAGCCTTTCATTAAAAGATGTTGCAACTAAAGCTTTATATAACAATCCATCACAAATTGAAATGATGGATAAAGCTGCAAGTAAAATGGCACTTGATTGATTTAAAAGATTATCTACTACTGGAAATGCTACATTTAGAAATCTTTATAATGATCAAGTTAAAAAAGTAAATGATGAATATGATTCTAAATTAAGTCAGTACAAAAAAGATTATCCTAAGTCTTGAAGTGCAAGATTCCAACAAGAAGTGTTAGATCCAAAAGGTGGTACAGAATCTTCATATAAAGACTCTCAAATGCTTGAATGAGCAAAAACTGAAATTCAATCTAGAGTTTTTGGTAAAAGTTTTTTAACTATTATTGATAACAAAACAGGAAACGCTGTTCAAAACATTACTGGTACTCAATTATTAGATATTTTATTAAATGATAATAATACTACTAGTGGATCTAATAATGGCACTAATGGATATAGTTTTGGTTTTGCTTCTAAGTTAAGTCAAGCAGAAAATGATACAGCAGCTGATAAAGAATATTCTAAATTCCAAAAATTTGTTTATGATCAATGAATTCAATTTTCTAATCCTTATGTTATTAACATGTCATTATGAAAATACACTACACCAGGCAATGGTATAAATAGTGTTTATAGTGCTGCGCCTCAATCAACTTCAAGTGGTGATGATTCTACAGGTGATTCTTCTGATGGTACAACTACTACACAATCTTCTACTCGTGAAGGTGAAAGTGGTGGAGATACAGGAAGTGGAGATGGATCTGATACTACAACTCCATCAACTTCTGGTACTTATGCTTTTCCATATTTTAAAAGTCAAGATGATAATGATAACCCAGGGTCAACTATTGGGAAGTTTAAAGCTTTTGTTGCAGCAAGTAAAACAGATAATAACTTTAAAGAAAAAACAGTTGGTTCAACAACTACACCTACACAACCATCTTCTAAAAATGGTAATAATACAGCAGAATCTTTAGGTCTTAAGAAAATTCCTAAAATTTATACAGATGATAGTTCAACATACATATTGGCTAAAAATTCATCTATATTTAATGATTTATATATAGAATTTGCTGCTGCTAGTTCTTATCTTTATTCAATGGTTGGAAACGGAACACAATCACAAGCTCCTACTCAACAAACACAAATGAAAACAGGAACTGATGGAAGTGATAGCACTATTAATACTACAATTGGCAAAAAACTAGATATGCCAACTAATGGAGGTAGTGGTGGTAATGGTGGGAACAATGGCTCTACTGAAAATGTTTTGGATTTAATAACAAGACAATTTGTTTCTAAAACAAGTTTTAATACTCCTGAAAAAAAACCAGAGAAGGAAACGACTCAAACAACTGCAACTACAACTAAATTTAATGAAACTCATTTATCTAAAGAATTGGTAAATGAAATAATTAATTCAAGTGGTGAACTTTCATCTTTAAGAAATAATGATTTATATTCAATTGATTCTTTTATGATAACTGACACAGAACTAAATGAATATATGTTGCTAAGAAATGAAGCTGGTGTTCATGCTATATCTATAGATGGTTGAGATTATATTAAAAAAGCAAGTGATAAATTAACTGCTAACAAGAGAGCTGGAAATGTAGTTTTATATAGATATTTCCAAAATAAAATGAATATTGATAGTGATGTGACTATAACTGATATAAATAATGAACTATCAACTTTCTTTAAAGATAATTTTAGTTATTTAGTTTATAGCTATGCTGAAAAAGCAACTTTCCAAGAAATAAGTAATGAAGCTAAATCTACATCTTTAAAAATAACCACAACTACAAAATCATCGCCAAAAGAAGGTGAATCAACAAATAATGATTTTGATAGTGATGAAACTAAACAAAGTTTGTTCAATATAGCAAGTGTAACATCTGATGAAAATTTTAAAAAATTATTATCAGCATTAAACACTTATCTATTTGAATTATCTAAATATACTTATGTAGATGATTACAATAAAAAGATGATAGATGCTAAAAGAACATATTCTAAAAATTATGGTGCTAATACTAAAACAAATGGATTAGCATCTCCATGAGTTTATGCAACTAATGCAAGTGATAAATCAAATTATTATTTTGATGTAGCAAAACAATCAGGATTAGTTTCAGATCCTTTTACAAAACCAGAAAATTCTACAACATCTGTTGGAAAAGCAGATGCAAACAACAACAAAAGTTCTTATCAAAAATTAGAAGATTGTATAAAAAAATTTGTTGAATCACCTAATTTTACAACCGGTTTAACAAGCAACTTTGAAGGTTTTAAATATAGTCAATATGTATATTCTGACAATTGATTAATTAATTATGCTTTACTTAAATTTGGTACAGATGGTGACTCATTATCATTTGCACAAAAAGAAAAAATTTTAAAAGATTACACTAGTGACGTTTATGATTATGAAAAACTAAGTTTTAAATCTAATAATGGTAATACACAATCTAAACTTATATTAAATGGAGTAAATACTTATTTAGATTCAGGGTTAAGTAATTATTTCTTTAGCAATACTTTTACAGCTGATGAACTAAATTGATATTATTGAGATAAATTTACTGCACAAAATAAAACAACTGGAAAACAAGAAACAAATGGTGCCACATTTGATAAAAACAATCTTGCTAAATATTGAAAATATTTATGACAAGAAAAAACTAAAATAAAAAATAGTTCAAGTGGTTTAGAATATAACAATCTTTATACTATTGTTGCTACAACTAAATATCTTTTAGAAAATGATGGAAAGTATTTTATTGATTATCTTAATGCTATTATTCCATATGGTGCTGAAGCTTATATAACGTGACAAAATTCTCAAAACACATTACTACAAGAAAATAAACAAACAACAGTAAAAGATTTAGTTGATGCTAGTAAAATTTCACAAAATATAAATAATAGTTATTTTTCAAGTTATGTTGGTAATTATTCTTCAACTACATTTGGAAGCACAGGTAGTGCTGGTGGTGCAAGTAAAGTTGGTAGTTCAGAATCTACAAATACAACAAATAGTGGAATTTTATTAAATAATAAAGGTTCGTTATTCAATGATGAATCAAATTATTATAAAGTGGTTGGTGATAGTTTAGGATTTATGGGAATACAAACTAGTACTTCAAATAGCTTGTCATCAGTTATATCATCTAGGTTATTTTCAAATCAAAAAGCAAATAATGCTAGTGGTAATGGAATTTTATATGGATACGAAAGTAAAGAACAACTTTCAAAATATATAATGACACTTGGTTCATCATCTCAAGTTGAATCAATTGCAAACAATTTGAAATCTAAAATTCCATCATTAAATATAAGTAGAATTATAAGTAAAGAAACAACTCTTAAAGATAAAAAAGAATTATTAAGTAAATTAGTAAAAGATAATGGTAACATACCAGAAACTTATTTTAACGAGAGAAGTGGTTATATTGGTAATGCTAATACAAGTTCTGCAAACACAGCTGCAAGTGGATCTAGTAATACTAATTCAACTATGAATGTTACGCCAATTCCAGATGTTTCTAATGGAAATAATGCAATAGAATATGGAGCAAAAGTAATTCAAATTAATTCTAAAGACATTAACAATAGTGGTAATAGTAATGGTAAAAATACTGCAACCATTTCAACTTTAGTAACAACTATTAGTAATAAACTTCAAAAAATAAATGGAACAGATTCATCAAGTAAACAAACAGAAGCAAATAATATGAATACTCAAGCTAATGAAATAGTTTATAACTTATTAATAAATGCTGCAACAAATAGCAGTGTTCAACAAATGGCTTTAAACTCAATCTTATCTAGTAGAAAAGTAAGTGTAAATGATATAAGATTAAATAATCAATTAGGAGCTGATTGAGTAAGTAATTGAATTTATAAACCAGATACAACTAATTAAAAAAACTAATACATACAGGAGATAGATAATGAAAAAACAAATTAAAAACAAAAAATTAAAATTAATAAAAGTTTTATCAAGTGCTTTCTTTTTATCTGCTCCTGCTATTTTATTAGCTTCTTGTTCTTCTGTTAATAAAGAGTTAATTGAAAATTCAATTTCTAAAGGTGATGGTTCTAATTTTGCAACAAATTATAGTATTAAAAAAGTTGCAACGGAAGCTTTAAAGTCAGATTCTGGTCAAAAAGCTTATCAAGAATATTTAACATCAAACCTTGCTTTACAATGATTTAAAAATTTAGCAAAAACTGATCCACAAACAAAAAGAGATCTTGATAATGAAATTAAAAATATTGATGATAGTTTTAAAAGCACAATAGATTCTTATAAAAATAATAATGGTGCTGATTGAGAATTAAAATTTCAACAAGAATTTTTAGATTTAAATGGTGGAACTGAACAAGCATATAAAGAAAAACAACTATTATCTTGAGCAAAAAATAGATTATCAAGTGAATTATTTAATTCTGATTATTCAGCATTATTAAATTCTAATAATCAAGTTATTAGAAGTAATTCAGAATCTGAATTGCTTAAAGGTTTAACTGGTGAATATCATTTTGGATTTAGTGCTGATACAAAATTAATTGGGCAAAATAAAAATTCTGATCCAGCATATGCTGATTTTCAACAATTCATATATGATAAATGAATTGAAATTGAAAACCCTTTTGTTGTAAATATGTCTTTATGAAAATATGGTACTCCTGGTAGTGAAGGGATGAGCAATTTTTATAATTTAGATTCTAGTACTTCTATAACTAGTGGTACTTATGAATATCCATATTTTAACAATGCAGTTGCAACAAACACTGGTTATGGTACATTAGATAAGTTTACTCATTTTGTTAATGATGCTAAAGCTAGTGGAACAAGCACAAATGGTAGTAGTGATGGTAATTTCTTATCAAAGGATACAACTAAAAATAAATTAGGTATTAGAGAAATTAGTAAAAATTATACAGATGATTCAGCAACTTTAATTCTTGCTAAAAATGGTTCTATTTATAATGATTTATATATTGAATTTGCAGCGGCTAGTTCTTATTTATTTGGTGAATTAGCAAACCCAACTCAACAAGGTACTAATAGAGCTGAGTCATCAACAACTAATAATAAATTAGAAAAAGGTATTTCTACTAATTCAAAAAGTGGTTTAGACCCAATAACTAGTAATTTTGTTTATAAAGTAACAAACACCAATGGTGGTGGTAATGGTGGTACAACTCAAACGGGAAAAGATGGATCAAGTTCATCTACTAATAATCAAATGCCAACCACTATCAATGGAATAATTAAATATTCTAGTAATTTGGTTTCTCAAATAGTTAATAAAAATGGTCCATTAAATGAATTAACAACTAATGGTGGAACTGTTTATTCGATTGACTCATTTAGAGGAACAAGCACTGATAAATTAAATGATTTTATGTTCATTAGAAATCAAGCTGGTGTTCATGCTGTTGGTATAGAAGCATCTAAATATATTAAAGATGGATATACAAATGGAAGTGCAGGAACTGGAAAAAATGATACACAAACACAAAATACTAAAAATTATAAACAACGTGCTGGTGATGTAGTATTTTATTATTCTAAATTAAAAAACTCTAATGAAGATTTAACATATGGTATGTCTATTGATCTTAAATCTGAGTTAAGTACATTCTATTCTAACAATACTGATTGATTAATTTATGAATATGCTAAACATTTAATGGGTAATCAAAATAATGGTGGAACAAACACTAAAGAAGATACACCTAAAATAAAAATGTTTGATTTAAATGATCAAGAAATGAAAAAATTACTTGGTAACAATTATGTTACTTTTGCTGATAAATTAGTTAATTATCAATTCTTAATCACTAAAGTTGATAGAGTTAAAGATTATCAAGCCAAAATGTATGATGCAAAATCTAAATTTTCAGTTAATACAGGTATAAATACTAAAAAGAATGGTTTTGCTTCTGGATGAGTTTATGAAAAAGCAAAAGATAGTCAAACTACTACTCAAAGTAACTCATCTCCATCACAAAATGAAGATAAACTTCAAAAAAATCCAAATTATTTTGATGTTACATATTCTTCATATGTTAAAGGAACTTATGATTTATTTGATGGAACAAATGGTGCTAAAAAAACATTCATGAATGCTTTGACTACATATATGAATGATTTAAGTGTAACTAATCAATCAAGTTCTTTCTCTGGTTATAAATATAGTCAATATATTTATAGTGATAATAATGCTTTAAATGCTGTTTTATTAGCTTTTGGTTCTGATAGTAATTCATTATCTAATGTTATTAAAAATGATATATTAAAAGATTATATTGGTACTAATGATTTCGATTTTGATAAATTAGAATTTAAAAATAACAGTAATTTAATAACTAGTTTAGAAAATGGTTCTACCACAACTCCAAGTACTGCAACGCAAACTGGAAATAATGGAGTTAAAGGAATAAATAGTGCTTTAAGTAATATGTACTACAATTCATCTTTTGATGGGTTAACAGATAAATGAGGTCAGTACATTCCTTCAAAAGAGGCTAGTACACCAAAAAGTGTTGCAGAAACTACACCACAAACTGCATTTCCAATCACTCAATCTCAATTGGATTCTTATAGAAATAAACTTTTTAAATATTCATTAAGTGTTGATAATGCAGCAACTAGCAGCAATTATTTGTCTTTATATACAATGTTAGCAACTGCTAAATACTTATTAGAAGATAATGCAAAAGAATTTATCAACTATTTAAAAACTAAAGTAACTGTTGGTGAAAATGCATATATTACATGATATGGTACTCAAAACAAAAACTTACAAGTTAATGGATTAAATAAATCAACTGTTAAAGAATTATTGTCAGCAACAGATAACCTAATGATGAATGTTAATAATTCAAAAGAATCAGCTTATTATGGATTAACTTATTCAGGAACAACTAATGCTGGTAGTCAAGTTACTTTGGTTAATACTGGAAACACAAATAGTTCTAATAGTGAAGGAACTGGTACAACAGGAGAAACTATAACACTAGATAGAAATAATTCAAATTCATTATTTGGAGTTTCTTCAAATTATTATACAGTTGTTCAAGGCATGACTGGATTTATGGGTCTTATAACTCAAAATGATAGTTCATCATTAGATAGTTCAATTAGTGAAAGGTTGTTTACTAATACATCACTTGATAATTCAAGTAAGGTTGGAATATTACATAGTTTTGGTGATTCAAAAGAAGATTTATTAACTACTATTGAGTCTTATACTTTATCAAGTGAAGTTAATAATTTAGCAAATCAATTAAAGAAATATTTACCAATGATTCAATTTGAAAGTGTGTTAAATATTTCTGATAATAGTTTATCAGCTAAAAAGGAAGCTTTGAAAAATTTAATTAATAATAATTATCAAAATGATAGTTCTTCATCTCCGTCAACAAAAGATGCTAAACCAATTGTTAAAGAGATGTTTGACCAAAGAAAAGGGTATGTTGGAAAAACTCCAACAATAAACGGTTCAGGCAAAACATCAAATGGTCAACAAAACAATAATCAAAATGATAAGATGGAAGTTATAGATTCGCCAATTTCTGCAACACAAACAGGAGCTTATGTTTATCAAATAAATACTAATGATTTAAAGGATTGAACAACTTTAAAAACTGCTGTTGGTAACAATACAGAAGTTTTATATAACTTATTAATTATTGCAGCAAAAGATACAGGACAACAAGATAGAGCATTAAATTCAATTTTAGCTACAAGAAAAGTTGAAATATATGATACAAGATTAAATACTCAACTTGGTCCTAAATGAGCAAGTAACTGAAAATAATAGATTACATCAGTTAATCTATTATTTTTTTTGTATATTTTTTTTATAAAAAATTATAAAAAAAATTATATTATAATATTTTTATTCATAGGGGTATTTTTTATGAAAAATATGAGCGAATATGCAAGTTATATAGATCATACATGTCTTTCATCTGATGCTTCTGAAGATAAAATAATTAAATTATGTGAAGAAGCAAAAAAATATGGTTTTTATTCTGTTTGTGTAAATCCATATTATATAAATTTAGCTAAAAAAATATTAGCTAATACTAATGTTAAAGTTTGTGCTGTTATAGGTTTTCCTTTGGGACAAAATACAACATCATCAAAAGTATTTGAAACAAAAGATGCTATAAATTCTGGTGCAAATGAAATAGATATGGTAATTAATATTTCTAAACTTAAAAATAAAGATATAGATTATTGTGTCTCTGAAATTAATGAAATTAAAAAAGCTTGTGGCAACAATGTACTAAAAGTAATTGTTGAAACTTGCTTATTAACAGAACAAGAAAAACAATTAGCTTGTGAAATAGTTTTAAAAAGCAATGCTGAATTTATAAAAACATCTACTGGTTTTTCAACTGGTGGAGCAACAGTTGAAGATATCACTTTATTTAAAAAATGTTTGGGTGATAAAAAACTAATTAAAGCAGCTGGTGGAATTAAAAATAGTGATGATCTAATAAAAATGATTGATGCTGGTGCAGATAGAATTGGGACATCTCGTGGTGTTATGTTAATGACAAATAAAGAGGATAATTTAAATACATATTAAAATTTAGATTCTTGTATAAGAATCTTTTTTTATTTTCTAAAAGAATTTATCAATTAAAATATAGATATTGTAAAAAAGGAAAATTATGCAGACTCTTGGATTAGTATTAATACCATTATTGTTTATTTTTAATTCATTTGGAATTGGTAAATTGATATCAAAATATAAAATATCAATCAATAATCCAACTATGTTCTGTGCAGGTTTTTTTGTATTTGTTTCTTTAATTAGTTTGATATCTGTTCCTTTTTTTATTGTTAATGAAATATCATATACTTTTCCTTATATAGTACTTTCAATACAAATACTTTTATTATTGTTTTATCTTTATAATTGAAAATTATTTATTTTTTCAATTTATATAAATTGAAATAAATTATTAACTTTTTTATTGGTTTTAATTATATCTATTTCATATTATTTATTATTTGTAATATTTGATTTAAGTCCTTTTTCAAATTATTTTTCTAAAGACAATCCTTTTTTACTTAGTAATAATGCAAATGTTTTTTCTATTTTTAAAAATGTTTTTTTAGACAATATTTTAAAAATATTTAAAATAACTGATGCAACAAACATTAATAGTTTTTATAAATATTCATTTGGGGTTGTTGTTCTTTTTTTAAATACGTGTGCTATTTTATCTATTGTAAAAATTAAGAACTATTTTTATACTTATCGTTTTATTGGAACTTTGTTTTTAAGTCTTGTAATTAGTTTTTTTGTTTTTAATAACATTGATTCGATTATAAGTTTTGTATCTATATTGTTAATAGTATTGGTATTAGCTGTTGATTTGCTTGTATCAAATAGTACTAATAAAAGTTTTGAAAGAAAACATTTATTGTTAAATACAGGAATTATATCTATTGTTTTTTTGAATACAAATTTTGTATTTTTTGCTGCTGTTATTTTTGTATTCTTTTTTATTACCTCATATTGTAAAAGTATTTCTTTTGCTGTTGATAACTTAATTAGAACTTTCTTATACCTTGTTTTTACAAGTGCAATTTTCTTTGTAAATGTTCAATTAGTTGTTACATTTATTTTGCTTGGTGTTTTTATTGTTTTGTTTTCTTTTCATTTTGTTTATAGAAAAAATAGTGAAAAATATTATGAATTAATTTGAAAATTTGAACTTTTCTTTAAAGATAAAATCAGATATTTTTTGTTTTTTATATTTTTTATTTTTGTTTTAGTTTATGTAATTTTGATTTTGCAATCTAAAGTTGTAATAGATATTTCACTTATTGCAATAATTACAAGTAATAATGATCAAGCTTTAGTTAAGGGTATAAATATATCTTTTTGAATATTTTATACAGGTGTTTTAGCTTATGGGGTTTTGTATGCTTTTATCAAAATTAAAAAAATTAATAGAAACCAATCAGGATTATTAGTTGTTTCATATATTGCTTTATTTTTTTATAATCCTTTGTTTATAAACTTACTTAACCAAATAGCTTCATTATCAAATTTATTTATTTTTGATTTTAAAATTTATTTCCTTATTTTAATATTGATAGTGTATTTAAGTTTTTATAAAAACGTTGTGAAAATGGATTACAATAATTCAAGATATTTTGGTAAATTGGACCATAAATATTTAAACTTTAAGAAAAAAATGGGATTGTATTTAACTTCTAATTATTCAATTATGACTTCATATAGTTTAATGTCATTAATTATTTTTGCAATCTCAATTGCTTCTATATCTATTTAATTTGGAGTTTGAATGAATAAAGAAAATATCAAAAAAGAAATCGAAATCTTAAAGCAAAATTTAAAACAATGAGAGTATGAATATTATGGATTAGAGAATCCAACAGTAAGCGATTATGAATATGATCAAGCTTTAAAAAAATTAATTTCACTTGAAATAGCATACCCAGAATTTAAAACTGATGATTCACCATCAAATCGTGTTGGTGGTTATATATCAGAAAAGTTTAGCAAAGTTAAACACAAATATCCTATGTTATCATTATCAAATGCTTTTGATAAAAATGATCTTATTAAATTTGATGCTGATATAAAAAAAGAACTTAATGTTAAAGAAGTTGAATATGTTGTTGAACCAAAAATTGATGGTTTAAGTATTTCTTTAATTTATAAAAATGGAAAACTTTTACAAGCGATAACAAGAGGTGATGGTGTTATTGGTGAAGATGTTACAGCAAATGTTAAAACAATTAAAACAATACCATTAACAATAGACTATCAAGATGAAATTGAAATTAGGGGTGAAATATTTTTAACTAAAGCAGATTTTTTAAAAATAAATAATGATAAAAATTTGATTAAAAAATTTGCTAATGCTAGAAATGCTGCAAGTGGTTCTTTAAGAAATCTAGATACATCAATTACAGCTTCAAGAAATTTAACTGGATATTTTTATTATGTTCCAAATTCAAGACAACTAAACATTAACAAACAATATGATGTTCTAAAATGATTATCAGATCACAAAATCTTAACATCAAAAGATATTATTAAAGCAAAAAATATTGATGAAGTAATTCAACGTGTTGAAGAGTTAACAAAACTAAGAGATAGCTTTAAATATGATATTGATGGAATAGTTATTAAAGTTAATAATATAGATTGATATGAAGAAATTGGTTATACATCTAAATTCCCTAAATGGGCAACAGCTTATAAGTTTCCTGCAAACATTAAAACATCGACACTTAATTCAATTGATGTAACAGTTGGTAGAACTGGAAGAATTAATTTTATAGCTAATATTACACCAATTGAACTTGATGGTTCAATCATTTCTAAAGCAACACTTCATAATGCAGAATACATTATAGAAAAAGACATTAGAATTAATGATGTTGTAGAAATATATAAAGCTGGCGATATTATTCCTAAGATAATTAAACCAATAAAAGAAGAAAGAAATAAAAATAGTGTAGAATGAAAACCACCTCTTCACTGTCCTTGTTGTAATAGTGTTTTAGTAAAATTTGAAAATGAAGTTGATCAATATTGTATAAATACCAATTGTGAAGATAAAATAATACAACAAATATCACACTTTTGTAGTCGTGATGCTATGAATGTTGATGGTTTATCAGAAGCTATTATTGAAAAGTTTTATAAAAATAATTTAATAAATAATGTAGCTGATTTATATGAAATAAAAAATAAAAAAGAAGCAATATTAAATTTGGACATTTTAATTAAAGAAAAAGCATTTAATAACATTGTTAATGCAATAGAAAAAACAAAAGAAAATTCACTAGAGAAACTAATCTTTGGATTAGGAATAAGACATGTTGGTTTTAATGTTGCAAAACTTGTTGCAAAACGTTTTAAAAGTATCAATGGAATCATTAATGCATCTGTTGATGATATATTATCAATTGGTGAAGTTGGAGAAAAAATTGCTATATCAATAACTAATTGATTTAATGATATAGACAATATAAAAACAATTAAAAGACTTAAAGAATATGGTGTTAATTTCAATTATATAAACGAATATGCAGATTTTGTTGTTTCTCCTGAAAATGAAAAATATAAAAATAAATCATTTGTAATTACAGGATCATTTGAAAAAAACAGAAATGAAATAAAAAATATTTTAGAAAGTGTTTATCATGCAAAAGTTACTTCTTCAGTAACAAAAAATACAGATTATTTAATTATTGGTAATTCGCCTACACAAAACAAAATTGAAAAGGCTAAGAGTTTAAATATTCCTATAATTGAAAAACCATTCTGAAATAACTAAAATATTAACAAAAATTAATTTATATTGTTTGAATAAGTACCAACAATTTTTATAATAACCATATCAAACATAAAAAAAGAGGATGCAATATGAGAATTGATAAGCATGTAGAGAAAATTTTAGTTACACACAACAAGATAATTAAAAGTATAAACAAATGTGCTGATTGAATAAATAGTAAATTTAAAAATCAAAGTGTTGTATTGATTGGTGTTTTAAAAGGTTGTACTCCTTTTGTTGGTCACCTATTACCAAAGCTTAAAATTGATCTAGTTTTAGATTTTATATCTGTGTCTTCTTATGCAAATGGTGTAAAACAAGATGAAAATATAAAAATTAAAAATTTAATGGTAGATGTAAAAGATAAAAATGTCATCATTGCTGATGATGTTATAGATAGTGGAAGAACATTAAAAGCTTTAAAAGATATGTTTATTTCATATGGGGCTAAAAGTGTTACTTTAGTAACATTGGTAGATAAAAAAGAAGGTAGAAAAATAAACTTTGATGTTGATTATTCATGTTTGTCTCTTCCAAATGAATGAATTGTTGGTTGGGGATTTGATATTAAAGAATCTTTTAGAAATTTACCATACATTGGAATCTTAAAAAAAGAATATCAACAATAATATTTTCTATATAAAAATAAATTATTAAGTATCACTTTAATAAATAAAAAAAGTGGTACTTTTTTTACCACTTATTAATTTTTACAATTACCATTTTTATCTGTACATAAACATTGTCCACTAAATGCTATAAAACAAACAAATTTAATTTCTTTATTTTCAGATATCATTAGTAATCCATCATTATATATACCATTGTCTCTATTGTTTTTATTACCTTGATTCATATGAACATCATGAATACCAAGTTTTACATTATTCATTTCATCGATGTTTTCATATAATTGACACCAAACTGTTATATCAAGATTTTTTTCTTTAGCTATTTTTAAATTATGATCTAGTAAAAAATATAAATATAATTGCTCTACAAATTGTTCATTTACAAATACTTTTAATTTATTAAGATCAAACATTTTATTTCTTATATAGTCTATGGAAATATTTTTCTTAATGTTTTTATATGCTCCACTTTGTAATTTCATTGCCTTATTAAGTGGTCTTTTATTTTTTAAATCATCTATTGGGTGAGTTGGACAGTATATTTTTAAATCTGGAGATTGGGGATTGTTTGAAAAAATGTTTATATTAACATGATAATCTTTTCCGTTTACATCCAATATCATATTGTAATGTGGCCCCTTTTTTCTTCTTTCGTCTTCAGTTAACATGTTAAGTTCTGTTTCAAAAGATTTTATTTTACCTTTAATAATTCCATAATTATCTAACATAAAAACTCCTTTAAATAAATTAAATTAATATAATAATTATATATTTAAGTTATCAATAACTTTTCTAAAGTGTATAAAAATACTAAGTTATAAATTATCTATAAATTTTTTTACTATTGAAAAACAAATTTCTTTATTTTCAAAAAACGGCATATGTTTGCTATTTTTGATAATAAATGTTTTAACATTTGGATTGTTTTTAAATAATGAAAATGTTTCTTTGGATGGTATTAAAGGATCACTATCTCCTAAAATTAGTAATGTTAAAACATCTAATCTTGAAATAACATCTCCAATTAATTCAACTCATTTTAGCTGGTTTTCTTTTTTAATTAATAATTTTAATTGGTAATTATTATGCATTTTATTGAATTCACTTGTAATGTATTTATCATATATTGTTTTTTCTTTAAATATTTTTAAAGGATCAAAAAAAAGAGAATTTATTATCATTATTGTGTCATCAATTGTTTTTGGAATAAATTTTTCTACAAGCGAATAATTATTTATTACTGATGGGTTTAGTGGAGCTTCAAGAATATATTGAAAATTAATGTTATGTTTTTTTAAATCATCAAATAATAGTAAAGCAATTCCACCACCCATAGAATGACCCATGATAATAAGATTTTTTAGATTATTTTTTAATATAAATTCTAAAGCGATTTCTTTAAAATAAATTAAATCTAACTGGTTATCATTTTCAATAATAGAATTACCATGACCTATCATGTTAATACAATAGAAATTACAATTATTAAAATAATCATAAAAAGATATTTTGTTATTAAAGTTACCACCAAAACCATGAAGAAATAAAATATTTTTAGTTTCTGGATTTTTATTATTAATAATTATTTTTGTTTCAATGTTTTTTCAATTTATGTTCATAATGTATTACAATCTTTTTAATATAAATAAAATTATAAGGTTTTTTTATGAGTATGAGTATATATGATTTTGTAGTAAAAGATATTAAAGGAAATGATGTAAGTTTATCAAAATATAAAAATAAAGTTATGATCATTGTTAATGTTGCAAGTAAGTGTGGTAACACAAAGCAATATGAAGAACTTCAAAATTTATATGATAAATATAAAGATGATGGTTTGGTAATATTAGGTTTTCCATGTAATCAGTTTTTTATGCAAGAACCAAAATCAAATGAAGAAATCTTAGAATTCTGCCAGACTAAATATAATGTTACATTTGATATGTTTGCAAAAATTAAAGTTAATGGAAAAGAAGGTGTTGAGCCTTTGTATGACTTTTTAAAAAACGAAATTAAATGAACAGAACGTGCTAAAAATGTGAAATGAAATTTTGAAAAATTTTTGGTTGATAAGAATGGTAAAGTAGTAGATAGAATTATGCCAAAAATTACCCCATTTGATATTGAAGATAAAATTAAAAAATTGCTTTATTAAAAGTAAGTTATTTATATCATTTTAATTAATGTAGAATTAAAGTAATTAAGCAAACCTTAGTCTATAAATTTTTTATTTTGAAATTATAGATTTTGGGTTTATTTATTATTAATATATTTTGTTAATAGTATTTGTTTTAACTTTTACTTGTATCAACATTTTTAAAATAAAGGAATGATTATGGCTGAAACTAGAAATGTAAAAAATAAAAAAACATTAAGTGAAAAACAAATTGCTCATAGACAGCAAGTTCAAGAAAGAAGAACTAGAATACAAGATAAAAGAAAAAGTTTACATGATCAAAGAGTAAAAGCAAGAGTTGAAAAAAATAATGTTGTAGTTTTAGATAATTTTATTAGAGTTAAATTGTCTCAATCATTATTAAAATTTTCAAGTTTGTATGATAACAAAAAAGTTTGATTAAATTTATTAATTGTTTTTATTATTTCTGTTTTAACAGGTTTTATTGGAGTTATATTATTACAAAATACAGGATTATATAATGTAGGGTTAGATGCTTTATCACAAGGTATAGGACGTCTTGCTGCTTTTTTGGTTAGGAGTAATGGTGCTAGTGAACTTGTAGCACAAGATGTTTTTAATGCATTATTTTGGTCCATAATTATTGTTTTAAATATTCCTTTAATAATTTTTGGGTGATACAAAATTTAAAAAAGGTTTAGCTTGTATACAAGTTTTTATGTTGTTGTAAGTAGTATATTTGGTTTATCTTTAGGTTTTATTCCTGGGTTTGAAAATGTATTTATTTTTGCAACAGTTAAATCAAGTCCAATATTTTCAGAATATAGTGTTCAATTTATTACTTGAAATTTAAACTCTGATTCTACTGCTCAATTGTCGTTATTTATTTATGGTTTTATGTTTGGGGCAATATCATCTATTTTTTATTCTGTTTTATTTATTTTAAGTTCATCAACAGGTGGTTTAGATTTTATTGTTGTTTGATATGCTTAGAAAAAATATAAAGATATTGGTACTGTTTTTACATATATAAATATTGTTTTCTTTATTTTTAGTTATGTAATTGGTACATATATTCCAGCAAGCTTATCAATAAGCGAAGCAAGAAATAGTGGTAATGATAGTTTGGTTCAAATAGCTGATGATTTAGCAAAAGCTGAAACTTTTCCATTTTCATTTGATATTTTATTTTCACCAGCATTTTTCTCATCAATAATCATGAGTATTGTATTAGGTTTGTTTTTAAATAAATTATTTCCAAAATACCAAATGTGTAAAGTTGAAATTAATAGTAGATATGTTGATAAATTGCGTGAGTCAATCATTGCTGATAAAAAACCATATGCAATTTCAATTTATACAATTGAAGGTGGATATAGTAGACAACAACATAAAATACTTACAACAAATTGCATGTATGTAGATGCTGCTAAACTTTTAAAATATACAAGAGAAATTGATCCAAATGCTTTATATATAGTTTCCATTTTGAAATCATATGATGGTTATGCTTATTTTAAAGCCAAAGAAGTTGAACAATTTAATTTTAAAAAATGATTTAGTTTATTTAAAAAGAAACATGAAATTGAATCTGAAAAACCACATGAAATTAAAATTGAAGTTGATCAAAACAACATGAGTTTATTAGAAGATAAACTTAAAATTAATTCTGCTGATGAAAAGATAAAGGACTATGATTCAACAATTGATATTGATTTGGATGATGAAAATGATGAGGCTAGTGAAACTACCTTTATTGTTGGTAATGAAATTATTGATGAAAAATTGGATGAATTACATTTAAAAGATATTATAGAAGAACAACAAGAAAAAAGTAAAATTTCATCTAAAGAAAAAAGCGAAAATAAAGATGATGAATTAGAAATAATTTTTGATCAAATTGAAAACTCAAACGAACAAGAAAAAATAAACCATAATCATCAAGAAAAAAACACAAATGAAAAAGTGGTAGATAATTCAGAAGATAAAGAAAATAAAAAGAAAAAATAATTTATCAATTATTTAAATTTATATATTTTATGAAATGGTACAGGTGTTTTAAACAAACAACTTACCATTTTTTTATCTCTAATAGAGGTTAGAATAATAATTTAATTTACAAATCAAATATTTAAAATATAAGTTATGAAAAATCAAATTATGATATACAATATTAATGTTATTTATATGACATTGTCTTAATTTTATTCCTTAAGTTAAGGTCGCTTTGTCATTATTGTATATTTATGAAAGGAAAAAAATATTATGGCTATAACTAAACAAGAAAAAGCTAAAATTGTTAAAGAATTTGGTGGTAATGAAAAAAATACAGGAAAAACAGAAGTTCAAATTGCTATTTTAACTGCTGAAATTTCATCGCTAACAAACCACTTAGTTGATAACAAAAAAGATAATACATCAAAAAGAGGATTATATAAAAAAGTTTCACAAAGAAAATCTTTATTAACTTATTTAAAAAATACTGATATTAATAGATACCGTGAAATTATTAAAAAACTTAATTTACGTGGTAACTAATTTACCGCTAAAATTAAATAATTAAAAAATTAGTTCTTTTATGTACTAGTTTTTTTATTACTTACTTATTTTTATAAAAATTGTGGAGAACTATCATGACATTTTTTAAAAAAAGAAATAATAAAACAATTCAAGATACAAACATTAACACACTAAAACCTGATTTAAAAAAAATAAAGGTATCAAATAGTATTGTTGTTGGGGGTATGATTGCTTTTGGTAAATCAACATTAGCTAAAAAAATTAATGAAGCAATTAAAGATTCACAAATAGTGTTTGAATTAAATGATGAAGATCAATTAATGAATTTGTTATTGCAAAAAATGTATGAAAGAGAAAATAACTTACTATTTGGATCTTTGTTCCAATTGTATTTTGTATTGAATAGATTTCAAAATTATAAAAATAATTGTAATAACAAAAATATTACTATTTTTGATAGAAGTATTTTTGAAGATTGATTATTTGCACATGAAAACATTGTAAGGCCAAGTGTTTTTTCATATTATGATAGTTTATGAAAAGATGTTGCATATGAATTAATTTATGAATATGGTGTACCAAAATTATATGTAATATTAACAGGGGATTGAAAACTATTTAAAGAACGTTTGTTTGAAAGAAATAGAAAAATTGAAATTGATAATTACAAAAAGAATGAAACATACTTTAGAAAACTATTAGAAATATATGAAGAATATATGGTTAATGTTTGTAAGGATTTTGGAATAGATTATATACTTGTTGATGCAAACAAACCATTAGAAGAAAAAGTTGATATTGTTTTAAACAAAATTAAATCTATTACAGCATGACATAAAAAAATTAATGGTACTGATTCATATAAAATAGAAAATTTTATTAACCACTATAATTTCTTTTCTGCAAAAGATTTAAATAGTTCAAAAGCTAATGAATTTATTTCTGAGATTAACAAAGTATTAGATAAACAAGAAATCACAGTTATAACAATGCTTAATGGTTTAGAACCATATGCATCTAAAAAAACATATGATGAAATTGGTAATGAACTTAACTTATCTATTGCTAAAATAAAATCAATAGAAAAAACAGCTGTTGATAAAATAAATCAAATTAAAATTAAAACTTAGTTGGGTGATTAAAATGTACAATCATAGTTTGATAGAAAAAAAGTGAAGCAAGTATTGAAAAGAAAATAAAACTTTTAAATTCCATGATGATATTAAAAATGATAAAAAGTTTTATGTTTTAGATATGTTCCCCTATCCAAGCGGAAGTGGTTTACATGTGGGCCATGGTAAAGGTTATACTTTTACTGATGTAATTGCAAGATATAAAAGATTTCAAGGATTTAATGTTTTGCATCCAATTGGTTGAGATGCTTTTGGGTTGCCAGCTGAACAATATGCTTTAGATACTGGTAATCATCCAGAATCATTTACTATGAAAAACATAGATAACTTTAGAAACCAATTACAAATGTTTGGTTTTAGTTATGATTATGATAAAGAAGTTAATACTATTGATCCCAAATATTATCAATGAACACAATGAATTTTCATTCAACTTTATAAAAAAGGTCTAGCAGAAATAAAAGATGTTGATGTTAATTGATGTGAAGCGCTTGGAACAGTTTTAGCTAATGAAGAAGTATTAACAGATGAAAATGGAAACAAAGTATCTGAACGGGGAAAACACCCAGTTGTTAAAAAACCAATGAAACAATGGGTTCTTAAAATCACTGAGTATGCAGATAGATTGATTGATGATTTAGATTTAACAGATTGAAATCTTGGTTTAAAAAATATTCAAACATCTTGAATTGGCAGAACTAATGGTGCAAGTATTAAATTTCAAGTTTTAAACTCAAAAGATATAATTGAAGTTTTTACTTCAAGACCAGATACTATTTTTGGAGTAAGTTTTATTGGATTGTCAATTGATCATGAAATAGTAAAACAAAAAGCAATAAAAGACCAAAATGTACAAAAATATATTAATAGTGTTAACTCTTTAAAAGAGTATGAAAGAAATAAGGACGAAGCTGAAAAAACTGGTGTTTTTTTAGATTTGTATGCAATTCATCCTATCACTAAAAAACAAATTCCAATTTATGTTACAAACTATGTTTTATCAAACTATGGAAATGGTGCAGTCATGGGTGTTCCAGCACATGATTTAAGAGATTTTTTATTTGCTAAAAAATATGGTTGTGAAATCATTAAAGTAGTAGATTCAGAACAAGATTGTTACCAAGAAGATGGCAAACACATTAATTCAGATTTTTTAAATGATTTAAACATAAATCAAGCTACTGAAACAATAATTAAATATCTTGAAAAAAATAAAATTGGAAAAAGTAAAACTAATTATAAATTAAAAGATTGATTATTTAGCAGACAAAGATATTGAGGAGAACCATTCCCTGTTTTATTTGATAATAATGGTAATATTTTACTTGAAGATAACCTTCCATTAAAGTTGCCAAAAACTGATAATATCAAACCAAGTGGTGATGGAAAAAGTCCTTTAGCTAATTTAACAGATTGAGTTAACGTTAAAATTGGAAACAAATTATATCAAAGAGAAACTAATACAATGCCACAATGAGCTGGTAGTTGTTGATATTTTTTAGGTTATTTATTAAAACAAGATAATGGTGAATATATTCCCCTAAACTCTAAAGAAGCATTTGATATTTTTAAAAGATGAATGCCTATTGACTTATATGTTGGTGGACAAGAACATGCAGTTTTACATCTACTTTACGCTAGATTTTGATACAAATTTTTATATGATATAAAAGTTGTTCCAAATAAAGAACCATTTTTTAAATTAGTAAATCAAGGAATGATTTTAGGTAGTGATGGTGAAAAAATGTCTAAATCAAAAGGGAATGTTGTAAACCCTATTGATGTAATAAAACTTTATGGCGCTGATTCTTTGAGATTGTATGAATTATTTATGGGACCAATAACAGCATCTCTTGAATGAAATGATAATGGTCTTGCTGGGATGAATAAATGAATCAATCGTGTTTATAGAATGTTTGATACTAAAAAAATAGATGATAAAGAAAACAAAGAATTAGAATTAGCATATATAAAATTTGTTTCAAAAATAACAAAACAAATTGAAAATTATGAAACAAATTTAGCAATATCTGAAATGATGATTTTTGTTAATGAATGTTATAAATATGAAACATTAAATGCAAAAATAATGGAAGGGTTTGTAACTATTTTGTCTTGTTTCACTCCGTTTATTTGTGAAGAAATTAATGAAGTCTTTTTAAAAAATAAAAATAGTATTACAAAAAATAAATGACCTATAGTTGATGAATCAAAAATTGTTGTTTCTGAAATTAATATTCCAGTTCAAATTAATGGAAAAGTTAGAGATGTTATAAATATAAAAATTGATCAAGAAGAAAAAGAAATTTTAAACCAAGCTTTAAATACAACAAAAATAAAACAATTAATAGAAAACAAAGAGATTGTTAAAACAATTTATGTTAAAAACAAAATTGTAAATCTAATAATAAAATAATGTATAATTTACAAGTACAATTGCAAAGTTATATTTATATTTTTAAGTAATGAGGAATTTTTATGGCAATTAAAAGAAGCGTTAGATTAGAGTGTAATGAATGTAAAGAAATTAATTATTTAACATTCAAAAACCAAAAGAAACATCCAGAACGTTTAGAATTAAACAAATATTGTTCTAGATGTCAAAAAGCACAACCACACAAAGAAACTAAAAAGAAATAATTTTAATGTTAAAACAAAATATTGTAAAAAAAGTGATTGAAATGAATAATGCAGATGCATTTTTGTTTGTGTCTGATGTAAATCGTTACTGATATACAGAATTTCAATCATCTTATGGATTTGTGGTTTGTACTTTAAATAAAACATATTTATTTTTGGATAAAAGATATTTTCAAAAAGCAGTAGATACAATTAAAGATGAAAATATTATTATCATTGATTTGAAATCTCAACAACAAGTTCTTGATTTACTAGTTGAATTAGGTGTTAATAAATTACTTGTTGAAAAAGAACATTTTTTATTAAGTGACTTTAGTTTTTATGGGAAAGATATTACTAAGATAATTCCATTTCAATCAAGCATTTTAAGAATTCAAAAAACAGCTAAAGAACTAAAAAACATTCAAAAAGCTTGTGATATAGTTTGTGAAACTATGAATTGAATTCAAACAGTGATTGAACCAGGAATGACAGAAATAGAAGTATCAAATATGGTTAGTGCTCACATGTTAGATCTTGGAGCAGAAAAAAATTCATTTGATCCAATAGTTGCAAGTGGTCCTAATGGAGCTTATCCTCACCATAGACCATCAAATAGAGTTATTGAAAATAATGAATTTGTAACAATTGATATGGGATGTATCTACAAAGGTTATTGTTCTGATTTGACTAGAACTTTCCCTATTGGAACTCCTGATCAAAAATTAATTGATGCTTATAATGTAGTATTAAAATCAAATGAAACAGGAATTCAAAGTGTTAAATACAAAATGAATGGTAATGAACTTGATAAAATTTGTAGGGATATAATTTCAGAAACTGAATTTAAAGATTATTTTGTTCATTCAACAGGTCATGGTGTTGGAATTGAAGTTCATGAACTTCCAAATGTTAGTACAAGTTATAATAAACCTTTAGAACATAATTCAGTTATTACTGTTGAACCAGGTATTTATATACCAGGTCTTGGTGGAATTAGAATTGAAGACATGGTTTTAGTTGATAAGGATAATAATCATATAACTCTAACAAGTTTAGCAAATAAATATAGATTTAATTAATAGTCCTATTCAAAGGACTATTTTTATTTTTTTATTTGTAAACTATATTAAAATTAATATTGTTATGAAAATAGTAAACCTAAATAATTTAACTACTAATTATGAAGTTGATAATTTAATTATTGGACATTTCAACATAATTCATAATGGACATCTAAAATTAATTAATAAACATAAAAATTTTTCTTTTCTTATTTTTCAAAATAACCCTTCAAAAAGTTATAATATGTATTCTTTAGATGAAAGAATAGAAAACTTAAAACAATTTAAACCAGAATTTATTTTTTATTTTGATATCTTAGAAGACAATTGTGATGCTATTGAATTTATTGAAAAATATTTAAAAAAAATTAATATAAAAAACATTATTGTTGGATCTGACTATCGTTTTGGAAAAAATAAAACCGGTGATGTTAATTTATTAAAAAAATATTTTAATGTTGATTGTATAAATAATGATGAAGTTATATCGACACATAAAATACTATCTTTAATTGAAAATGGAGAAATTGAAAAAGCTAATAAATTATCAGCATTTAATTTTTATTATTATGGTGAAGTTATACATGGTAAAAAAATTGGAACTAAAAATTTTTTTCCAACAGCTAATATGGTTCAAAATAAAACAATAAAAATTAAAGCAGGAAGTTATGTATCAAAAACACTTGTAGATAAAAAATGGTACAGTAGCATTTCTTTTGTTGGAATTCCAAAAACTGTTGAATCAAGTTTAGAAGTTGTTGAAACATATATATTTAATTTTTCAGAAAATATATATGGTAAAAAAATCAAGGTTGAACTTTTAAAATTCATAAGAGAAAATCAAAAATTCAATTCATTTGAAGAATTATTAAAAAACATTCAAAATGATTTGCAAATTGCAAAAAATTTCTTTCATATTAATTAAGTATCTGTTTAAAAGTTGTTAAATTAAGTTTTTTAATTTATAAACTTTTTTTGTTAAATTTAATCAATAAATTTTAATGACAAGAAAAAAACGAACATAAAAAACACGCAAAATAAATTTTAAGTTTTTAGCGAAAAAATTTATTTTTTATAACGGTTTTTTATAGTTTTTTTATTAACACGATTCTTTTGAATAATTTGATTTTTTATGATACGTTTAATATATCAATTTTGGTAATTGATATTAGGGAAGTTAAAAATGAAAGAGTTGATGAAAAACGTTTTGAAATCATTCAAATCATCTTTTTTGCTAATTACAGCATTAGTTTTTATTCTGTTTAGTATCATTTTTAGTTCATTGTCTTTATCATTTCTTAATGATAATTTGCAATCAAGTATTAATTCCATAAATGCATATGGTAATAGTGCTAATACTATAGTGGAACAAAACTATCAGACAACAGCACCAATTTATTCTGTTGATGAAAAACTAACTCCAACTAAACAAAAGACATATGTTTCAAAATTTGTCTATCAGACATCTGATTCACAAAATAACAATGTTCTTTTCCCGTATTCGCCAAATGATTTTTCTAATTCTCTAGTTAATTCAAAACCATGAGAATACCGTAAAAAAGGAATCTTAAGAGCAAATGGTTCAACTATTACAAATTTAAATGGTGAAAATGATTTTATTCCTAAAAATATAAATACTAGTGATCATACTAAATGATTTGCTTTGGGCTGATCATTTGCAAATGCTAGTGGTATTAAATTGTTTGATCCAAATAATTTAATATTTGTGGGGAATAATATTTCAGATTTAAAACTAGGTGGTTATTTTAATGAAACTGCAGGTCAAGTAGATGAATTAATAACATTTAATGAGAGTAATTATGTTGCAAATAAAAATACCTGAACAGATATTTATGCTTTAAATAATGCAACAGTTGCAACTTCAGGTTTAGAAGGAACTTATAAAAATAGAATAGTTAACCTTCCAACATCTACATTACTAAAAAATGTAGTATCAGTTACAAGATATGCAGAATTATATGATGCATTATTTAAAAATGTTGAAATGAAAGAAGAAAATTTCTATACTTTAACATTAAACTATAATAATTTGTCTTCAATCCAAAAACAAGTTATTGATAAATTTTATACAAAAGAACAAAAAGATAATATTTTAAATAAAAAAGTATTAATTAAAGATTCATGGTTGGACGAAAATTTAAAAGCTGAAAATAAAGATAATCTTGAGAAAAAGAATGAACTATTAAAAAATTGATTGCAAAAAATAGCATCACAAGAATCTGAAAAATTAAATAAAGAACTAAGTTCCAAATATGATTTGTTGTCAGAAAAATTTTTGAATGATCAAAACATAACATACAATAAAAACAAATCTTTCACTTTACCATATTCAGATTCATCAATTAGTTACCTAGTTTCAAGAAAAGGAAATGAAACTATCGATAGAATTGTTTACTCAGATGGTAGTAGATTACAAAATAGCACAAAATATCTAGACATGGCTAATGCCATTAATGATGTAGTGATAACAAGTGATAATAAATCATATTTATACAATTTACTTTATTTAATGTTAAGTGGTTCGGTTACTACTGGAAATGAATATTTAAAAAGTGTCTACAATAAAGGTGTTAATGTTTTAAATTCATTGAATGATGGATTAGCAGTTAACAATGAAAATTATTCTGAATTTTTTGCAATATATCAACCAAATATCACTAAACAAGAATTGGTTGAAACTAAATATCAAAGAATAGATATTAAAACTAGTTATCTTGATGGTGTTGACACTTTTCCAACTAACAATACTTTTAGTATGTTTAATCCATATAGTTTTGCAACAGTGGTTCCAGAAAAATATTTGGTTACAAATAATAAAAATGTATTACCTAGATATGTATGACAAGAAGCATTAAACAAAACAAGTGACGACTTTAAAAAATGACTAGCAAATCTTGATTCTAGATATTATTTTAAAGTTAATACATTAACTTTTGTCATTATAGGTTCTGGTATTTCACCCGAGATGGTTTATCCTTCAAGCTCTCTAGAAAGTTTAATTATTAACCCAAAAAATGAAATATTATTATATGTAGACGAACAAGGTTATAAATCTATTTTAAATACTCAGCCAACTATTTTCGAAAACAAATACTATGCAGCTCAAATAGATAAAGGTAGCTATCAAGAAACCAATAAATATATAAATAATTTAAATAAGATTTATAAAAGTGAATTTAATCAAAACTCAAATTCTAATCTTGTATATAATATTGGAGATTTTAAAAACAATAAAAATATTTTAACTTTTAGAATTGTTTTGCCAAATCAAATAAAATTATATATCTCATCTATTGCAATAACTGTAATTGTAATTCTTGTGGTTGTGGGTATATATTTAACATATCTATTGGTTAAAACATATATTAATAGAAATTTAGTTCAATTAGCAATTATTAAAGCTAATGGATTTAGCAATTTAAGAATTACTTTTGGAATATCATTATTTGGAATGTTTGTTTCATTAATTGCAGGTATATTTGGTTATATTGCAGCACTATTTTTACAAACACAATTCTTACAAGTTGTTTCTACATATTGATTTATATCTATTAGTTTATCAGCATTTTCGATTCTAACTTTTTTTGGAACATTTATTATTTCATTTATTTTGTTTTTCATTTTTAGTTACATAATATTGACTATTAGATTTAAAACTCCTATATCTCAATTAATATCTCAAAACACTGAAATGAAAGCTAATAAAATATTGGGATGAAGTAAATTTAGTTTATATAGTAATATGGATAGCCCATTATTTAAATTTAGATTAAATCTTTCATTTAGTAATATAGGTAGATTTGTGTTTTATACATTATTATGTTCTATAGGTTTAGCGTTTATAACAGGTTCTATTGTTTTAAGAGAAAAATTTGAAGAGTCACAATACAACACTTCTATAAATAAACAATATAATTACAAATTTGATTTAACAACACCAACAGAACAAAGTGGGTTATATAAATATCAAAAATATAGTGAACTTGGATTTAGTGATCCAGAAAAAGGAATTTACCCAATTTATAAAGGAATGGTTAACAAAACAAAATATGAAACACCATCAATTTATAATTATCCTTACAAATTAGAAGAATTAAAAATTTATGATCCTGTTACAAATGAGCCAAAAAAAGATGCTAATGGAAATGAAATTTATTTTGGAAATATTTTATTACCTTCTTACAATGCAAATTTAATGTTAGAGCGTGATTTAAACTTTTCTCAAAATGTTGTATTAAGTAAATGATTGCTTGATTTTAATTTTTCAACTATTGGAATTAATCCATGACAATTTGTTAAAGAAAGTTTATCTCCTGAATTGGTTGCAAAAGTTGAAACACAAAGCAATAATTTTTTAAAAGCCATTTATGAGTCTAATAATAAATATATTAAAAAAGATTTAGATGAAAATAAATTTATTTTATATGACCAAACATCAAACACATATATATTAAATTCAAATGCTGTGGTTGATCAAACTACACTAGATCCATCAAAAATTAAATTTAATTCAAAATTTTTAAAATTTATTGGTGAGGTTTATGGAGTTGAAGAATTAAGTAACAAGGATGTTAAACTTTCTTTTGGAATAGTTCCATATGATAATAATTCAGAAACGTTTACATATATAGATGCATCAACGGTGCTACAAAAAAATCCATTAGATATAAAAATTGTTGGTATTAATCCAGAATCAAAAATGATTCAATTAAGAAATGATAAATCTCAAATGATTAATAATCTTTTAAAAGAACCAAATACAATAATTGTTAATAATGGTGCTGCTTATAAATATAGAATAAAAGTTGGGGACATTATCAACTTTAGTGTTAAAAATTCATATTATAGATATAGTGAAAAAATATTATCTAATCAAAATATTGATATATCAAAGTATGAAGCAGCAAAAATTAAATCATTTAAAGTTGTTGTAATTGCAACAAGTTCATTTGGTGAAGAATTTTATACATCACAAAAATCAGCAAATGAAGCAATAGGATTAAACTTAAATTTATCTAATCAAGACCAAGGTGCAAAAGTTTATTTAAATAATCAAATAACAGAAAGAGATAAAATTAAAAGAAACTATGTATCAAATGATAAATTAATTAAGAGTGGTTATGTTCCTTTCAACGGCATAATTTCAAACTCTAATAATCCTATACTATTAAACAATAGTTTAGTTTTCTATAGTTCTATAGGGTCTTGACCAAATATTTCTAAATTTGACAGAAATAGTTTGTTAAATTATTCAAAACAAGAAGAATGACAAGATCCAGGTAAAAAAAGTGAAATGAATTATCAAAACTTAAGGATTAGACAAAATGAACTTTTATTTCAATTAGTATCACCACAAAACAATAGTTTTATAAATGAAGCTGATCTTTCAAAATTTAATACAATTGCAAGTACATTAGTAAAAGAATACCCATCTGATGAATCAATGTCACAATTTATTATTAGTATATTTGGTGCAACACCAATCAATGTTAATTTATCTGGACTAGATAATAATTTATCAATAACACAAGTTTATGTGAGCATTGTTAATACAATTAAAATTGTTCAAATTATTGGGATGTCTATAGTAGCACCAATAATCATAATTATGATATTTGTTTTAACTTCATTAATGATGAGTGACATTAAAAAAATAATTTCAGTTTTAAAAACATTGGGATATTCAGATAAAGAAAATATTTTAAGTATTTTATTTACATATTTACCAATTATTTTAGTTGGATTGTTATTGGGATTTGCATTATTTGTAGGTACAACGTTTATAATACAATTTTTAGTGTATGGAATTTCGTCAATATTCATTAGTGCATCTATTTCTTGATTGCCATATCTTTATGGCGCTTTATCAATAATTGCAATTTTATTAGTTAATTTTGCTATTATGGTTATTTCATTGAAAAGAACAAATTTAAAAGTAGTTATTAATTACTTGGAATAAAAAATAATATAATTAATTTTATTAAAAACGAAACATATAGAAAAAACAAATTATTGTGATAAATTGTATTTAACCTATTTATACATATAGGCAAAGGAAGTAAAAATTATGAAAAAGAGAATATTTAAAAAATTGGCAATAGGCTTGTTGCCAATATCTTTGGTAATAGTACCATTAGCGTCATGTAGCAATAATAACACTTTGAATACAGGACAAAATGGAAGTAATAATAATGATTGAAACCCAAATATAGGTGGTTCAATAAATGATAATAGATATAATGGAACAATTGATAATAAGATAATTGAATTTATCTCAAAACCAGTCCATGTTGATATAGTTGATACAAGAGATAAAACAACTTATGATAAATTAGAAAGTATAAGTAATTTCTTAAATTACAATATTGATAATGAATATATAAATCTTGTATCTGAAGAAGGAATTAAAGGAGATTTGTATAGTTTTATTAATTCTATTTTTAGGGATAACAAACGAGCTTTTTCACTTAAATTAAACGATGAACCAACTATAAAAGTTTCTGATGTTAAAACTAAATCAAAAGAAATCAAAAAACAAGTTAGTTTGAGCTTATCAATTGATGTAATTAACGAAGAAAACAAAAACCAAACTTTTAAATTATTATCTAATACATATGAATTAATTTCTAATTCTAAATACACTTTAAAAATTTCATTTGAAAATCAAATTCCATCTTTTTCTATTAATAGTGTTAATAATAGATACTTTTTGGGATTAAAATTCAATAATGTAAATTTTATTTTTAAAGACCAAAAAGATAAAGAGTTAGGAAATTTTACTCTTAACAACTTTACATTTACATCTAATCAATTTTCTTATAATTTCAAAAAAGAATTCTTATATTTAACAACTGATTCTGATTATAAAGATGTTTTATCAAATAAAACAGTTAATGATATTTTAAAAAGCAAAACAGATGAACAATTTAAAAAAGAACTTCAACAACAATTTTTAAATAATCAAAATCAATATAAAAATGTCTTGGTCATGATAAATAATTTATTTAAATCAATATCTGAAAAAGATAGTCTTGAATCATTTATATCTAAAAATGCTTCTGGTGTATTAACACTATTAAGTAAATTTAATGTAGTGAATTTAAGTGATAATATAAATAAATTAATTACAGACTTACTAAATAAAGATAAATCTGTTGTACAAGTTATTCAAGAAGATAAACAATACATTTTAGAACTTATTAAGGATTTAGTAGGCAACAATCAATTAATATTATCAGTAGCTGAAAATATTTTAGATTTAGTAAAACCTAATTTACCTGAACAAGAACAAAAAAACATTGTAGATCAAATTAACTCATTAATTGGACTTATTGGTAATTCTAGTGATAAATATCTTTTCATTGTAGATTTAGTAAAAAGTTTATTATCTGGCCAAAACATATATGATTTTGTTAAAACAGCTTTAACAAAACCAGGTGTAAAAGAATTAATTAATAAATTACCAGAAAATATAAAACCACTAGTTAATTTATTAGTAAAAATTATTGAAAGTGGTGAATTATCTAATAACTTAATCAATGTTATTTTTAAACACAAAGATGAATTGATTAAAATCTTAAATACTCTTATCCCAAATGAAACTATTAAAAAGGTTATTGACGTTTTAATAACTAAGAATACAAATTTCACTGAAGATAATTTAAATGCTATTTTTAGTAAAGTTTTCTATTCTTTAACACAAGGTTTACTAAGTAATTTTGATAATGGCAAGAGTGAATTTAAGAATTTTAAATTTGATAAAGAAAAAAATGAATTTACTTTTGATTTTTCTACAACATATCAAATAACTAAAGAATTTAAATGAGAATTAAAACCAATAGTTGATTTACTTCCAAATAAACTTAATTTAAAAGACTTTGGATTAAATACTAATGAAATTGAAAAAAAAGTTAAAGAAGTTGGTAAGGGTTTATTAAATTTAAATAATGACATAGGTAAAGAATGATATATTTTTGATAAAAAGGATATATTTGGATTTATTCCACAACATATAGATTTTACTATTGGAGATTCAATTGAATTTACAAACACAGCTAAAGATCAACAAATTTGACTTAACCCACAAAATATTGGTTCAAAAGAATTTTTTGGATATAGTGTTCCAACAGTATCAGGTTTTAGATTAAACTTACCTGGTGGTGTAAAATCTATTGTTAGTCAATATAAATCAACAGATAATTACTTTGGATTTACTAAATTATTTATTGAGTTTTTAACACAACAACATAATTTTTACCAAAACGTTTCTGTAATTGATAATAAAAATGAAATAACAGATGGACTTGTTTATAATAATGATTTATATATAAATAACATTCCATATGATTGAAAAATAACTTTAAATAAAGAATTTAAAAACAAGGTTAAAACAAATTCAAAAAAAGATGTTCTTACTGAATATAAAGTAAAAACAAGTAATAATGTTGAAGTGGTATTGAATAGTTATAATTTAACAAATAGTTTAACACAAGAACAATTAGGAGAAGAGTTGATAAAAGACTATGATACTGTGTTTAAAAATTCACAATATAAACCATTTATTATGTTAAATCAAATTTCTGATTTTACAGACCAAACAACTATTATTCCTTTAAGTGTTAAAATTCTTTTTGGTATAGCAACAAAGTTTAACATTAATGTTAATGTAACAAATTTTACTTTTATGGTTAGTTCATATTTACCTTTTAAAACATATAACAATAAAAAAGAATTTGTTGACTATTTATACTCACAAACAGGTTCTTATTTAAAAGCTGGTATTTCATATTCAACTTTAGTTAATGAAACATTCTATAATGATTGAATTGTATAGTTATATGTTTTATAAAATAAAAAATAATTTGTAAAAAATAAATGATATTTATGTTGTTATAAAAGTATTTTTTGATTTATAACAACCATCAAATTAGTATATCTGTTTTAATAAAAAGTATTATAATAATTAAATAAATTAATCACTTGGGAAACCTAGTGATTAATTTATTGTTTTATGTATATAATTTGGGGGAATTAATGATAAAGCTATTAAAGTTTTTAAAAGGTAAAGACTTATGATTAACTTTTATTAGTTTTATTTTAACTATTTTGCAAGTTGTTGCAGATGTTGTTCAACCGTTCTTATTATTTCAAGTTCTAAATCCAAATGTAACATTGGTTAGAGTTTTAGAACTTGGCGGTATAATGCTTGCTGCTGCGATTTTTGGTTTTATATGTGGGACTATATCCACATATACAACAGCTAGAGTTGGGGTAAGACTGGGAAGTCATATTAGGGTTAGTGCTTTTAAGCATATTCAATCTTTAACATTTAAAGAAATTGATCATTTTACAACACCATCATTAATTACAAGAATAACTAATGATATTATGTTTTTTCAAAACACACTAATTCTATCTTTAAGAATCGTGTTAAGATCATCACTTTTATTTTTTGGAGGATTAGTTGCAATATTTGTTTTAGGAAATCAAATAAACTTATATTGAATAGGATTTATTTTCCTAGCTATTGTAGTAGTTTTAATCACAATAATTTCTATTATCTTCTACGTTGCAATTCCATATTTTAGAAAACAACAAAAACTAATGGATAAAACTAACGGGGTGATGAGAGAAAATTTACTTGGTGTAAGAGTTGTTAAAGCATTCAATTTACAAAAAGAACAAATTGAAAAATTTGATGCTCAAAATAGTAAATTAACAAAAACATCAACAATCGCAGGTAGATGAATTGTTTCAATTATTCCTATTATTTTCTTTTTAGTTCAAATTTCAACAGTTCTTATAATTATTTCAATTGGTGCATCAAAAGATTCTGTTAATTTACATAGTAGTGCAATAATTGCTTCAATAATTCAAATTTCTTCTTTAGTTGTTTTAGGGCTAATTTTAATGGTCACAGTATTAATAAATATTGCTTATACAAAAGCATCATGTGACAGAATAAATGCAATATTTGCATCAAAACCTTCAATTGAAAGAAATCAGTCAGATAATATGATTGAAACATCACATGTTAAATTCAATGATGTAAGTTTTAAATATTTTGCTAATGAAGAAACAGAATATGCACTAAGAAATATTTCTTTTGAAGCTAAACCTGGTGAAATGATAGGTATTATAGGTCCAACAGGTAGTGGTAAAACTACTTTAGTAAACTTAATTACTAGAATGTATGATGTCACCAAAGGTCAAGTATTAATTTCAAACAAAGATGTTAGAGAAATAAATTATGATTCTTTAAGAAATAGTATTGGTGTTTCCCCACAAAAAAGTTTATTATTTTCAGGTACAATAGCAACTAATTTAAAATATGGTAAAGAAGATGCATCTGAAGAAGAAATGACAGAAGCTTGTGAATTTGCTCAAGCGATGGAATTTATTAATTCTAAAGATGGAAGATTTGATGCAATTGTTGAACAAAGAGGTACAAATTTATCTGGTGGACAAAAACAAAGAATTTCAATCGCAAGAGCATTAATTAAAAAACCTAAAATATTAATTCTTGATGATTCAACAAGTGCCCTTGATATGATAACTGAAGCTAAAGTTCAACAAGCAATTAGAAAATATAAAAACACAACAATTTTTTTAATTGGTCAAAGAATTAGTGCTATTTCTAAAGCTGATAAAATTATTGTTTTAGAAAAAGGGAAAATGGTTGGTTATGGAAACCACAATAACCTAATGAAAAATTGTGAATTATACAAAGAAATAGCAATGTCACAAGGAGGTGTTAAGTAACATGAAAGTTAATGTTAATACAGCAAGTGATCAAACAACAAGTGTTACTACAGTTGCTCCTGTTAAAAAACAATCTAGTTTATGAATAGCTATAAAACTTTGTTATAAGTATATAAAGTTTTCTAAGAAAGCTTTTTGAATTGCTTTTATGTCATCTACTTTATCAACTATCTGTAATATTCTTGTAATTATAGGAGTTGGATACCTTAGTACTGTTTTACAAAACTATATATCAAATGAAGTAGCTTGAAAAACTCTTTTAACTTTTTCTATTTTAGTATTAGTTGGATTCTTTTTAAATGCATTAACCAATTTCATTATGAATTTCTTTATGACCTATGTGGCCCAAAGGATCGGTTACCATTTAAGGATGGATTTATTTAATAAATTACAAATGCTTAAATTACAATACTATGACACTCACGAAAGTGGTGACATAATGAGTATTTTGATTAATGATGTATTTAACCTTGTTATTTTTATTTCTCAAAATTTTGGTCAGTTAATGTTTGGTTTTACAACATTAGTTGGAATGATTATATTAATGTTTTTTATTTCACCATATATGGCATTAATAATAATTGCATGTTTTCCATTCCTATTACTATACATATGATTCTTATCAAAAAAATCTATACCAGCTTTTTATAGACAACAAAAAGAACTTGGAAGAATGAATGGATATATTGAAGAAATTATTTCAGGTCAAAATATAGTAAACTTATTTAGCCAACAAAAAAACACTGAAGCTCAATTTGAAAAAATCAATGCCACTTTAAACAAAGAAGCTGAAAAAGCGCAAAGTATGAGTGGAATCATGATTCCTTGAATGAATTTTATCAATACATTTTTAATTATTGTTGTTATTGTTATTGGAATGGTTTTTATTACAACTAAAACTCCATTTGGTAGTGATTTATTTCAAAAAATAGATTATAGTCAATCAAATGAAATTGTTTTAGAAAAAGGAATTGCATTAATCACATCGTTTATGTTGGCATCAAGAAATTTAACTCAAACTGTAAACAACATTATTGGTATGATAGCATCACTTCAAGCAGCACTTGCAGGTAGTGTTAGAACTAATGAAATGTTTTATTTACCAAATGAAGATTTAGAAATTGAAAAATATAATGTTGATAGTTTAAAAGGAAAAGTTGAAATTAAAAATTTAAACTTTGGTTATATTGAAAATAAACCTGTTTTAAAAAACATTAATTTAACAGCGGAACCTGGAGAAACAATTGCAATCGTTGGACCAACAGGAAGTGGTAAAACAACAATTATAAATTTATTAACTAAATTTTATGATATTAATGATGGGGATATTCTTTTTGATGGTCATAGTATAAAAACAATGGTTAAATCCAGTTTAAGAAAACAAGTTTCTGTAGTTTTACAAGATACTTATTTATTTTCAGATACAGTAAAAGAAAATATTAGGTATGCAAAAAAAGATGCAACTGATGAAGAAATTATAAATGTTGCTAAAATTGCTAATTGTCATAATTTTATAATGCAATTAGAGAATGGATATGAAACTCAACTAACAGAAAATGCTAGTGAATTATCTCAAGGTCAAAAACAATTAATAGCAATAGCTAGAGCAATGCTCTCACCATCAAGTATTTTAATTCTTGATGAAGCCACATCAAACATTGATACTAGAACAGAAATTGTTGTTCAAGATGCAATGTTGAAATTAATTAAAAATAAAACATCATTTGTTATAGCTCATAGATTAAGTACAATAAGAAATGCAGATAAAATTGTTGTAATCAAAAATGGTGAAATAATTGAGATGGGAAACCATGATCAACTAATTGCTAAAAAAGGTTTTTATTATCAACTTAGTAACTCAAAGAGTGACAAAATAGATCAAGAAGATTAAATATTATTTAATAATCAACTCCAACTCATAATCTATATAGATTATGAGTTTTTTATTTTTTTAAAAAAAATTTGTAGTTTCTATTAAAAATAAACATTTATATAGTGGAGGGAATATGGAGAAAGTATTATTATTTTTTACTATAAAGTATAGAGGAGACTGAGATGCAATTTTTTATGCATTATCAGCAAAAGAAGCAATAACATATGAAAGTGCACAAAAACTTTATGTGCTTCATAAAAATCACTATATATCATTAATTGATAGAAATTATCCAATTCATTTAAAGAGTATATATAAACCACCATTTTCATTATTTGTTTATGGTAATAGAAGTTTGTTATTTAAAACAGATAGTTATGTTTCTATAATTGTTGATGACAACAATTTAAATCAAAAATTATTGGATGATATATTAAAAAATAAATTTGTTGTTTATATTGTGGATTTTAATCAAAAGAAATTAATAAACTTTTTATTAGAAAAAAATATTAGATTTATAGCATTATATAAATATGGTTTAAATAACATTAAAAAAGATGATATTTTTGAAAAAATTATAGACTCTAATAATTTGGTTATTACAGAGATTCCAAATAAAATTAAATCTGACTATTATGATCAGTCTTTTTTAAGAATTATTTTTGGAATATCAAAAAATCTTATTTTTGATTGCCATGACAAAATTAAATTAAAAGAACTTCTTAATATATTAAGGATAGAAAAAAGTAATTTCTATTGATATGACAATATAGAAAACATATTTGAATTTAAAAAGATAAATTCTATAAGTGATTTTTTTGAAAAAAAACTACTTCACTAATTAAAGTTGTAATATTATATTTATATGAAAAATGAAAATGAAATAAGTAAAGAAGAAATAAATATAACACTTCAACAAAATAATAAAGTGATAAAAAACACTACAAGAGAAATAGATCAAAGATTATTAAATAAAAACATCAAGACACAACTGATATTTAATATTAGTTTATTTTGTCTTGGTGTTTTTATTAGTTTATTAGTTGGTTTTTTATCTAACCTTACAATTTCTTTTTTTTATGGTTTTTTAATTTCTATTCCATTTATTATTTTTGCAATTTATATGAATTATTATGAATTAAAGAAATTAAAACAACTTGTAAGAGAAAGAAGATTTTCATTTTTTATGGTTATATATTTTATTAAATACTCAATTATTGTTGTTTTATTAGCTTTAAGTATCATTCTTCTTATATTAAAAATAGAAAGTTCTGTAATTAATTTTTATGGAATTTTATTTGGAGTTATAATTTTAATTGCTATTATTATGAGTAGCGTTTATTTTTTTAAAAAGAGTTTGAACACATTCCAAAAATAATTTGCCTTGTGTCTACCCTTTTTATAGGGAAAGGAGGTTGCATGTTAGATTTTGTATTATATGCAGCACCATGAAATTCTAATGGTGGATCAAGCGATTCTTGAATTAATAATGGTTCAGGGGAAAATGCTCTTTCTACCGCAACAGAATCTGGTGGTTTAAGTGCTTGAGATTACACAAAGATTGTGCCTCAAATTTTCTCTATAGCTCTTGTTGCTTTTATTCTACTCGCTATTTTTGTATATTATTATCGAGCTTTGAAAAAGTTAAACGGAGAATCAGCACCAAAAGGTTTAGCTTTACTTTTATTCACTATTATTGAATATTTTAAAAAGTTATCTTTTGATACTTTGGGTTATAAATTTTATAAATTCACACCATATTTTCTAACATTATTTTTATATATATGATGTTCAAATATGATAGGAATTTTAGGTTTTGAAAATCCAACCAGTTCAGCAACAGTTACATTCTCAATGGGAATTGTAACTTTTATTGGAACTATTGTTGTTGGTTTTAGATATCAAAAATTAAGTTATCTAAAAAGATTTACATTTAATATTCCAATTAAAACTAAAAAAGGCTCTACAAAAATTCCTGTAATGGTAAACCCACTTGAAGTTATTGGGAAAATAACACCATTAGTTTCTATTTCATTACGTTTATGAGGAAATATTTTTGCTGGTGGATTCATATTGACTTTATTTTATGCGTTGCCAATGACATTTATAGGTCATGATCCAACAAAAGAAACTTGACACCCAATAGTTATAATTGCAGGTGTTGTTGCACCACTATTACATAGTTATTTTGACTTGTTTGTTGGTACTATACAAGCATATGTATTTACTCTATTAACAATGGTTTATTGATCTTTAGAACGTGGAGATGATGAATCAATTGAACTTAATGATAGACAATATAAATTTATTGATTATTATCCTGATGGATATGTAAAACTTAGCAGTGTCTCTAGTGTTTAATTTTTATTAAGCGCAAGACACTCGTTGTATTTTAGTTAAAGGAGAAGAAAAAATGGAATTATTACAATTTATTTTAAATGCCGTAAGAGAAGGTGAGCTAAGAACTGGTTTAGCCTATGTTGGTGCAGGACTTGCTATTATTTGTGCTTTAGGTTCTGGTATTGGACAAGGTTATATTTCAGGTAAAGCTGTTGAAGCTTATGCTAGAAACCCAGAAATGGGTGGAAAAATTACAACTACTTGAATTGTTAGTTGTGCGATTGCAGAATCTGCTGCAATATATGGATTAGTTATTGCGATTTTACTAATATTTGTTAAACCTTAGTTTTATTAAATACATTTTGTATTTTTTACATTTATATATTAAAGAAACTAGGTGATTAATGTGTTAGAAAAAGTTATAACAATAATTAATGCAACAGCTGCCCCTGGTGGTGATGAAATTGTTAATCAATTATTTCCTAACTTATGAGTATTTATTGCTCATATTGTTGCTACATTGATTATCCTTGGGGCAATTATTTGATTTGCTTGAAAACCTACAAAAGAATTTTTAAAGAAAAGAAAAGATGTCATAGAGAAAAATGTAGTTGAATCTAAAGAAGCAAGAATTGAAGCAAACAAAAATCTTGAAATTTCAAAACAAGAATTACTTGATTCAAAACAAACTGCTAGAGAAATTATTAATAATGCAACTCTTGAAGCTGATGAATTAAGAAAAGATATTGAAAAGAAAGCTAAAAACAGAGCAGCATTTATTGAAAAAGAAGCAAGTGAAAATATTAAAAAACAAGAGAATGAATTAAATAAAAAAATGAATTCACAAGTTTTTGATTTAGCACTTGATGCAGCAGAAGTACTTCTTGGTAAAAAAATTGATAAATCTGAAAACAAAGATTTAGTTGATTCAATTATTAAAGATCTTGAAAGTACTAAATTAAAAGAAGAATAGTAAATGAATTTAACTTCACAAATTCATGAATATGCTAGTGCTTTGTATTCAATTGCTTTAGAAAATGACAAAAAATTTGTTGATGATGTACAAGATGTTTTTTTAGCATTCAAAAACAATAATGAAATTATAAGTATTTTGTCATCATTAAATTTAAGTAAAAACGAAAGAAAAAAAATTGTAGGTAAAATTTTTAATAATGAAATAAATAAACTAATTATTAACTTTATGTATCTTTTAATAGATAATGAATTTTTTGAAAATATTATTTTAATAATCAAAGATTTCTTTAAAATCTTTGACGAAGAAAAACAAATTCTACACGTTAAAATTTATACTCCATTTGCATTAGACGAAAATCAATTAAGTAAAATTTTAGAACTTATTAAAATAAAAACAAAAAAAGAATTAGTTTATGACATCATTATTGACCCAGCATTAATTGGGGGAATAAAAATTACATATAATAACAATGTTTTGGATTTTTCAATTAAAGGAAAAATTAATTCATTGAAAGATAAATTACACAATATAAATGAAGGAGGTGAACGTTAACTATGGATGTATCATTGGATAAATTTTCAAAAATCATTAAAGAACAAGTTAAAGAGTATGGAAATAAAGCCATTGTTTCAGAGGTTGGGAAAGTAATCAATGTTGGTGATGGAATTTCTCAAGTAAGTGGACTTTCTAATGTTATGCTTAATGAATTAGTTTTATTTGAAAACGGTTCTTATGGGATGACATTAAACCTTGAAGTAAATACTGTTGGTGTTGTAGTTTTAGGTGATTATGAAAATATTAAAGAAGGAAGTTTAGTTAAAAGACTTAAAACTGTTGTTAGTGTTCCAGTGGGGGACGAATTAATTGGAAGAGTTATTAATCCAATTGGAATACCAATTGATGGTAAAGGAAAAATTAACTATAAAAAAACTATGCCAATTGAAAAAGTTGCACCAGGTGTTATGACTAGACAGTCTGTTGATCAACCTCTTGAAACTGGTATATTATCAATTGATTCAATGTTCCCAATTGGTAAAGGACAAAGAGAACTTATTATTGGTGATAAGCAAACTGGTAAAACAACAGTTGCACTTGATGCCATATTAAATCAAAAAGGTAAAAACGTTAAATGTATTTATGTTGCAATTGGACAAAAAAACTCAACAATTGTTCAATTGCTTAATGTGTTGAGCGAAAATGATGCTATGAAATATACTACTATTGTTTCATCGTCAGCATCAGATTTACCATCACTTAAATACTTAGCTCCATTTGCTGGAATTACAATTGCTGAAGAATGAATGTCTAAAGGTGAAGATGTTTTAATTGTTTATGATGACCTTTCAAAACATGCTGAAGCTTATAGAACACTTTCACTATTATTAAGAAGACCACCTGGAAGAGAAGCTTATCCTGGTGATGTATTCTATTTACATTCTAGACTTTTAGAAAGAAGTGGAAGAGTTAACAAAAAAAATGGTGGTGGAAGTATTACAGCATTACCAATAATTGAAACACAAGCTGGTGATATTTCAGCTTATATTCCAACAAATGTAATTTCAATTACAGATGGACAATTATTCATGATGACAAGTTTATTTAATGCTGGTCAACGTCCAGCAATTGATGCAGGGTTATCTGTTAGCCGTGTTGGTAGTGCAGCACAAACAAAAGCTATTAAAAAAATGTCAGGTAGTTTAAAACTTGAATTGGCTCAGTTTAGAGAACTTGATGCTTTTAGTCAATTTGGTAGTGATCTTGATAAAGAAACAAAAGACATTTTAAGTCATGGTAAAAAAGTTATGAGTATTATTAAACAAAACCAACATATGCCATTGACTCATGAAAATGAAGTTTTATTACTTTATGCAATCAAAGAAAAAATTATTAAATGAATACCTGAACAATCAATTGAAGAATTTAAAAATGAAATTTTCAAATACTTCAATGATAAACCTGTAATCAAAAAGATTCGTGAATTAAAAGATGTAACAGATGAAATAAAAGAAGAATTAAATAAAGAATTTAATAAGTTAGTTGGCGATTTTGTAAAACATATTCCAAACTATAATTTAGGTTTTGAATCAGAATAATTTAAATTATGGCTTCGTTAAACGAAATTAAAAAAAGAATAAAAGTTATAGAATCGACTTCTAAAATTACTAATGCAATGAAATTAGTTGCTACATCTAAATTAAAAAAACAAAAAGATGCTTTTGCTAAAACAAATGATTTTTATAAATCTTTTTATAAAATATTTAGCATTGCATATCATGATAGTCAATTGAAATTAATTTTAAACAAAAATACATCAAATAATACTTTATGAATTGTTTTTACATCTTCAATGGGTTTATGTGGTGGTTACAACTTAAACATAGTTAAAGAGTTAAAAAATAACATTAAAGAAAATGATGTGATTATTTTGTTTGGAAGAAAAGGTTCATCAATAATTAAAAATAAACAAATCAACAATGAAATAATATTGCAAGTTGATATTGATGATAAAAATTTAAATTTTGATATATGTGACCTTTTATGTCAAAAAGTTGTTGAAGACTATTATGCAGATAAGTATCAAAACATAAAAATTATTTATATGAAATTTATAAATTCAATTACCTTTGAACCAACTATATTTAGTTTGTTACCACTTGATGATAAACTTAAAGATAAACTTGAAAAACCTGTTGGTGGTGGGTATTTTAAAGTAGAACCAAGTCCTGAATCACTTCTTAAGAAAATGCTTCCAAAGTATTTAGCAACATGTGTATATGGAGCTTTAGTTGAAGGAAAAATTTCTGAAAACGCTTCAAGAAGAAATGCAATGGATGGAGCAACAAAAAATGCTAATGATTTAATGGTTAATTACAAATTGGAATTTAATAGAATAAGACAATCAGATATTACACAAGAAATTACAGAAATTATATCTGGTAGTAGATCAGGAGGTGAATAATATGGACAAAGTAAAATCAACTAAAAAAACAGAATCATCAAAAACTGAAAAATCTAAAGCATCAAGTCCAGTTAAAAAAACAGTATCAAAAAAAGTTACTGGTAAAATTTATCAAATATTTGGTCCAGTTGTCGATGTTAAATTTTCATCTGATACGCTTCCAAAAATTAATGATGCATTAATAATTAAAACCAAATCAGAAGATCTTATTTTAGAAGTTTCTCAACTAGTTGGAGATGATGTTGTTAGATGTATTTCAATGGGTCCAACTGATGGATTAAGTCGTGGAACTGAAGTTATAGCCACAGGTAATACTATTATGGCACCAGTTGGTAAAGGTGTTCTTGGTAGAATGTTTAATGTTGTTGGCCAACCAATTGATGATAAACCAATGCCTAAAGATGTGACTTTTAAATCAATCCATAATAAAGCTCCTTCATTTGAAGAACAATCAACTAAAACACAAATTTTTGAAACTGGTATCAAAGTAATTGATCTTCTTATTCCTTATGTTAAAGGTGGTAAGATTGGTTTATTTGGTGGTGCTGGTGTTGGTAAAACAGTTTTAGTTCAAGAATTAATTCATAACATTGCAGTAGGACATGGTGGTTTATCTATATTCGCTGGTGTTGGAGAACGTACAAGAGAAGGTAATGACCTTTATTATGAAATGATTCAAGGTGGAGTTATTGATAAGACAGCACTTGTGTTTGGACAAATGAATGAACCACCTGGTGCTAGAATGAGAGTTGCTTTAACAGCTCTTACAATGGCTGAACATTTTAGAGAAAAAAATAAACAAGATGTATTGTTATTCATAGATAACATCTTTAGATTTACTCAAGCTGGTAGTGAGGTTTCAGCTTTATTAGGTAGAATTCCATCAGCTGTTGGTTACCAACCTACATTAGCTTATGAAATGGGACAATTACAAGAAAGAATTACTTCTACAAAAAATGGTAGTATTACAAGTGTTCAAGCAGTATATGTACCAGCTGATGACTTAACAGACCCAGCTCCAAGTACAACTTTTGCTCACCTTGATGCTAAAACAGTTTTAGATAGAAAAATTGCTTCCCTTGGTATTTATCCAGCAATATCTCCTCTTGAATCTAATTCAAGATTATTAGATCCAGCTATTGTTGGTATAAGACATTATAAAGTTGCTAGAGAAGTTCAAAGTATTTTACAAAAATTTGAAGAACTTCAAGATATTATTGCAATTTTAGGTATTGATGAACTATCTGAAGAAGATAAACTTGTTGTTTCAAGAGCAAGAAAAATTCGTAATTTCTTATCTCAACCTTTCTTTGTTGCAGAGAAATTCTCTGGTATTAATGGTAAATATGTTAGTACAGAAGATACAATTAAAGGTTTTGAAAAAATTATCAACGGTGAATGTGATGAAATCAATGAACAATATTTCTTGTATGTTGGAACAATAGAAGAAGTCTTTGAAAAACAAAAGAAAGCTTTATTAAAAGATGAAACAAATAAAAAGCTTAATCAAAATAATGATAGTAAAAATGTAAATGAAGCTAGTCAATAATTATGAGTAAACCAGAAAATTTAAGATTAAATATTCTTACACCTATTGGTAGTGGGTTTGATCAAGATATTGTTAAGATTGGATTTAGATGTACAGATGGTGATATTGTTTTGTTTAAAAATTATGCACCAACTGTTGGAACAATTAAATTTGGAAAAATTAAAATAACAGATATTGAAAACAAAGAACATTTTTATCTTATAGATGATGGAATGTTTTGTATCAATAACAATTTGTTAGAAATTGTGACTGGTTTTTTTGTTCCATTTAATCAAGAGAATATTGATCAACTTCAACATGATAAAGAAAGAGATTATGATGTATTAACTCATTTACCTAACCATGATTATTTTGATGTAGACATGGAAATATATTTAATAAAAAAAATTAAATCTATAAAATAAAGATATAATTATATCTATATGATAAAGTTTGAATCAGTTATCTTTAGAAAAAATTATAATAATAAACAAAATCATAACCATTTATTAAATAAAGATGGTAGTGATTTTGTTTTTTATTATAGTGATCTATATAAAAATGGTTTAACTTTTACAGTACATGAAAACAAAATTAATTTTTTAAATTGTAATAATAATGAACTATTAAATGATATTTTCTTTATCTTTACAGGATTTTATAAACCAGAGCTTGGAAATATTATTTTTGATGAGTACAATATAAATTCTTTTTCATTGAAACAAAAAGCTGATTTTATAAGTAAAAACTTTGCGATTATTAGTGAATTTGATGTTTATGAATTAAATAAAACTTTAATTGATCACTTGGTTTTAAAACTTGTTTGCTTTGGAAATAAAACTAAACAAGCACTAAAAGAAGCAGAACTGCTTTTACAATCATTTGGACTTTTTGAATATAGAAATTTAAAATTAAAACAATTAGAAGAAATAAAAATTTTAGATTACATTTTGTTGTTAATAACCATTAATAATCCTAAATATGTTTTTATTAAAGGAATAGAAAGATATTTCACAAATATTGATAATAAAAAATATTTCTTTTTAAATCTTGAAAAATTTTTGAAAAATCAAAATGACAATGCTATTGATGTAATTAAAAAAGATTTAAATGTACCATTTAAAACAGAACAATTAGCTAAAACTATAATCTTTTTTAGTAGTCAAAAAATAAATTACTATTCTAAAAAAACTTATGAATTATGTGTTGATAATAGCAATTATAATGATGTTTTAGTTATAAGAAATAAGCAATATGATTTAAACAATAAACATAATAAATTTTTTGAACAAAAAAATACTAATACTTTTAATTTGTTAAAATTAATGTTTAAAGAAAAATTTTTTCTTTTAATAATATTTCTTTTTAGTGAAATATTTTTAAATCTTGGAACAATTTATAGTTATATAGGTTTTAATGTTAATAACAACAATGGAATTATTATTGCTGTCTTTTCATTTTTTGTAATATTAAATATCCTATTCAATATTTTTGCAATAAGCATTTTGTTTGATAAATTTAAATCGTTAATATACAACACAATAATTACTGGTAACTATATCTTTAAAATATTTAGCTTATTTTTTTATTTATTAATTTATATAAATTTAATCACCACAGCAATTGTGATCATTTATCCTATAATTTTATATTCAACATCAACAAATGATCCTTTTAATATAACAATATTTATTTTCCTTTTGATATTTCCTTATCTAATATCGTTATTTAGTTGTGCATTAATATTTGCTTACCGTCATAAAAGAATCATAAGAAGACTAAATGAATTTATTTAATAATATTTTGTGCTTGTGTACATTTGTTAATGTACACATTTTTAATTTAAATATTAAATATAAAACCAGAAAATAAACCATTAATTCAAACTATTAATTTTTTGTTAGTGGTAATAAAAAGTTTTACTTTATAGTTTTTCTTTTTAAAATTAAATTAGAAGATTAGAAGAAATATATTTTTTGTTATAAAGTAAATAAAAATTTAAAATATAATATTATTTAATAAAAGATTATAATTCTAATAAAAATTTGGGGTTGTTTTTATGGGTTTTAAAAAAAGAAATAGATTAATTAAGATTTTTAGTTTAGCTTTAACAACTTCTTTGGTGACTATACCTTTAACTTCATGTTTTGGTAATAATCATAATAATAACATTAATCAAGGTGGTGGAATTGTTGATAATTCTACAGGGAGTTCAAATGTTGTTAAAAAAAGTTATGTTGAACCAGAAATTAAAGAATCTATTAGTGCTTCAGGTGATATAAAAGTTATTGATGTTAATAACGATAATGAAGATAAAGTTTATAGAAGTATAAAAGAATTTTTAACTAATGCTTTTGATGAATCTAAAATTCAAAATAAAGTTTCAAAAGAAATGTTTTTAAAAGACGCTTATTCTTATTTTTATAAAATATATGCAGAAAATAGAGGTATATTTTCTTTTTATTTCAATAAACCAACTGCTTTAGAAGTAACTAAAAATGAAGAAAAAAATGAATTAAAAGTAAGTTTATCTATTAGTTTAAAAATTGAAAACAATAGATATGATAAACAAGTATTCAATTTTGAAGGACATTCTATTGAACTAGAAGGATATGATTATTTAATACTAGATCTTAATATTGGTTCTCAACAACCAAAATTTATTATTAACTCAAGTAATAATAGATATTTTTTGGGTGTAAGTTTTGATAATGTTGAATTTAGTTTAACTAAGAGTGAATTCTATGTTCCAGAACAACCAAGCAATCCAAATGAACCAAGTAATCCAGAAGAACCAAGTAATCCAAATGAACCAAGTAAACCAGAACAACCAGATAATCCAGAACAACCAAATGGAACTAATGGTAAAAACACTTATTCTAATGAAGAGAACACAAGTGATGGAAAAATTAAATTTAGCGAAAATAATTTTTCATTTACTAAAAACACATTCTCAAATTTATTTTTAACAGAATATACATATGTAACTGATGCATTAGATTATGAAGGAGCTTTAGATCACGAACAAGTTAAAGCATATTACAATGCATTAACAGAACAAGAAATAAAAGATAGTATTGAAAAAGGAGTTGCAGGTAGTCAACAAATTTATAAAGAATTTGTAACGGCTGCTAATGCACTTGTTACTTCACTTGGTAATAATGATAATGCATTAACATTAATTAAAAAAATTACTCCAAGTTTTGTAAAAATCTTACAAGAATTAAATATCATACCAAAAGGTGAAAAAGTATATAATTTATTTATTGATTTACTTGTAGAAAACAAACCGCTAATTGTTGTTATTGCAAATAACAACCAAATCTTTACAGAAATAATTACTAGTTTAATTAGTAAAGATCCTTTTGTGGTTAATTTAATTAGTTCACTTTTAACTAAATTTAAACCCAACATGACACAAGATGAAAAAAATAAACTAAAAGAAGAGATTCATGGTTTATTGGGAAAATTTGGAGCTAACAATCTTTCATTTGTTAATGTTCTTATAGATTGTTTATTAAATGATGGAACATTATTTGATATGCTTAAAACTGCATTAACTAATGATGAAATCATTAATTTATTAAAAGGCGCAATTGGTTCTCAATTTTCAGCTATTATTGATTTATTGGTTGAACTTTTCAAAAATAATAGCATTAATAAACCATTAATTGAATTATTTGTTGATAATAAAGAAAAAATTATTGGATTAATTGGAAGTTTAATTGGCAATAATCAAACAATAAAATCTATTTTAAGTTTATTTCTTAATTCAGATGGTTTTAGCAAAGAAAACTTATTAGATATTTTCAACAAAACATTAAAACCATTAACTGAAGGGATTTTAAATAAAACAACAATTGATAAGAAATTTAATAATTTTTCATATGATAAACAAAATCAAAAAGTTACATATGATTATAGTTATGAATATGTTTTTAATAGTGAAATAACAATTGATTTAACACCAGTAAAAAAATTATTTCCTAAGAAAATAGATTTAAAAGAACTTGGTATTGATACAGCATCAATTGATAGTCAAGTTGATGGTTATCAAGTAATAAATACAGATAAAAGTGCTGGATATGAATGATATATTTTTAGTGATAATGATAATCACAAAGATATTACTGACATATTAAAACAGATTCCTGATAATTTAACATTTGGAAACAATGATAAAATTTCATTTAATTATAGTAATACAAACCAAAAATTATGACTTAATCCAACAAAAGATACAGATGGAAAATGATATTTTGGAATTCAATTACCATATGTTTTAAAAATTAGTTTGAATGCTCCATCAATGTTTGAAAAAATAAAAACTAATTTTGGAGATCAAACTCTTGGTGGTTATGGATTTAACATATGAAATGAAGTTGGTTTAACTATTGTTAACATATTATCTAAGGTTTATTCTACATCTGGAGTATTATATAGTTATGACGTAAACAAAATTTTAAATAATTTTGATTATAGAGATGATTTATATATGAAAGATTATAGTTTTTCTTATTTAAATTTAAATATAGATCAAAATACATTTAATTCAATAAATTCTAATTTTACATTAACTTCCTTAAGTAAAAATGAAACGGTTGGTAGTGAAACATTTTTTAATAAAATTAATGATGAAAATAATTTGAATAAAATGTTAATAACAGACTTTGAAAATTCTAATCTGAATAAGAATGGATATTTATTTTCTTATAATGCATTAAATTCTACTTACACAGGAACAGAAACAGCGAAAAAAGACAAAGTTGATAAAGGTGTTAAAATTAGAATTCCATTTAGAGTTTTAGGTAAAGTTGGTAATAAAAAAACAACATTGGATTTGGTCATATTTTTAAATATTTCTAATTTCTCTAATAATGTTTACTTACCATTCAAGGTAAAAACTTCTAGTGGTTGATCAAATAGTTTTTCTTTAACTAAAACAAATTTAGTTATTGATGCAGTTGCAGATGTTCGTGTTCCAATATTTAATTCAACTCTTAATTATGGAAAAGTTAAATTATCATTAGCAAATATACTTATTTAATTTAAATATTGTTTAATTAATTCAGCAAAAACTTATTATAAGTTCAATTGTTGAATTAATTTTTTTATTTATATAGTTACAATTGTTTTTTTGAATGAATTAAATTTATGATTTTTTTATATTTGTAAATAATATAATATTATTTGATATTTTAGAAAGGTATATTGATATCTTATGGAAAGAAAATTTAGCGATCAAGAAATTGAAAGACGTAAAAAATTAAAAGAATTACAAGATAACAATCAAGATCCATTTGAAATTGAAAGTGTTAAAAGAACAATGAATCTTGGGGATTTTAATAAAAAATATAAAAATGTTAAAGGTCATAATAAAAAGTTAAATATTAAGCTTGCTGGTAGAGTTATGGCTTTAAGAGAACCTTTTGGTGTTATTAAAGATTTTTATGGTAAATTACAGTTTTATGTAAATAAAAAACAATTACCAGAAAAAGTTTTTTCTTACTTTAAAAAAATGATTGATATTGGTGATATTGTTGAAATCATAGGATCTCCATTTAAAACTCAAAAAGGAGAACTTACAATTGATGTTAAAAAAATTAAAATTGTATCAAAAGCATTAAAACCTCTGCCTGAAAAATGACATGGTCTACAAGATGAAGAACTTAGAGCAAGACATAGATACGTTGATTTAATTACAAATGATGAATCAATGCATACTTTTGTATTGAGAAGTTTAATTGTTAGACACATGAGAAATTTTATGGATTCTTTAGGTTATTTTGAAACAGAAACGCCAGTACTACACCCAATTCTAGGTGGTGCTAATGCTAAGCCTTTCATAACTTATCATAATGCCTTAAAAAGAAATTATTACTTAAGAATTGCTACAGAATTACCTCTTAAAAAATTAATAGTTGGTGGATTTGATAAAGTTTATGAAATAGGAAGAATTTTTAGAAATGAAGGGATGGATTCAACTCACAATCCAGAATTTACTTCAATGGAAGCATATACAGCTTATGCAAGCATGGAAGATACAATGGATTTAGTTGAAAAAATATTCAAACATATTGCAAAGCAATTAAAAGTTAAAACAATTGAAATTCCTAATGGTCCAACAATAGATTTAACAAAAAAATTTACAAGAATTCACATGGTTGATTTTGTTAAACAAGAAACAGGTGTTGATTTCTATCAAATAAAAACTGATCAAGAAGCTATTGAAGTTGCAAAAAAACACAATATTGAAGTTGAAAAACACCAAAGAAATAAAGGTCATATATTAAATTTATTTTTCGAAGAATTTTGTGAAAAAAAATGTATTCAACCAACTTTTGTTTGAGGTCACCCTACAGAAGTTTCACCTTTATCTAAAAAAGATTACAAAAACCCAGGATACACTAAAAGATTTGAATTATTCATTAATACAAAAGAATATGCTAATGCTTTTGCTGAATTAAATGATCCAATTGATCAATTTGAAAGATTTGAAGATCAATTAAAAGAAAAAGATCTTGGTAATGATGAAGCTGTTGAAATGGATATGGATTTCATTGAAGCTTTAGAATATGGTTTACCACCAACAGGTGGATTGGGAATTGGTATAGATAGACTTGTAATGTTATTTTCAAAAAAAGTTACAATTAGAGATGTCTTATTATTCCCGCATATGAAAGATAAAATTTAATATATGGAATGAAATAAACATACAGCCAATTCAAGTTTTAAAGATGTGGTTAAATTCATAGATTATTTTTACAACCAATTAGCAGAAACGATTAAGCAAAAATACAACTTAATTAATTTAGACTTACCACTTGTAAGCAATATGAAAAGTGATGTAAATTTGCTTAATAACAATAGGGCAATTAATTTTGATAATTATAATGATAAAAATATTTATGAAATAATTTATGAACCAGATAATATGATTCGTTATTATTGTTGATTCCTTGAATTAACAAATAATGATGTTGTTGTTAGTAAATATAAACAAATAAATAGGGATGCAATAATAAATAATTCTTCATCTATTGAAAATAATATGTTAAATTTTGAATTCTTTATTTTAGAAGAACAAAAAAAAGAAGAATATGTTTTAGATTTAATTAATTATTTTTGGAATATTTTTTTAAAGATAGTTTATTCTAGTTCTTTAAATAAAAATTATAGATTGGAAACTAAAAAAATAAGATGTGTATCTTTAAAAGAAATTAAAAAAATGTATTTAGTTTTACCAATCAAAGATGCTGTTGATAAATTTATATTAAATAATGGAATTCATTTGATAAAAGATATATCAAACAAATTTGAACATGATAGTAATGTTTATTTGGAAAAGAGTTCAGATTCACATGATTTTGAAAATACATATAGTTTGTTATTTTTTGATGAAAATAGTCAACAAGTAAAAGAATTAATTACAATAACTTTTAGACCCAATTGAGACACTTATAAAAAACAAAAAGGAATAAATGGGGAAAAGATTTTAAATAATAACTTTACAGACATTTTAAAAAAAGATAGTGAAGTAAATACATGTAGTTTTAAAATTAATTTTGATTTGCTAATATATTATTTTTTAAGCAAAACTGATATTCAAGAAATTCCATCTTGCAACTCAGATTTTAATTTAGACAAAATTTATAAATTGTATTTTAATAAATAGTTTTTTATGTGTTATTTCCTTTGAAATAACACATTTTATTTTCTTTGTAATAATTATTAAAAGTTTTTTTACAAGGTGAAAATAAAGATTTAAAATTAGTGATACTAACTTGAATTTATTATTCTTTATTAGAAAAAAAGAGTTATATTATAATAATGAAATTAAGAGGTGTTTATGTCAGATTTTATTAATTTGTTAGATAACCAGAAGACCTATTTTTATACAGATGATTATAAAGTTGTAAAACGATTGGAATTACTTAAAAGATTAAAAAATATATTAATAGAAGAAGAAGAAAACATTTACGAAGCATTAAAAATTGATTTTAACAAATCAAGAGTTGAATCATATATGACTGAGTTTTCTCAGATAATAAATGAACTTAATTACTTTATTAAAAATATCAAACGTTTAACTAAAAAACGTTATGTAGCAAACGACATTAAAACATTATTTTCATCTAAAAATTATGTTCAATATGTACCATATGGATCTGTACTTATTATGTGTGAATTTAGTTTGCCATTTTATTTTTCTTTCATACCTTTAATTGCATCAATAGCATGTGGTAATACAGTTTTTATTAAATTGGCAGATTATGCTCCAACTTGTAGTAAATTAATTTTTAAAATAATTGGTGCTATATTTAAAAAATCACAAGTTATTGTTTTGGATGAAACATTAGATGAAGAAAAAATGAAAGAAATTTATAGTTTAAATTTTGATTTGGTATTCTTTGCTGGTACACAAAAAAAGGGTAAATCTATTATTAAAGAATTTGCTCCAAGAAACATTGAAACAAAAGTTTTCCTTATTAATAAAAATCCACTTGTGATTGATAGAACAGCTAACCTTGAATTAGCAGCAAAAAAAATTGTCTGAGCTAAGGCAATAAACTCTGGTTTAACATTTTATGGTCCAAATTTCATTTTAATTCATGAATCTATTTACAACTCATTTATAGAAAACTTTAAAAAAGAATGAGAATCTCAATATTTATTAAATGATGAATATAAAGCAAATTATACTAAAATACCAACTCCACAACTATTTAATGATCTAGTTAAAATAATTGAACAAAATAGAAGCAAAATCATTTTTGGTGGTGATTATGATAAAGAAAAACAAACTATTGATATAACATTAATAGAATCTGAAAATCTTAAATCATCAATTATGTTAACAGACATTCTAGGACCGATTTTACCTGTTATAAAATACAACAACACATCAGATATATTTGGTGTTATAGAACATAATAAAACTCCTAATTCTATTTATTTATTTACAAAGGATAAAGAGTTAATAAAAGAAGTTGATACCATGATTGATTCAAAACTATTAGTTGTTAATGATGTTATGATTCAAATATTTAAAAAAGTTCCAATAGGTGGTATTGGTAATTCTGGTAATATAAGTTGCAAAAGACTTCATAGTTTCACCTCTTTTTCATACCCAAAAGTTTTTATTAAAAGTAGAAAGAATTCATTTAAATATCGTTATGTAAATGGTCATGATGACTTTGAAAAATTTAAGAAAAAATTCTAAACTTATTAATAGTAAAATCTAATATATTCTTATATAATTAAATTAATTTTTTCGGAGTATTGCTATGGAATGATATGATATTATCTTTTATGTTTTAGCGATTGTTGCTTTAATCATTGCATTACTATTGTCAGGTCATGGTAATACTGGTGGTATTAGTCCAACATCTGGTAATGAAATTGAACTATTCAAAAAAACTAAAGATAGAGGTGTTGTTAAAGTACTACAACTTATTTTGTTTGTTATGGTCTTTGTCTTACTTGGTATTGGTATAGCGATAAGATTGGTGTCGAATTAATTATGGATAATAAAAAACTTAAAGACTTATTAGTAGAATTGGTTAAAAAAGAAAATGGTAGACCAATTCAAAAAAATTTACTATATAAAAAATTAACTAAAAAGCAGTTTGTTAATAAAAGTGCTTTTTTTATTGCACTAGATGAACTTGTATTAGAAAGTACATTAAAAGTTATTTTTCAAAACAAAGTAATTTTAGGTTATATTAATGGTCCACTAATTGAAGGATCAGAATTTGAGGGATTAATTTTTTTAAACTCAAAAGGTGATGGATTTGTTAAAAGAATTGATTCAGATTTAAGTGAAGTTTATATTAATAAAAAAAATACACTTAATGCTTTAAATGGTGATAAAGTAATTTGCTGTTTAATGGATAAACAAAAGAACACTAACTTTAATAAAACAACATCACTATTAAAAGATGGTGTGATATTAAAAGTTGTTGAAAGAAATAAAGATTTTTTCACAGGTACTTTTAACAAAACAAAAGATGGTTATTTTATAAAAGTTGATGATGAAAAATTTGGTCTAATAGTAAAACTTGATAGTATTGATGGTCTTGTAAATGGACATAAAATTCTTTTTAAAATATGAAACATAAAAGACAATATAGCATATGCTACTGTTTCAAAAATTATTGGTCATGAAAATGATGTTGGTACAGATATTTTATCAATTGTATATGATTCTGGAATAGAACCAGAATTTAGTGATGAGGTTATAAAAGAATCAAGCAAAATAGACTATGATTTTAATGAAGAAGAAGTATCAAATAGGGTTGATTTAACTCACCTTGATATCATAACTATAGACCCTAGAACTTCAAAAGATTTAGATGATGCTATATATGTTGAAAAAAGAGGCGACAATTTTAAATTGTATGTAGCAATAGCAGATGTTTCATACTATGTAAAAATTAATTCACAAGTTGATATTGAAGCAAACAAAAGATCAACATCAGTGTATTTAGTTAATAAAGTTATTCCAATGCTTCCGCATAATTTATCAAATGATATATGTTCATTAAATGAGAACGAAAAAAGAATGGCTATGACTTGTGAAATGGACATTGATAGTAAGGGTAATTTTTTGGATATAAAGGTTTATCCAGCAATTATCATGTCAAAGAAACGTTTTGCCTATGAAGATGTTAATGAATTTTTTAATAATTTTAAATCCAATTCGATAAAAGAAAATTTGCAATTGATGCTTAAAAATGCTTATAGCTTATTTAAAATTTTGAAAACCAAAAGAGAAAATAATGGTTATATAGAATTTGATATTCCAGAACCTAAAATTATATTAGATGAAAACGAAAAAATAATTGACATTCAAAAAAAAGAAACAGGCGAAGCACAAAACATGATTGAATGTTTTATGGTTGCAGCTAATGAAGCTGTCACTATTAAATTTAATGAATCTTTAAAAGATGCTAAATTTATTTACCGTGTTCATGATAAACCAGAAGATAAAAAAATAGAAGCTTTCAAAATTGAAGCTAACAAATTAAATTTTAAATTTGATAACGATATTCATAACTTAAAACCTAATACAATTAGTAGATGATTAAGACAAAATTTAGATAATCCTAACAAAGAATTAATAAATATGATTTTGTTAAGAACCATGGCAAAAGCTAAGTATGATACTAATAATATTGGACACTTTGGATTAGCTTTAAAAAACTATACTCACTTTACATCCCCAATTAGAAGATATCCAGATTTAATAGTTCATAGATTATTTAGGATGTTTTTATTAGAAAAAAATAAATATACAGATAAACAAAGAAATGAATTATTAGATAACCTTAAAGAAATTTGTGACCATTCAACTGAATGTGAAATTATTGCTACCAATGTTGAAAGAGATGTTAATTCAATGAAGTTTGCAGAATATATGCAATCTAAAATCGGTAAAACATATATAGGGATGGTAACTTATATAACAAGTTTTGGTATTTTTGTAAGATTAGACAACACGATTGAAGGTTGTGCTAAACATGAAAATATCAAAGGTGATTTTTATGAATTTGATCAAGACAAACTTATATATAAAGGTAAAAACACAAATAAAATTTTATCTCTAGGAACAAAAGTTGAAATTAAAGTAATTGGATCAAATAAAACAAATAGAAAAATTGATTTTGAAATCACAAAGATTTTTTAGTCAATTTTTCCCCTAACTGACATGTGAAGTGCAACACTTCAATGTTACATTAAACTCTCGACTTTGAAATATAAGTTGAGAGTTTTTTTGTTTTAAATATTTTCTTGATACATTTGGTAAGCTGTTTTATAACCAAACATTTTTCTTGGGATGTTGTTTACTTTTCATTCAAGAGTTTTTATTTTATCTTCACTTACTAAACTGAAGTCAGTTCCTTTTTTATATCATCTTCTAACTATCCCATTTATGTTCTCGTTGGACCCTCTTTGGAATGAAGAATAAGGTTGGCAATAATAAACTTTAAAGTTGAATTGTTTTGCAGTTATTCCCATCATTTGAAACTCTAACCCATTGTCAACAGTGATGCTTTTTATAGGGAGTTTTTCATCTCGAATAATGGTATACATTTTAGCCATCATTGATCTAGCGTTTTTCCCTTTTATTTTTCTAATAATTGCCAACCTTGTTTTTCTTTCTACTAATGTTAATAAGTGGTAATAACCACTTTGCCTTTTACTAACTATTAGATCAGCTTCTCAATGTCCAAATTCTTTTCTATTGTTTATCTTTTCTGGTCTTAGACTATAAGGAATGCAGTATTTTCCATCAATTTTAGAAAATATACCTATTTTTCTTCTTTTTCCTTTAACATATTTTCTTCTTAAACAATCTCTTCTTTGTACCTTTCAAATCTTGCTATTGATTCATCTAAATACTTGCCTAGCACTTGGAACTTTAACTAATGGATAGTTTTCTTTTATTCAAAAAATTGTAGCTTCTACACCATAAGATTTAGGATTAAATTTTTGAATAAAAAGATCTGTGAAGTTTTTGTACTTCAACATAAAAAACATATGACAATTTGATTTTCTTCTAATGTATTTTTTGTGAGCAGTTGATGAATAATAAATCCCTGTAGAAGATGTGTTTCTTTTTAATTCTCTTGATATTGTTGATTTGTTTTTATTTAAGATTTTTGCAATCTTATTCATAGAATATTTTTCTTTATTTCAAAGAAAATAAATTAAGCATCTTTCTTCTTTTGTTAAATGTTTATAAGTTTTCATAAGCACTCCTAATATTCATTATCTTTTTATTAGTGAACACTTACAAACAAAACAAATGAAGTGCACACTCTTTTTTGAGCGTTGCACTTCACATGTCAATCGAGCGAAAAATTGATTTTGAAATCACAAAGATTTTTTAGTCAATTTTTCTATTTTTTTAAAATAGGTTTAATAGTAATAAATTTATAAAAACTTAAACATATCAATTATAATAAAAAATTGTTAAGTACTTTTTTTAAAATATATTATAATAAAAAAATTAATGAGGGGTTTATATGTTCTCTGTAAAGTTAACAAAAGAGTTAGTAAAAAAAAGTTTGGATACAGCTCCTGGTATATCAACAGATATTAAAGATAGTGACATTGTAATTAACGAAAAAAATATAACTATCAAACTTAAATTAATAGATAAAAACATTAATTTTATTGAATTAATATCAATGATACAAAAACAGATTGCATACACATTAAATGAACATACAGACTCTAAAGATTATAAAGTGGATATAATTTTGTGCGACTAATTAGTAAGGTGAAATAAATGAAAACAATAGATAGTAAAAAGTTTTTAGATATGTTTGGAGCTGGTTGTCAGCAAATTACAGATAGTTGTGATTATATTAACGAATTAAATGTTTTCCCAGTTCCTGATGGTGACACTGGAACTAATTTAAAAATTACTACTAATAGCGCATATGAATCAACGCTCCAAAAAATTAGTGATAATAGTACATTTGTTGAGATAACATCAATTCTTTCAAGACAATTGTTAATGAATGCCAGAGGTAACTCAGGGGTTATTTTTAGTCAAATTTTTAGAGGTTTTTTTGATTCTATTAAAGAGGAAAATAATAAACTTGATTGTGATTTATTAAAAAAGTGTTTAATTTCTGCAAAAGAAAGAGCTTATAGAAGCATTACAAACCCAATAGAGGGAACTATTCTTACAATTATTAGAGTCATTTCAGAAGAAATGCAAACTAAAGAAATTGATGATATTGAACATTTTTTTAAAGAAATTGTTTCAGTTGGTTTTCATATTTTAAAGAAGACACCAGAAATGTTAATTTCTCTTAAAGAGGCAAAAGTTGTTGATTCTGGTGGTTATGGTCTTTGTAAATTTTTTGAGGGAATGTATCTTTGTGTTAGTGGTAGCTTAGTTACAGATAAAAGTAATGAAAAACTTAAAAAAGATGAATCTGATATAAAAGATATAACTATTAATTCTAAAAACACTTTTATTAATAACCAATCAAGATCTGAAATTTCAGAAGAAGGATTTGGATATTGTTGTGAATTTATTATTCAACAAAATTTTATTACTTATGATGGACAAAAAGAGAAAGAAAAATTTAACAAAAATTCTTTTGAAAAAGAATTGCTTGCTTTTGGTGATTCGTTAATTGTTGTTACAGATGAAGATATTATTAAAGTGCACATGCATGCTTTAGAACCATATAAGGTTTTATTGGTTGGTCAAAAATATGGTGAGTTTTTAAAAATTAAAGTTGAAAATATGACTCAACAATATTTAGATACTCATCCTGAAATTAATCCTAAAGATATGTTTAAAACAACTCAACTTGTCGATGATGTAAAACTTGTTGTTACTTTGCCGTCTCAGAAAATTTCTGAATATTATTTAGAAGAGTTAAATATTGAAAATTCAATAATAACAGAAGATACTGGTAATCCATCAACTAATGATATTTTAAATAGTATAAAAGATACAAAATCTAAAAATGTTATTGTTGTAACTGATGATTCTAATATCATTTTAAGTGCTGAACAAACTGTTGAACTTTTAAAAAATAAAGTTAATGTTTCCATTGTTAGAGGTAAAAACCTAATGGAATCAATGTTGGCATGTTTGAACTTTAATTCATCATTATCAATTTATGAAAATCAAAAAGAAATGAATAAGGTTGTTAAAAAATCAATTACTGGTTTAATTTCTAAATCAGTTAAAACAGCAAAATTTAATGATGTTATGGTTCAAAAAGGAGATAACATTGGTATTTTAGATAAAAGAATTGTTTTATCTGAAAAATCAACAGAATCAGCTGCTATTTCATTAATTAAAAAAATGAAAGCTAAAATAAGAAAACCTGAAATGGTTTATTTAATTTATGGACAAGGTATTTCTTTGAGAGAAGTTAGAAATATTGAAAAATTTGTTAATGAAAATTATGGAATTAAAATAAAAGCGGTTTCTGGAAACCAAAAACTTTATCAATACTATATTGGAATTATGTAATATTAATATTTTTTTTATAAAAAAATTATTTAATTTATTTTGTGTAATAACTATTTACATGTTTTGTGAATAGTTATTTTTATTTAAATAAATAAATCATCAATCCGTTTTTTAAAAGATATAATATGTCTAATTAAACTAACAAATTTTTTAAGGTGATTAAGATGTTTTTTGAAAATTTAAATATATACTGAGGTGTATTTTTTGGAACAGGTCTAACCTTTTTAACAACTGCACTTGGAGCAGCTGTTGTTTTATTTTTCAATAAGATAAGCTTAAAGTTTGAAAGAATTTGTTTAGGATTAGCTTCAGGTATTATGGTTGCTGCAAGCATTTGATCACTAATTATTCCAGCAATTGATTTAGCAAAAGATAAATCAGTTCCAGAATATGTACCAGCAATTGTTGGTGTATCTGTTGGAGCTTTATTTTTGTATATGTTAGATAAACTTATCCCACACATTCATTTAGGAAATAAAGCACCAGAAGGGACTTTTATTAGTGATAAGATTTTAAAATTAAAAAACAGAAATAAAATAAAGAGAATTGACAGAATCAACATACAAAAACAAAATAATATTCATAAGGGTCAATTAGGGTATAAAAAAACTTCTTTATTAATGGCAGCTATTACATTACATAACCTTCCAGAAGGAATGGCTGTTGGGTTATCTTTTGCTTTAGCTTTGCAAACTAATAATAGTATTAATATTGGTGCAGCATTATCTTTAACAACTGGAATTGCTATTCAAAATATCCCAGAAGGTGCAGCTATAAGTTTGCCCTTAAGACAAAATGGATTTAGCAAATGAAAGGCTTTTTTATATGGCGCTTTATCTGGAATTGTTGAACCAATTGGTGGTTTTATTACAGTTGCATTAGTTGGAACAATTACAAGTGTTTTACCATATTTTCTTTCTTTTGCAGCTGGAGCAATGCTTTATGTTGTCGTTGAAGAACTAATTCCTGAGGCAAGTAGAGGAAACCATAGCGATTTAGCTGTGTGTTTCTTTATGATAGGGTTTGTAATAATGATGACACTTGATATAGCTTTTGGTTAATTTTAAATTAAATATTGTATTATAATTCATGTGAATGTTTTTTAATAATCAGTTACGAAAGCGGGTTATAATATAATGTTTATTTTCAAATTTTTTGACAAGAAAGATATTTTTATCTTGATATGAGTTTATTTTGTTACATTAATTTGAGTGATCATTAATTCAGCACAATGATTTTTAATTGGGGAAATGACTGATCAATTTTTTAAAGTTCAAGAGAATGGCCAAACGCTAACTTATAAAGAAGCAATTGAATATTCTTTAAAATTATTTGGTTTTATAATTGGGTGTAACATAATTGGATTTTCTTTAAAATTCTATACAAGAATGCATGCAACAAAAATAGCTTTGACTTTATCTTTTAAAATAAGAAATAAACTATTTTATAGTTTCTTATTAATGAAAGAAAATGATATTAATAAAATTGGAATTTCTTCAATTAATAATAGATTAACAAATGATCTTAATGAGTTACAAAATACATTAATTAATACATTTACTTTTTTATTTGAAAGAATAGCAGTGACAATATGTTGTATTGTTTATTCTTTGATATTAAGTCCTTTATTATCTTTAATTTATCCAATCATATTAGCAGTAGTTATTTTATTTAGTTTTTATGCTAATAAAAAATCTTATAAGTACTATATTGAATCCAATAAATCACTTGATGGTACAAATAGAGTTATGAGAGAAAATATTGTAGGTAATAAAATAATAAGAAGTTTTAGTTTATTAGATGAACAATCAGCAAGGTTTGAACAATATAACAAAAAATGAAATATCAATGTATTAAAAGGAGATAACTTAATTTATAGTATATTTGTTTTCATACTAGTTATAATTAATACCCTTACAGTGTTTTTATTAATAATTGGTGGAGTTGTAAACTATAACCAATATTTTTTTGGTGGAACAAAAATATCTATTGGATTACTTGTAGCATTCATTAACTATTTATGGGAAACAATATTTGCAGTTTCTTCAATGTTTGAAGTTTATGTATCTTTCAATAGGGTTAAACCAATTTTTAAAAGAGTTAAAGAAATTTTAAATAGCAATAAAGAAAATATAGATCAAACAAACGAAAATCAAAAAATTCAAAATTATGAAATTGTTTTACAAGATGTTAACTTTAAATATGAAAATGACTCATCATGGATTTTAGAAGATATTAATGTTAAGTTTGAAAAAAATAAAATATATGGATTAATTGGGCCAACAGGTAGTGGTAAATCTACACTAATAAATTTAATTTGTAATTTATATGATGTTGAGCATGGTTCTATTTCTATTGGTGGTATTGATTACAAAAACTTAAATCAAAAAAATATAAGAGATAACATTTCAATTTCTTTTCAAGAAAAATTAATTTATCAAGGTACTTTTAAATCAAATATTTTAATGGGAAAAAATGATGCAACTGATGAAGAAATAAAAACATCATTGATACAAGCACAAGCATATGATTTTGTTAGTAAAAAAGGTGGTGTTGATGAAATTGTTTCAGAAAAAGGTTTAAACCTTTCTGGTGGACAAAAACAAAGATTATCACTAGCAAGAGCTTTTATTAAGCAAGCAAATATTTTAATACTAGATGATTCATTAAGTGCTTTAGATAATGTTACAAGAGATAAAGTTATAGCAACAATAAAAAAAGATTTCAAAGATAAAACAATAATTATCTCAGGACAACAAATTAAAACAATTTCATTTGCTGATGAAATATTGGTATTTAATAAAGGAAAAATAATTGATAAAGGTAACCATAACCATTTATTAAAAAAATGTATTCTTTATAAAGATATTTATGATTCTCAAAAAACTATAGGTGAATAGCAATGGAAAATAATCATAAAATAAATTATTGAAGTGACTTTCTTAAAATATGGAAACTAATTGGTAGTAATAAAAAAATTTTTATTATTGCTATGGTTTTAACTTTTTTAAAAACAATTTTTTCAATTGCAGCATCTATAGGAGCTGGTCTTGTTTTGCAAGATAGCTTTGTTAGAATTTCAAATCCTGGTGATTTTGTAACGGTTGGTATTACTGAAACTGAGATTGTTAAACAAGCTTTTATTGATCTTTTAATTAGAAGTTCACTTATATTGATTGCTTATCTTTTATATGGTGTTATTTATTTCATTGTAAATAAACTAGTTCTTAAAACATCATATTCTTTAGGGTCATTTGTAAGAAGTTTGTTATTTTTTAAAATTAATAAAATTCCTTATTCTTTAATTGAAAATAAAATGTCTGGTGAATTACTTTCAAGAACAACTCTTGATGCAAACACATTAGCACTTAATTTTGCTTTTGCTATGGGAAATGTTTTTACAATGCCAACAATTGTTATTTGTACATTAATTGCGATGTTTATCATCAGTCCATTTCTTACTTTACTTTCATTAATTTTTATTATCTTGGGTATCTTAACTTCTTTTATTTTTTCAAAGTTAAGTGCTCCAAAATTTTTGAAAAAACAAACAGCACTTGGAGAACTAAATGCTTTAATTGAACAAGATATTGAAAATCGTAAAGTAATTAAAATGTTTGGTCTTTATGAAAAAAATTATGATATTTATTTAAAAAAATCAATTAAAGAAAATAAATACAATAAAAAAGCTGAAATGTTAATTGGTATGGTTTGACCATCGAATGAGCTTTTTCAATATATACTTTCATCTTTTATATATTTAATTGGAATTATCTTTTCATACTATAACCTTCCATCTGGTAGTGTTTTATTTCCAAAAATGGAAGTTGGATTGGTAACATCATTTTCATTACTTATGTTTTTCTTAATGGGTGAACTTGCAAATTCATTAAAACTTGTTGGTGTTGTTCAAAAAATATTTATAAGTTTTAAACGGGTAAATGAAGTTTTAGAGTATCCAGAAATAAGTGATGATGGGGATATTGAGTTAAATTCAAATGGGATTATCAAATTTGATAATGTTACATTTGGTTACCAAGAAAATAAAAACGTATTATCTAACTTAACTTTTGAAATTAAGCAAAATCAAAAAATAGCAATTGTTGGACCAACAGGTAGTGGAAAAACAACCATTATAAATTTACTTTCAAGATTTTATGAAATAGATAAAGGAACAATATACATTGATAACAAAGATATAAAAACAATTAAAAGATCATCTTTAATGGAAAATATATCAATAGTTCTTCAAGATTCTTTTTTGTTTTCACAATCGATTTATGAAAACATTAGATATGGAAACAAAAAAGCAACATATGATGATGTTGTTAATGCAGCAAAATTAGCCAATATAGATTATTTCATAAGCCAACTTAAAGATGGATATAATACAGAAGTAAATGAAGATTTAGATTTTTCTCAAGGTCAGCTACAATTGTTATCAATTGCTAGAGCAATTTTATCTAAATCAAAAATTTTAATTCTTGATGAAGCCACAAGTTATGTTGACTCTAAAACTGAAAAAGATATTCAAAATGCAATTGTACATGCGTCAAAAAATAAGACAGTTATTATGATTGCTCATAGATTAAGTACAATTATTGATGCTGATAAAATAATTGTTATTAAAGATGGAATCATTGAAGAAATTGGAAACCACAAAGAGTTGTTAAAAAACAAAGGTTTTTATTATCAACTTTATAAATCAAATTATGTGAATGAATAAATAATATTAAACTTTTGATGATGAGTAATTAAAAATATTTTTTAACAAAATTATTTGTTGTTTTTTAAAACATAATAGGCAATTTATAAATATTATTAGTATTAAAAATTATTTAATTTATAATATGGTTGGGGATGTCACGGTTTCGACATGAATGATGATCCTTTAAATGCAGTAGGGTAAGCCCTTTATAGCTGTCGAGGTAGAAATAAATGCTAACTCAAACAAAAATGATAACGTTGAATTAGATGCATTCGAAATCAACGCTATTTCTCAACAACAAGCTAATTTCGCAATTGCTTAATTAATTGTTTTGAAATCTCTTAATGGTTTCCATTATCATTAAGAAAACTTAAATGGATAGTTAAACTGATTTCTATAAGGTTTAATGAAACAATATAGGATTACCTTTATGCGGGTTGTTCTAAGCCTTTGTATATTGGGACATTTAAATTAGAACTAAACTGTAGACTTTATTGGAAATTTGTTTGTGGAAACGGGTTCGACTCCCGTCATCTCCACCAATTATAACCTCAAGACATTGCTTGTTAACTATAGCAATGTCTTTTTCATTGTCATTTTAATTTACAGCATCTATATAAAATAAAACCAAAATGTAATGACTACATTATTTACAAGTATTTATTTTTAATTTTAAATAGTGTATAAAAATATAGAGTATTAAATCAATAAATTATAGGTGTTGTTATGGTACAAATTGAAATAAGAACTAGTGAAATTTTTAAGATAGTAAAAAAGTTTTTTCCGATTTATTTAAAATACATAAATTATTTTACTTTGTTATTTATCGCTATGTTTATTTCTTTGGGTTTAGCATCATCAATTATTTATTTGATTAATGGAAACCAATCATGAAATGCTACAATATCAAATTCAAATCAAACTGGAAATATTGTTATTAATAAGGGAAATTATCATTTATTTTTGCAATGATTATTTACAAATAAAAATGCAGTCCACATTGCGTTTGCAGCATCATTTTTTGGATTTTCCACTTGCTTGAATATTCTTATTGAAACAATTGTATTAATAAAAAGTAACAAAATTATTATTTGAAAATTATGTTTATTTACTTTTGCATTTATTTTATTTTTTGTTTCATCATTTATGCTTTCTTTTGGGTTTAATAATTCAAGTATTCCAATTGGGATTGGTAAAAATAATGTTATTGAAACTCAAGGACCAATAATTGATAATCGGGTTATAACTATAACTGGAACTAAAATTCCATGAACTGATATTAAAATTCCAGGATCAGACCCTAGTGGTACAGGCAGTGAAATTAATATACCAATAGGATTAAATCCTACTAAAGGAAATTACATTTATTATTTAGCTTCAACCATTTCTATATCATTGCTTGGGAATGTTTTGTATCTAGTTAATAAAGTTTTAAAGAAATTCAATATCAAAATTGTTTGGGATGGATTTAAAAGCAAAGAAGAAAATAATGTGGTTAATGAAATAAGTGATGATTTATTAGAAATTGATAATGAAAACCAAAACAATAACAAAAACAAAAACGTTGAGGAAAATAAAATAGAAACTAAGGTAGATAGTAAAAAAACAACTAATAAAACAAAATAAAATTTTCATTTATTGTTTATAAGTATAAACATGAAATTTAAAACAGTTTGAATTTCATGTTTTTTATTTAAAGTTTTGAAAATAATAAAAAATGTAAAATACTTAAATATTTTACATTTTTTTAATTAGCTTTTTGTTTGATTCTATTTATTTTTTCAATCAAGATAATTTGTTTCACATTTATCAAAATAATTTGTGTCTAAATAAACTTTTGCATGTGGTTCACTTCAATTAGTCTCTCTTGCATTAGTTTTTCTATTTTTTAAATATTCAACAACTGTTTGGTCATATTGATCTATTTCTTTTTTAACTTGATTTAAATCATATTTTTCTTTATATACTTTGTTAAGTTTTGGTTTTATTTCATTAACATTATCACTATAACCTACAACTACTCCAACTAAAGGAATAATTTGACCTGAAAGATTTAATTTTTCTTTTAAGAATTTATGTGCAACTCTTATTGATCCAAGAAAACAAGTTCCAAGTCCTAATGATATTGCTGCATTCATAAAAAAAGAAGCTCCAATATATGTATCACCAATAGCTATTGTTAACCAATCTTGATATTCTTTTTCATATTCTATATTTGATTTTGCAGCTGCATAATTTCTTCTATTAAAATCAGCACAAAAAATTACTAATAAAGATCCATCAACAATAAATTGTTGATCTCTTTTAATGCTTGTTAATTCTTTAAGTTCTTGTAATGTGTTTTTGTCTTCAATGATAATTGCTGTAAAAGCATTACCATTAGTAGATGATGGAGAACTATTTATAACTTCAATTAATTTATTGTATGTTTCTTTATCAAGTTTTTTATCTTTTATATAACTTCTAACAGAAGTTCTTTCTAATAATTTTTTAATCATTTTATAACTCCTATGGTTTTGTACACATTATTATTATAGGTTTAAAAAAACAAATAAAAGGATTTAATTTGTTTAAAATTAAACGTTAAAATTAAGTATAAAAAAATATTTAATTTTTAAATAAAAAATTTATAATTATTTCTTAGTTAAATGTTTTTTTAAATTTAAAAATGTTTAAATAATTTAATTTTTAAAAAATGATATTTAAATAACAACCATAAAAATTGAAAGGAAATTTATGAAACAAAACAAAAACTTTAAAAAGGATGTTTTTGAAAAACTTGATTTATTAAAGAGTAAATTTAATCTTCAAGAAGATGTTGTATCCACTTTGAAAATTAACAATTATACTTTATTGGCTTTTTTATTTATAGGAATTATTGGGATTGTAATAGAATTATTGCTTTTTGTTAGTTTAATTTTAATGCACACAATAAACGCATTATATACAAATGCACCTTTGAATATTTTATTTGTTTTTTTGAATGTGTTTTTAATATTTAATAATGTGTATTTTATAACTTTTTGTGTTGTCACATACGTGATATATAAAAAAGAAAAACGAAATATTATGTTTTTTGCACCATTAATTGCAATTGTTTTAACTACTATATCTTCGATTCTTGTGATTATTAGTTTATCAACAAATGTTTTTGCTATAGACTGAGCTGTGTTTTTTATACAACTTATTGCAAGTTTAATAAGTTTGTTTTTCTTTTTTAATAATTATCCAAATATAAGAAAAAAAGTAGATCTTATTCTTGATAAAATATTAAAACCAAATGCAACAAATAAAGAAAATTCAAATAATAAATTAAAATCTGGCACAGAAATACAAAATAAAAATATTATAACCTCTAAGCAAGATAACTTGACTAATAAAAAAATATCAACAACTGTCAGAGATAATAAATTAGAAAATATTAAAAATATTGATAAGACACCAAAAAAGAATGGATTACCAAGAAAAACCAATAATAATAAAAAATAAATAGCAAAATTTTATTAATATAAGGAGCAATTAATGATTAAAAGAAAATTTTTAACATATGGTATTCCTATTGTTTTGTCTGCATCAGTTGTTACAGGTGTTGCAACTGCTATAACTAACTTTAATGGTTTTGTTGGTTGATGGGCTGGTTTTAGTTTAAAGACTGGACCAGATGATTTTAGAAATAACTACTTAAATAATAAGTTTTATGACAAATACAATATAGGTAATGGAATAGATAGTATTTCGGGTTATTACGAAAGCGAACCTATACAAAATAGCGATACTATTGGAACATTTAGCCAATACTACACACAATCATCAACAATAAATGATATGAAAAATTTTAAATATCCTGGATATAATTTTAACTACAAAAGAATTTATTATAGCAATGATAATAAATTAAATACTTTACGCGATTTTGTTGAAAAGAATTATGATAATGTTCAAAACGAAAAGGTTGGTAAAAGTGGAAATAATGAAAACGATACAAGATTATTTTCTGACACAACTTTTATTGCAGAACAGATAAATTCAACATCCAAATTTCAACCAAAAAATGGTGAATATAATAGTGGTACTAATTTGAAAAAGCACCCTGCGGCAGATGTTTTGCAAAATCCAAAATTCTTTTTAAAACCAGACACAAAAACTATAAAAAAAGATTTTAAAGTTTCTAATTTAAGAAAAGGTATATATAACACTGGAATATATGTACCAGCTGGACATGTTATAGAAATAACATTTGATGAAGCTACTTTTCAAATGTTTAAAAAAGGGTACAAAAACTTTAGGTTTATTATTTATAATAATTCATTTGAAAGCAAAAGGGGCCTTTATAATTCAGGAGCAATTGACAATAAATATCATTTTATAAAAAGTATCTTTCCAGTTGAAGTTAAACCAAAGGATATTAAACCAGAAGAGGCTAAAAAACATCTTTATATTGATGAAACAACAAAAACAATGAAAATTGGCTCTCCGTTTGGAGGTAGCTTAAGTTTTGAAATTCGTGGTCCATATAAGAATGAAGTAACATCAGATAATTCAATGTCTTTTTCAATTAATAAAGGTGTTGAAGAATTACATTATGTACAAAATTTTACAACAGAAGAAGATTGAAAAAAACAATTGGAAAAATTTAAAAAAGGAGAAATAACAGCTCCGTCACTTTCTGTAGACTCTTTTTGATTATCTACAAATTTTCCTTTGTATTCAAAAGAGGAAGAAGAAAATTTTGCAGTAGAAAACCAAAAGGATTCTTTTGATAAAAAAACATCATATAAACCAAAGACAGATGAAATCCAAAATAATTGTCTAATTGGTTATAATTCAAACTATAAAGGTGGTTGAAGAGTTGTTGACTTAAAATTTCCTAAATCAAACATTGATAAATGAGATGATTTTATTACAATTAGTAATTATTTCGCAAGCCAAGATATTCATAATAGCGCTACAAAAGATACATTTTATTTACAAGCAAATGTATGAGGTGGCGCAATTGGTTGGGGTGGTTCCTGATATCTTTACACTGTGCCGCAAGAATTAATGGTATCTTTATTTGGTAATGAATATGATTATTTTAGTGTTAGTAGATGACTGACTATGCATGAAATAAATCATGGTTTTTCTTCTGGTAATTGAGGTTTTATAAACAATAGTCATGGTCCAACAAATCAAGTCACTATATCTGCACTTAGTGTCCTAGCTGATAATCCTAGATTTAGAACAGAAAGAGATTATGATGCTGCTAGTAATGGATCAGGATGAAATAGAATATCTACTCCATATGCATCAGCTGTAACTAGTTCAAGAGATGAATATACTCTTGCAGCAAATTTTCTTTGGATGTTTGGTACTTCTAAATATTTTCAATGAGTAAGATTCCAACAAGCGAATGCAGGTAAAAACGGAAATCTAGCACATGGTGGATTAAAAGAACTTGTAACCATGTCTAATATTGCTGGAATTAATATTTATTCTGGTATCGCAAGAGATTATCAAGGAAAGTTTACAGACAAAGAAGTTTGGCCACTTAAATGGCAAGATGGAAATGATGAACAAAAAAGATTAATTTATTCTATTTCTCATTTACCTGCTGTTGATACAATTGCTAATATGTATGCTGTTGGTCCATATCTTTATGATTACAAAACAAAACAATTTAATTATACAAATGATCTTGTTCCCCCTTTTGAAATAGCAGCAGGTACAGAACACACTTTTTATTTTGATCAATTTATTAAATCTACTAATCCAAATTTTGATTTCAATATCAGTTCTTTTGATTCTAAAACTAAAAATGGAGGTTCATTAAGATTTGATCCTTCAAATAACAAAAGATTAATATACACTCCAAATAAGGATAATATAGAAAGTGTTGATGAGTTTGATTTAACTATTAAACCAACAAATTTCAAAGATAAACCAGATAATTATGTTCCATATTACAAATGAAAAATTAAAGTTAGGCAGAATATTAATTCTGCTGTTGCAAATATAAATTATAAAAACACTAATACTAATATTACTATTTCAGGTGGAAACTTTAATGGTACAAATGTAAATAACTCAAATAGTCTTAAATTTTATTTTATTGCTCCTAAAGATGGTAATTACAATTTTAATTTGAATAAAAATTCAAAAATATTTGTAGATGGTTCAGAAAAAAACTATAATGAAAAATTTAATTGAAAAAAAGATCAATCATATCTTATTGAAATAAAAAATATAAATAAAATTAATGAATTAAATTTAACTTTTACTAACAATAACAATTCATCAGGTACAGTTAATTCTGAAAGTATTAATTTAATAAATAATGTCATTTCACCTAATGTTGATAAATCAATGGCAACAAGAACTATATTGAATGATCAAAAATATAAGTATATTCCTAGGAAATTACCTTCAAATGGATATGGATTATTTGGTGTAAACTATTTTGGCGATCCATTTGGGCAAATAGAAATAAACCCTGTAGATAAAAAATCATTAAAATTAAAGAATGTTATTCCATCAAAAAATCTTAATGCTATTAAATATTTAAGTTCTTATAATGATGAAAATGCAAAAACAAATACAAATGCTTGAACTATTAAAACAAATAAAGAAAGTATTTTAAAAACAAATGATGCAAATAAAAACAATCAATTTAATTTAAATTTTGAGAACTTTTCAAATTTTGATAATTCATATGTTGTTACTGAAACAAACAATGCATCTTTCAAATTTTCATTTAATGGAATAGGTTTTTCACTTAATGGGTTATCAAGTACAGAAAGCATAAATATTGATGTATATGTAGATGGTGTATTGGTTGAACAAAACAAAGATATTAAAAGTAAAAATAATAAAAAAGAATTTAATTCTATTCTTTATACCTATGTAAATAAAACAAACAACACAGTTGATAAAATACCAAAAGAACATGTTGTAGAAATTGTAGTAAAGAACATTAGTAGTTCGAATAAATTTTATTTAAATGCTATTGGTATTATAAGCTCCACAGATGATGCAGGTTGATTTAATAAAATAAATTAATATTTTAAAAATTGGATTTTTTAATCAATAAATAATCCAATTTTTTTATTACTAGTAATTAATAAAGCAATGCATAAAAAACACTATCTAATAAAATTTATATATACAACTTTTTTTAATGTATTATGAAAAGGGGTGTTATGAAAAATAAAATAGGAAGTTTAAAAGAATGAAATCCTTTGAAATGAACCTATGTGGTATCTTGAATATTAACAGGTATTTTGCTTATTGTAGACATAATTTTTTTAGTTTTATGATCAAATAGCAAAGTAATTTCTCAAACAGATGCTATATCAAGTGTTTCATTTGTATTAATTTGTGTTTTGTCGATAGCTATTTTTTCACAAGTTATAGATATATATAAGAAAAAGAAAAGATAAAATATGAGTTCAAATGCTAATACATTTGGATATATAAGAAAAAGTACACAATCAAAAATAGCTATAAAATTTAAAGAAAACGGTAGTAAATTTATTGCTAAATTGTCAGCTTTAGGTAAAGCTTTAATGTTTCCAATTGCTGTTTTGCCAATTGCTGGTATTTTAAATCGGATTGGTGCGCAAATTCCAGCAGCAGATGTTTCAAATTTTACATTGTTTGTTGGTGGTTTGTTTAGATCAGTTGGTAATGTTGTTTTTAATAATCTTCATATTCTTTTTGGAATCGGTGTAGCTTTTGGATTTACCAAAGATAACCGGGGTGAAGCTGCTTTAGTTGGTTTTATTGGTATATTGTTATTATCTTATTTAATGGGTAATGGTTATAGTTCTTTTCCTGGAGTAGATTTACCAAAACAAATATATGGAGGAATAGATTTTCCAAAACCAAGTGCAGAACAAATTGCTAGTGGAGAATATAGTAATGATTCAATTGGTTTTGAAAGAATATTTGGAATTAAAAAATATAACAGTATTTTAGCTAACAATGTTTTAAATGGTATTATTAGTGGATGTTTAATAGCATTTATTTATAATAAATTTAATTCAATTGAATTACCAAAAATATTGGGTTTCTTTTCAGGGAGAAGACTAATTCCAGTATTAGGAATTTTATCAATTGTGTTTTTTGGTATTGTTTATGCAATTATTTTTCCTTGAATCGGATATCTTTTATATTTAATATCAAATGGATTAATAAGTGCTACTGGTAATACATATGCAAATGCAGGTATATCTGGGGTATATTCATTTTTAAATAGGTTGTTAATTCCTTTTGGTTTACATCATGTTCCAAATACATTATTTTGATTTACATTTGGTCAATTTAAATCAGGTAATGGTTTTGTTTATGGAGATATTAATGGTTTCTTAAATGGTGATGTTATACAAGCAAATAATCAAGTTTTAACTGCTGGAACTTTCCAAACTGGATTCTTTCCTATGATGATGTTTGGTTTACCAATGTTATGTTATGCATTATATAAAAATGCTGACAATAAAGAACAAAAGCAAAAAGTGTTATCACTTTTTGGACCAGCAGCTGTTGTTTCGTTTTTAACAGGAATAACAGAACCTATAGAATTTGCATTTATGTTTGTTTCTCCATTATTGTATTTTGTACATGCAATATTATCAGGTTTATTTGCTTTTTTAACTAATCTATTTGGAATTCAGTTAGGTTTTTCTTTTAGTGCTGGTTTTGTTGATTACTTGTTATCAATTCCTAAATCAGTTCAGATAGCTGATGCAAAAGCAACACATATAAGTTCTATTGTTGGGGTGTTTGCAAATCCTGGTTGAATATTTGTAATCGGACCAGTTTGTGGATTATCTTATTTCTTTATTTCAAATTTAATTATTAAAAAATTGAATTTACAAACTCCTGGTAGAGGACAAAATATAATAAGACAAGAAGATAAAAAAGAAGATAACATAAATTCAACTAATACTTTATCAAATAAAGCTAAAAAAATTATTCTAGGTCTTGGTGGTTGAGATAATATTACAAATTATCAAAGTTGTACAACAAGATTAAGATATGAAATAAAAGATTATTCTAAAGTTGATGAAAAACTAATTCACGAAAGCGGTGCAATGGGTTTTAAAAAGATATCTGATAAATCTGTGCAAATAATAATAGGTCAAGAAGCTGAATTGCTTAATGATCAAATAATAAAAAATAAAAACCAAGATTTAACATTACAAACAAATAATAATGTAAAAGAAAATGTTAAAGCAGATAGAACAAAACAATTATCATTAATATTTAATTCTCCAGTTGATGGAAAAACTATAAAACTTGAAAATATGTCTGATACAACGTTTGCATTAATGGGTAAAGGATTAGCTATAGAACCTAAAACAAACAAAATCATTATTAATAATGATTGTAAATTGTTAAGTGCTTTCAAAACCGGTCATGCTTATATAGTTGAAGCAAATGGTTATAGTGTATTAATTAATACATATTGGAGTTAACACAGTTGAACTTGGAGAAGATAACAAAATATTTAAATCAAAATATATAGGTAAAGAAAATGTTAACCTTAAAAAAGGTGATGTTTTAGCAGAAGTTGATTTTGAAAAACTCAAAGAACTTGGATATGATACAACAATTGTGGTTATTGTATTGGAAGAAACTTTAAGTGAAGATGATAAATTTAAATTATTAGTAAAAGAAAATAAAAACATTAAAAACTCAGATCAATTATTTTCAATTAATTAAATTAACTACAGCTTAAAAAAACTTACAGTTTAATTACTGTAAGTTTTTCCCTAACTGACATGTGAAGTGCAACACTTCAATGTTACATTAAACTCTCGACTTTGAAATATAAGTTGAGAGTTTTTTTGTTTTAAATATTTTCTTGATACATTTGGTAAGCTGTTTTATAACCAAACATTTTTCTTGGGATGTTGTTTACTTTTCATTCAAGAGTTTTTATTTTATCTTCACTTACTAAACTGAAGTCAGTTCCTTTTTTATATCATCTTCTAACTATCCCATTTATGTTCTCGTTGGACCCTCTTTGGAATGAAGAATAAGGTTGGCAATAATAAACTTTAAAGTTGAATTGTTTTGCAGTTATTCCCATCATTTGAAACTCTAACCCATTATCAACAGTGATGCTTTTTATTGGGAGTTTTTCATCTCGAATAATGGTATACATTTTAGCCATCATTGATCTAGCGTTCTTCCCTTTTATTTTTCTAATAATTGCCAACCTTGTTTTTCTTTCCACTAATGTCAATAAGTGGTAATAACCACTTTGCCTTTTACTAACTATTAGATCAGCTTCTCAATGTCCAAATTCTTTTCTATTGTTTATCTTTTCTGGTCTTAGACTATAAGGAATGCAGTATTTTCCATCAATTTTAGAAAATATACCTATTTTTCTTCTTTTTCCTTTAACATATTTTCTTCTTAAACAATCTCTTCTTTGTATCTTTCAAATCTTGCTATTGATTCATCTAAATACTTGCCTAGCACTTGGAACTTTAACTAACGGATAGTTTTCTTTTATTCAAAAAATTGTAGCTTCTACACCATGAGATTTAGGATTAAATTTTTGAATAAAAAGATCTGTGAAGTTTTTGTACTTCAACATAAAAAACATATGACAATTTGATTTTCTTCTAATGTATTTTTTGTGAGCAGTTGATGAATAATAAATCCCTGTTGAAGATGTGTTTCTTTTTAATTCTCTTGATATTGTTGATTTGTTTTTATTTAAGATTTTTGCAATCTTATTCATAGAATATTTTTCTTTATTTCAAAGAAAATAAATTAAGCATCTTTCTTCTTTTGTTAAATGTTTATAAGTTTTCATAAGCACTCCTAATATTCATTATCTTTTTATTAGTGAACACTTACAAACAAAACAAATGAAGTGCACACTCTTTTTTGAGTGTTGCACTTCACATGTCAATCGAGCAAAAACTTACAGTTTAATTACTGTAAGTTTTTTTAATATCTATGATCATTGTTATCACCATATTGACTATCTTGGTAATAACCTAATCCATCATCATGATATGGTTCATTATCATAATCATCATAATCATTATCATAATGATAAATTGTGTCATCGTCATCATCATAAATTTCATCATATAAATCATTTGATTCTTGATAATCACTTTGTTGGGCAGAATTATATGTTTTGTTATTATCAGGATATTGATTATTATAATAAGAATCAGAATTCATATAATAATCATCATCTCTAATATTTCAATCTTCTATTTGTTTGTTGTCATCAATTTCATCATTAGAAAAATCATCTTTTTGTTTTTTAAATCTTTTGAAAAAACTAAATCTTTTTTTAGTTTCTACTTCATTTTCATTAAATTCTAATGAATCAACATAATCATAATAATTTTCAAGATTTTTTGAAACTTTAACACTTTTTATTCATAAGATGAAAGAAAATATAAATCCAAAAAATATTATGCTTAAAAAACTACAAATAATTAAGTTGTCATATATTTCTTGTCCGTCAACACTATCTTTAGATAATCTTTTTAATTTCATAAAAACATTAATACTTAATGTGGAGGATAAAACAATTAGAGTTATTGCTATAGTTAAACAAATTTGAGCAAATAATATAATTCCTACAGGAAGTGTTTGGACTGGTCCGTTTATTACTATTTCTCCATCAGTTGTAACATGAACATTTTGGGAACGTAATTGATTATTAATAATTATGATAACAGAGTACAAAGCCAGCATTATTATGTAAATTATTGAAATAATAGAAATAAATTTTGAATTTTTTATTATCAACCTAAGCTTTTCAAATAGTTCCATTAATAACTCCAATAGTACTTTATATTGTAGTATAAATTATTTAATAAAACATTATTTATTATCTAATTTTTTATTTATCATAATGTGGTTAAGTAAAAAAACTTAACCATTATTTTAAAAATGTGTATAATTATACTATTGATTGTAGGAGTAATTAAATGGTAAAAATTAGAATGACTAGAATGGGTAGACATAAACTTCCTTTCTATAGAATTGTAGCTATGGATTCTCGTGTAAGACGTGATGGTGCTTATATTGAGTCTTTTGGAACTTATGACCCAGTTAATGATAAAGTTGTAATCAATGAAGAAGCAATTTTAAAATTCCTTCATAATGGTGCTCAACCAACTGATACAGCAAGAAACATTTTACAAAAACAAGGAATTTGAAAGAAGTTTCATGATCAAAAATTACAAAATAAATTAGCTAAACCTAAAAAAGAAAAAGTAGCTAAAACTTCAACTAAAAAAACAAGTACTTCTAAAAGTACAAGTTCTAAAAAAGCAGTTCAAACTAAAAAAGCTAAATAATGAAGTTTACAATTTTAACTTTATTTCCAAAAGTGTTTGATCAATATATTAATAGCTCAATAATTAAAAAAGCTTTAAATTCAAATACTGTTGAAATAGAGATTATAAATTTTAGAGACTTTTCTAAAAATAAGCATAACAAAGTTGATGATACTCCATATGGTGGTGGTCCTGGGATGGTTCTTATGCTTCAACCAATAGTTGATGCATTAAAACAAGTTAAAACTAAAGGATGTTTAACAATTCTTTTAACCCCTAGTGGATATCAATTTAACAATAAGATGTCAAAAGTGATTTCAAAATGTAAACATATTATTCTTATATGTGGTCATTATGAAGGTTTTGATGAAAGAATTAATAAATATGTTGATGTTCAATTATCAATAGGTGATTATGTTTTAACTGGTGGCGAACTTCCAGCACTTGTTGTTTTAGATGCAACAATAAGACAAATAGAAAATGTTATTAATAAAGAAAGTTTGATAAATGAATCTTTTGAGAATAATTTATTAGACTATCCAGTTTATACTAAACCATATGAATTTGATGGTATGGTAGTACCAGAAGTTCTAATTGGTGGAAATCATAAATTAATCAATGAATATAGAGTAAATCAACAAATTGAAAAGACTAAAAAATTTAGAAAAGATTTATATCAAAAATATCTAAAAGAAAAGAAAGGATAGAAAATGGCAAACGTTAATAAAGTTGATATTATTAAACATGTTGAGTCTTCGCAATTAAAGCACGATATTCCAAACTTTGGTCCTGGAGACACTGTTGTATTCCATAACAAAATTTTAGAAAACAACAAATTAAGAATTCAAAAATTTGAAGGTATTGTTTTAAGACGTAGAGGTTCAGGACTTTCTGAAACTTGTATTGTAAGAAAAGAAAGTAATGGTGTTGGAGTTGAAAGAACTTTCCAATTACACTCACCTTTATTAGAAAAAATAGAAGTTGTAAGAAAAGGTAAAGTTAGAAGAGCTTATCTTTCATATATGAGAGAAAGATCTGGTAAATCTGCAAGAATTAAAGAAAAAAAAGCTAAAGACACTAAAGATATTAAAAAAACTAAAGCTAATAAAAAATAATTTAATTTATAACGATCATATGTACATGATCGTTTTTTATTTTTAATAATTTATTTATGATATTTTATTAATGATAGTTATTAAGGAATTTAGATATGAGTTCATTATTAAAAACAATAGAAAATCAACTTAAAGAATGATTAATTGAAACAAGAAAATGATTTCATAAACACCCAGAGTTGAGTTTCAAAGAATTTGAAACATCAAAAAAAATTGAATCATTATTAAAAGAATGAGGGTTTCAAATAGATAGAAGTTTTTCGAAAACAAGTATTATTGCAACACTTAAAAATGGTAATGGTAAATGTCTTGCAATAAGATCAGATATGGATGCTTTGCCATTGAAAGAGGAAACCAATTTAGAATACAAATCAATTAATGAAGGTTGTATGCATGCTTGTGGGCATGATGGACACATGACTATTGCTTTGGGAGCTGCAAAATATATATCTGAAAAAAGAAATTTCAAAGGCACTGTAATGTTTATTTTTCAAGCTGCTGAAGAAATTGGTTCTGGGGCAAAAGAAATAATTAGTAATGGATTATTTGAAAAATATAATATTGATTTTATTATTGGGTTACATGGAATGAGTAATGTAACAATTGGTAAAGAATTAAAAGAAGGTACAATTTGCTTTTATTCAAAAAATGATGCAATGATGGCATCAACAAATATTTTTGAAATTATTTTTAAAGGAAGAGGCGGACATGGGAGTTCTCCTGAAGATACAATTGATCCAATTCCAAGCGCAATAGAATTCATTAATAGCATTTATTATTTAAAAAACAGAAATGTACCATCTAAAAATAGATGTGTTTTATCAGTTTGTAATATTTCATCTGGAAGTGCTTCTGCTGGAAATATCATCCCAGATTATTGTGTAGTCAAAGGTACTTTTAGAACAGTTGATGAAGCAACTAGAAAATTATTTGAATCAAAAATTAAAGAATATGCAGAATGTTCTGCAAAAAAATTTGGTTTATCATTAGAATTTAAATCATTGGGTAATGATGCTGTTTATAATGACTTTGAACTTAATGAAAAAATTAAAGAGATAACAATCAATGAACTTGGAAATAAATTTGTTAATGAAACAGAACAAGTAATGGGTGGAGAAGATTTTAGTTTTTATGGACAAAAGGTTCCATCAGTGTTTGTTTTCATTTCTACAGGTGATAAATGCCCTATTCATAATTCAAAATATGATTTTGGAGATAAATCTTTAACTTATGGTGTTACATATTTTGTAAACACTATTAATAAATTATTGGTTTAATGCTATACTATATTATGCATTAAAAGGAGAAAATATGGCTAAAGATGGCAAATTCCATATAATTGGATTTTTATGTGCCTTAATTTTTGGTTTATTATTAGGAGGGATTGTATATATTCTAACTAAAACTTTTAACCTTAAAAGTAGAATATGATTCATTCCTTTCTTTTTTATGCCACCAGTTATAGGCGCAATTATTTATGCTCTTTCTAACAAAAGATAAGAATTGCAGAAATAATATAACTTATAATTATTAGGACATTAAAATAGTTTAATCTATTTTAATGTCCTAGTTTATTTAATTGATTCTTTACTATATTTTCTAATACTATTATTTATAATTTATGCTTATGCAATTGTATATTTAATATAAAGGATGATTTATGAAATTTGAATTGGTATCAAAATATAAACCAAGTGGTGATCAACCACAAGCAATAGAAAAGATTACTGACGGTTTTAAAAATAAAAAACTTAAATCACAAGTTTTAGTTGGTGCTACTGGAACAGGTAAAACTTATACAATGGCTAACATCATTAAAAATTTAAATTGTAAAACCCTAGTAATGGCACACAATAAAACACTTGCTGCTCAACTTTATTCTGAATTTAAAGAGATGTTTCCAAATAATAAAGTTGAATATTTTGTATCCGCTTTCGACTTTTATCAACCAGAAGCTTTTTTGCCAAAAACTAATACATATATTGAAAAAAATTCACAAACCAATTCAGATATAGAAATGCTTAATATATCAGCTCTTAATTCACTTACAGATCGTAATGATGTAATAGTTGTTGCAAGTGTTGCTTGTATTTATGCTTCAACTCCTCCAGTTGAATTTATGAAAAATAAATTGCATTTAGTTCTTAATCAAAAAATTAATATTAAAGAATTACAATATGCACTTGTTAATTTAAATTATCAAAGAAATGATGTTGATGTTGTTCATGGGAAGTTTAGTATTAAGGGAGATGTGGTTGAAATTGCTCCAGGTTTTACTGATGAATTTAACATTCGTTTATCTTTTTTTGGTGATGAAATTGAAGAAATTGCAATCATAGAACCTTTATCAAAAAATGTTATTAGAAAAGAAAAAGATATAACTATTTGTGCAGCTGATTTATATTTAGCTAATAAAGATACTCTTGAAGAATCTTTATCAAGAATCGAAAAAGAATTGCAACTAGTTCATCAAAATTTTAAAGATAATAATAAATTAATTGAAGCACAAAGAATATGGGAAAGAACAAATCACGATTTAGACTCTTTTAGAGAGTTTGGATATTGTTCTGGAATTGAAAATTATTCAAGACATCTTGAATTAAGAGAAGAGGGACAAACACCTTATACAATATTTGATTTTTTTGATGGTGATTGATTGTTAATTGTTGATGAATCTCATATGATGGTTCCACAAATCAGAGGAATGTATAATACTGATAGAAGCAGAAAAGAAACACTTGTAGAATATGGATTTAGACTTCCGAGTGCTTTAGATAATAGACCACTTAACTTTGATGAATTTTTAAATAAGATAAATAAAGTTCTATATGTTAGTGCAACGCCTAATGAATGAGAAATTAATGAATCAAATGGAGTTATTACTGAACAAATTATTAGACCAACAGGTCTTGTTGATCCAATAGTTGAAATAAGAAAAACTAAAGATCAAATAATTGATATTGAAAATGAATTAAACAAACAAATTGCAAAAAAACAAAGAACATTTATTACTGTCATGACAATAAGAATGGCTGAAGAATTAACAAATTATTTAAAAAACAAAAACATAAAAGTAGCATACCTTCACAATGAATTAAAAACATTAGAGCGTTATAAAATCTTAAATAATTTAAGAAAAGGCATTTATGATGTTGTTGTTGGAATTAATTTGTTAAGGGAAGGGTTAGATGTTCCAGAAGTTTCATTGGTGATGATATTAGATGCTGATAAACCCGGTTTTTTTAGAAGTGATAAGTCATTAATCCAAATTATAGGAAGAGCTGCTAGAAATGTTGATGGTAGAGTTATTATGTATGCTGACGAAATTACAGAAGCTATGAAAATTGCAATTGATGAAACAAATAGAAGAAGAAATATTCAAATTGAGTTTAATAAAAAACATAATATTGTTCCAAAAACTATTATTAAACCAATTGCACTAGATCTTGATAGATCTGAAATAGAATTGGACTTTAATAGATTAAAAGATAAAACTAAAAAAGGTGTGCAAATGAGAAAACAAACAATTGCTAACCTTAGAAAAGAAATGATGGAAGCAGCAAAAAAACAAGAATATGAAAGAGCAGCTTATTTAAGAGATATTATTATTGAGCTTGAATCAAATAGTAATTAAACTTTAAACTAATATAATTTTTTATGAATGTTTATAAACTAAACAATTTAGTTGAAAATTAAAAAAATAAAAACATGGTTAATAAATTTGAATAAAAATTCAAGTTTAATGTCCATGTTTTTTTTAAATCTTTTTGTATATAAGATATTTAAAGTTTGATTAAATTTTTTTATTTTTTATTGGTAAATTAATTTCATCAATTAAATTATTTTTTAAGCCAAGCTCAATAGCGTAATCATAACAATTGTTTATTAATGATGCATCAAGTAATTTCACATGGTGTATATCACACTCAACTCTAACCTTGGCTTTTGTATTTTTTACAAGGTCTCAAAATTTTTTAACAGGATAATAATATTCATCAGGTGGATTTGTTTTATTTTTTGAATAATAACCATTAACATTAAAACCAAGACTAATGTTATATTTGATTGCTTTTTTAATTAATTTTTTATATAGTTTTTCTATTCTATGATCTCAAAAATTATACATACGAATCATAAAGTCTGGGTGAGCTAAATGGATAAATAAATTTGATTTAAACCCATCAATTGCCTGTTTAACATAACACTTAGTTGCTTCATAGCAATCTTTAAAAACATCTGTGAATTCAATTTGCTGTTCTAAGTTGGAACCATAATGGTGGTTTCCAAAAATCGCAAAATCTAAATTGTATTTATTAAAAAAATCAAAATAAAATTGATGATCTTTTTTAAAGTATTCAGATTCGATTGATATAAATAATTTAAAATCATCATCATTATATTTTTCTTGAAGTTCAACAAGCTTTTTGTATAAAACATCATTTCATACTTTCATTGTTGGACGGTATGGGCTATCTTTTTCATATGGAATGTGTTCTGATATTGTAAATTCTTTAAAACCCATTTCCTTTGCTTTGATAACTAATCATTCAGGTTCAATGTCTGAATGATTACAATATTTTGTATGGCCATGAACACTTGATTTAATTTTAAGAATGCAATCCATTTATTATTCCTTAATAAAATTTTCAAATTCTTTTTTAGTAATTTCATTACTATGTTCTTTTATCAATTTATTTTTATCATATATTCTGACTGTTGGAACAACTTTAAGATTTCATTCATTTTTATTAAAACTGTCAATTCAAACATCTTGATTTACATCATCTATTTTTATGTAAATAACATTATTAATTTTTAATTCTGAAATTCAACTAATAATTTGTGGAACATTTCTTAAACAATATGGACATCAATCAGCATAAAAAATTGCAATAATTTTATTTTTATTTTTGTTTAAAAAAGAACTGAAAGATTTTATGTTTAAAGATTTAACATTAATTATTGTTTTCATTATTCTTGATTTTTAATAAATACAATTTTACTTTCAGTTGACATTTCTTCATCATATTTGTATCCATCAACATTAAATGATTTAATAACATCTAATGTTAATTTATTTTTTTGGGAAAGATAATTAATTAGTTTCCCTCTTGCAATTTTTTTATGTGTAGGAAGCGATTTGATTTTTCCATTAGCATTTACTAAAAAATCAAAATCAATAATATTAAGTTTTTTATAATCTAAAGCTTGTGTGTATTCTTTTGAACTTAAATTAATTATTGTTTTATTTAATTTAGATAAATAAAAGTTGATGTGTTCTTTTCAATAGTTTACAAGTCTTACACCTTCAATTTGAACTTTAGATTCCATCATTAGTCTATAATTTTTAATTAAATCTAAAGGTTTAACTAATCCATAATAAGCAGACATTATGAATAAATTTTGGTTTAAAAAATTAATTTGATTTACTGTAACCTTATCCCCAAGAATTTCTTTAAATACTAAACCATAATAATAAAAAATAGCTGGATATTGTTTACTAATTTCAAATTGTTCTATATTTCTTATTGTATCTTTAAGTAAAGCTTTACCATTAACACTAAACTCATTAACTTGAAATATTTCATATAATAGAAATTCATTTTGTTCTTTAATTGTTTTGATAAGTGATTTGTTTACAACTAAAGATTCTTTTATAAAGACAGGTGTTGAGAATTCGAATTTATCCCAAAGTTCTTTATGGTTTTCTTTTTGGGTTTTCGATGGGGAAACTAAAATTATCATAATGACTCCTTTATTTCATATTTATATAATTTTAATTAAATTTATCGTTTTTAATTCTACCACTTATAAACGGTATCATTTTTATTTAGAAAAGGAAACCGTTAATGGAATTAAATCATATTTTTTCATTATTTAAAATAAAAAAATATGATTTTAAATAAGTTTAAACAAATGTATTTAAAAATTAAAAATATTAAATTTTTTTATCTTAATTTATTTATTAATTTAAAAAGATCAACTACATAATTTTTATTGAAATTCAAATTATGATGGTTAATTTTGTTATTATTATTTAGTTTTTATATTTAAATTAAGATTGAATATGAATGAAAAAATATTAATTTTAAAATACAGACTCACAAAATTTTGTATTTTAAAAAACCAAAAATATAAAAATTTTCTGTTTTGGAATGTATAATAAGTCTATTAAATTAAGGATTAAACAATGTTAGTTATTAGAAATAATATGAATAACACTTCGACACAACTAACAATTCAACCTAATGCATATAAGCCATTTAAATGCATGTTGAGTATGTTTTGTTTTGCTTTTTAATAAGTTGAAACAAAACAATATTAATAGATTATATTAATCCTGGTAGCGATACAAAGTTAATTAAATTCATTAAGTTGTTTTTATAAATTGATTAATAAGGGCTTGTTACTAGAAAAGTAATAAGCCCTTATTATATGTATGGCTTTAAATAATTTAAGAAAGGATATCAAATTTATTTGATAAATGTTGCTATGAAAAATAATAAAAAACTCTTATCGAAAAAAGTAAAATCGACAGTGCTTTTATCTGTTGCTACAATTCCAATTGCTGTAACACTAGCAAGTTGTTCATCAATGCAATTTGATACTGATACTCTTAGATGAGCCACGACTGTTAACATGTTTACAAGTTCTAAAACGCCACTTGGTACAACATTTGTAGATTCACCATCAACAACTTATTTCAATTCTGTTTTTTTAAATTTAGTTAATTGACAAACAACTGGGGATTATAAGTTTAATGATGAAACTGGTGAAGCAACACAAACACCAGAAGCACATATGATATTAGAAGGTGCAAGTGAAATTAAAATTCATTATGTTGCAGAAAATAAAGTTAATGATGAAGACAAAGAAGAAACAAATTCAACACCAATTCAAAATGGTTCTAAAAAATGAGTTCATGTTATTAGTGATTCAACTGTTGATAAAACAACAGGGGCAATTGATTTAGAAAAAGCAAAAAAAGCATTAGATACTGCAACATCAGTTGAATTTAAGATAAGAGAAGGGCTTAAATGAAGAGATAAGAATGGTAATGTAATGGGAGATGTTACTGCAAAGGATTTTTATGCAGGAATGGAAGGTTATTATAAATCTACTCTTTATGGTTTAAACGCAAATAGCTATTTCTTTTCTTTAGCAGGAATTGATCCAGAAAAAACTTTGAAAACAGAACCTACTAATAATACATTTACTTTTCAAATGACATCAACTCCATCAATTTATTTATTTGATATTATTTCCAAAGGTTATTTTGCAGCAATGCCATATGATAATCCAGAAGTAAAACCAATACTAACACTTGGTGACGAAAATGATTCAAATAATCCAATTGTATTAACAGATAATGATGGAAGTAGAGTTATTGATCAAGTTAACACAAATTGGAATGCTGTATTTGGAGGTGGAGAACAGCAAACAAATGTTGATATTTGAAGTGCTGGTCCATACTATATTAGAAATTCAACTTTACAAGATGTTGATTTTGTTAGAAATGATTATTATTTTGAAAAAGTTAAAGGTGCAGGAAAAATTGATGAAAAAATTAAAAATGTCATTTTATTTTATGGGAATGCATTTGGGAACAATGAAAAAATTTATAGAGGTTTTACAACTGGTGAATTAGATTATGCACAAGTTCCAGCAGCTCAACAATTAGAAGCTGTTTTAAAATATTCTGGAACAGGTGCTTTAAGACCTGTAACTGCTACAAAAACAACACAAGGACAATTCATTGCATATAACACTGATATATATGATACTAATGGTTCATTAAAAACAAATATTGGACCTGTATATGAAAAATTTGTAAAAAGCTATTATACAGATGGTTTAGCAATTAGAAAAGGAATAAACACTTTAATTAATTATGCTAAGCTTGCACAACTTGCTTGAAAACCAGGAAAATATGATGTTACTATGTCTGCTTCTCCTTATGGTTATTTATCTTATACAAATGGTAATAAAACAACTCTTCAATATCAACAAATAAGAGATGGTGATGTAACTATCAATGGAGAAAAAATTACAGGGTTAGTTGGTAATTATAAAGAGCAATTAAAAGATATTAATAGTAATGGTTATTTGTTAACAAATAACATGAATGAAGAAGAAAAGAATACATATGATGCAATGATGAAAGCACTAGACAATATTGGTGCCACAGCAAAAACACCTTTAGAACTTGATTATAGAACTCTTGTGTCTTCATATACAAATGAACAAACTAAATATATTCAAGAACTAATTAAATCAATTAGTGAATTAACTAATAACAAAGTTAAATTTAATTTAATAAATAGAACTAACCAAACAGTTGTTGATTATTTTTACAATGCAAATTCACCATTAGGATCATATCTTTGAGGACCAGATTATAATGCGGTTGGTACTTGAGTTGGATATTATTTTCAATATAAATTTGATAAAGATGGATATCCAATAATGAAAAATAAAATAAATGGTAGTGATATAGAAGTTGGATTGGTTGCTGATACAAAAACTGCTACATTGTGACCTTTATTATTTAAAGAAATGCAAGCAGCAGTTAAAAAAACTAATGGTAATAAAGTTGAAAAAGATCCTGTAGAAGGTACAGGTTGAAGTTCAAAAGATGCTTGATTGACAAATCTTTGAAACTATTTAGTTCAAAAAGGTGGAATAAAAAAGAAAGATCAAAATAGTAATACAACTTTAAAAGCAACAGATTATCTAGTAACTGATATTACAAGTGGATTAAGTTCACAAATTGCTACTTGAGGAGATTTAAACCAATACAACACATATGCTTTAGTGCAATGAATTGATAATACATATCCATTTATACCAAATTATGAAATGGGTCTTGATTATAAATCTTTCAATGTTGTTAGACCAGGATTTAATGTTTTACCATCATTAAACTCAACTACAAATTTTAAAGATTGATCTGTTTCTAAAAAAGATAATAAATAAAAATAAAATGGTACTTATGAAATAAAATAAGAAAAGGGGGTAAATTATGCTGAATTATATATTAAAGAGAATTGGTTTTGCATTATTAGCATTATTTATTCTAATTACTTTAATATTTTTTCTAACGAATTTGCTACCAGGTTTTCCAATTGAAAAATCACAACAAGAATCTAATGAAGAATTTTTTAAAAGACTTGAGGGTTTAGGATTAACTAAACCAGTAGTTGAACAATATGCTTTATTTTGAAAAAAATGGATTACAACTGGACAGTTTGGTACAAACTATAGGGAAAGTATTTCAATTGAAGATAAATTTTTAAGAGTTATGCCATATACAATGGCTTTAGCTGGAATCGCTTTTGTTTTATCTGTTATCATCGGAGTATTCTTTGGAGTGTTGGCAGCAGTTTATAGAGGAAGATGACAAGATACATTAATAAACGTTGTCTCTGTATTCTTTCTTTCAGTTCCATCATTTGTTGTTGCAACTTTCTTAATAAGATGAGCAGCAGATGGAGGATGACCAATTACTTTTCCAGCACTTGATAGTAGTTCATTTGACCCGATTAAATTAATAAAAACATCTTTATTGCCAATTAGTGCTTTAGTGAGTTCATTAACTCCTACAATTGTTTACTACACTAGAAATGAAATGGTTGATGTTTTAAATCAGGACTATGTTAAAACCGCTTTATCAAAAGGTCTTACATATCCAACTGTGTTGTTTAAACACTGTTTAAGAAATGCATCTATTCCAGTTTTATCTGTAATTATTCCTTCATTTTTAATCGTAGTTGGTGGTTCAATTATTATTGAAAAATTCTATGGTGTTCCAGGAATTGCCAACCAACTTGTTGATGCAGTACAACAAAAACAAATTTATCTTTTAATGTTTAATGCTTTAGTTATATCTGGTATATATTTTGCTTTACAGATATTTGCTGACGTTTTATATACATTTATAGATCCAAGAATTAAATTGGCAAAATCTAATAGTTTAGCTTGATACATGAAATTATATAAATGAAGTCAAAGAAACATATGATTCTTGGGTTGAGAAAAATTATTTAAAAACAAAAATTTCGTTGAAATCTTTTCAAACTCATCTGAATTTGATTACATTCAAAAAAATAGATTAATAGCTAATAAGAAACTAAATTTAAACAAAAATGATTTATATTACTTGCAAATTGATCCAAATTTAAAATGAGCAATAATTGGTAATCAAAAATACAAAATAGTTTACAACCAGGAAGGAGAAGTCTAATTATGTTGACAGAACAACAAGCTTTAGAAATGAAACTAACGCCAGATGATTTTAAGCATGTTGATATTTATTCTAGAAATAGGTTAGATCAAATTTCTGGTAAATCAAATGGTTATTTAGTTTCTGTGTTAAAAAGATTTGCAAAAAATAAATGAGCTTTATTTTTCTTTATCATTCTATTAATAATAGTATTGCTTGCAATCATTGTTCCATATGCTTCACCATATAGTGCATATGACCCAATATCTACAAATAGTTTTGCTACATCATTAAGACCAAGATGACCAGGCGGTTTAATTAATGGGTATTACCAAACATTAATGTCACCAACATACTATAATCAAATGAAGGATGTTTCTGGTTTCATCATTGGTGATCCTAAAATGGTTGAAAATGGTGATTATTTGGTAACTATTAATCCATATGCATTACCAGAATTAAAAAACATTTATCCTATTTTTGGGACAGACGCTAGAGGTGTAGATATTTGAACTAAAACATGACAAGCTGCAGCTATCTCACTACAAGTTGCTGTAGTTGTTGCTATAGTATCAGTTATACTTGGTGCAATATATGGTGCAATTTCAGGTGCTTGTGCTGGTACAAAATATGATACTGTAGATACTGTGATGATGAGAATTGTTGAAATCTTAAGTGGTGTACCTACAATCTTGTGATTATTAATTCTTTCATCAATTATAGTTATTGGTAACAACGCAGCAGGTACTGTTGATAATAATACATTATTAGTTTCGCTTATTTGTATTATATGAATGGGTCCAGCCATAACAACTAGAACATATATTTTAAAAACAAAAGATGCTGAATATATACAAGCTGTAAGAACACTTGGTGGTAGCCAACCAAGAATAATTTTCATCCACATGCTTCCAAACATCTCAGGTAGATTATTGGTTAGATTTGTTAACATTATTCCAGCAATAATTTTTTATGAATCAACATTAGTATTCTTAGGTATTAAATCAAAATTTGATTTAGGAATTGGTACTTTAATTGATGAAGGATACCAAGTTAGTGAATACATAACTCCACTACTTGCACCATCATTAGTACTAGTACTTCTAACTTTATCTTCTCAAATAGTGGCCAATGGTATAAATGATGCTATTGACCCAAGGGTTAGTGCAGGTAAATAGAAATGTTAAATAAATTAAAAGAAAAATTTTTACCAGGATATTTAAAACTAAAACCAGCTAGAGACGAATTAACTGATGACTATATAGTTAATATTCAAAACCTAAGTGTGTCTTTTAAAGTTAAAGCTGGAATGCTACATGCAGTTAGAGATGTTTCAATTAAGATTAAACGTGGAGAAATATTAGGAATTGTTGGAGAATCAGGTTCTGGTAAATCTGTTACAGTTAAGTCTTTAATTGGTTTTAATGATAATTCAAAAACCAAAGCAGATAATTTAGATTTTTTAAAATGAGATTTACTAACAGCTGATAAAACTAGTTGAAAATATATTAGAGGAAGTAAAATAGCATATATTCCACAAGACCCACTTTTATCTTTAAACCCAACTAAAAGGATTGGTAAACAAGTTATTGAATCAATTCTTATAACTAAAAAAAGAAAATTACAACAAAAAATCTTTGATCTTAAAGAAGAGTACAAAATTGATAATGATATTAATAAATTAAAAAAAGGAATTGCTGAAGCAAAAGAACTATATAAAGCACAAACGACAAAAAAAGCAGTTGAAGATAAATTATATGAAGTTTTAGATTTCATTGGAATTAAAAACATAAAACAAAGAATTAAAGATTACCCACATGAATTTTCAGGTGGTATGAGACAAAGAATTGTTATTGCAATGGCAATTGTAAGTGAACCTGATTTAATTATTGCAGATGAACCTACAACTGCTCTTGATGTTACTATCCAAGCCAAAGTTTTAGACATTATTAAAAAATTAAGGGATAGATATAATATAGCAATTGTTTTAATTTCACATAATATTGGTTTGGTTGCCAACTTCTGTGATTTTGTTTATGTTATGTATGCTGGAAAAATTGTGGAACAAGGATTAATAAAAGATATATTTACAAATCCTAGACATCCATATACTTGAGCTTTAATTTCATCAATTCCAGATTCTAATAGTGATCAAGAATTACAGTCAATTCCTGGTACACCACCAAACTTATTAATTCCTCCAATTGGTGATGCTTTTGCACCAAGAAATAAGTATGCTACAAAAATTGATTTTGAAAAACAACCTCCATTATTTACAGTTAATGGTTCAAAAACTCATAAAGCTGCTACATGATTATTACATCCTGATTCACCAATTAAAGGAATTCCTGCAAATGTTTTAGAAAAAATTAAAGTTGCAAAGAAATCAATAGAAATAAAAGAAGCTATAAAAGCTAAAAAAATTAAAAATAAAAATCTAGAAGCCAATCAATAAATTGAATAAAGAGGAAGGAAATACCAATGGACAAAGAAACAAGAATTCAAGAACTTTCTTTGAATGAAAATCAAAGTGCTTTGACTAATTCTAATGCTAATAGTGAACCTAAAAAAGGTTTATTAAAAGTAAAAGATTTAAACATGATGTTCAAAGTTAGAGGAACTTTTAAAAAGGCTTTAGATGATATAAACTTTACTGTTGATGAAGGTGATTTCTTTGGAATTATTGGAGAATCTGGTAGTGGTAAAACTACAACAGGTAAAGCAATTATTAGATTATATAATGCAACTGGGGGAACAATAGAATTTGATAACCAGTTGATATCACAAAGAAGTCTTGGAAGAAAAAGAAATAAATGAATGAGAAAAAACATTCAAATGATTTTTCAAGATCCAATGTCTTCAATGGACCCAATAAAAAATATTATGACTATTGTTTCAGAACCTTTAATAATTAATAGAATTGTTCAAAGCGAAACAATTGAGTATATGAAAAAAGTTTGAAGAGTTAACAATTTTTTTCGTTATAGATTTAATGAAATCAATAAAAACTCAATACTTGAATTTAATAGAAATTATTACAACAATACAAATCAAATTTATTTAAATGGAATTGAAAAAATAAAAAACTTAAACTTAGATAATTTTAATACTGTCGATGGTTTGAATGAATATTTAGGTTCAATAGTTGATGATGTTGTAAGTGATTTAAAAGATAATGTTGAATTGGTATACAAGCTAAATGATAATCAAAGTAATTTAATTAATGAAACATTTATTAAATATGAAAATAATGATCTAGAAGATATAGATATTAGATTAGATAAAGCTAATAAAGAAATTATTAAATGTAAAGAAAATGCTAAATATTCTTCAAAACAAAAAGAATTATTAGATGAATTAAAAAATATTGAATTACAAATAGATCTTTTAAGATCTAAATATAAAAATATTTATAAATCTCAATACAAAGGTATTAAGGATGGACTTTTAAGAAAAGTTAAATCTGATTGAAAAACAAGTTATCAACAAAAAATGTTATCAACAGATAAAATTCAATTTACTTATTTCTTGTTTCAAGAAACAGCATTTAAAGAAAAATATTCTATTTTAAAAAAGATTTATAAACTTAAATACTTAAATGAAGAACAAATAAATAAGATTTCTGAAATTCTTGATATTTTAACAACTCAAAGATATCAAGCTCATCTTAATGAAATATTGGATATCCAAAATAAATTTGGAACAAATCCAATTGATCAAAAAATTGATTACTTAAAATTTATTAAAGACAAAAAAAGTGTTTTACCAACTTTAAAACCAAAAACTAAAGTATCAAATTTAGAGTTGTTAGATCAATATGATAATGATTTAATAGCAAACATTTTGATTGATGATTCAAGTTTATTTGATATTAATGTTAATAATCAAAAAATTAATGAATTGATAATCAAATCTAATACAGCATCTAAAATAACAGAAGACAAATTTAAAAATGAAATAAATCAAAGATATGAACAAGTATTAAAACTTAAAAAAGAAATTAAAGAAAATAATCCAAAAGGTTCAACTGATAGTATTTGAGAATCTAAACTTGAAAGTGCAATAAGCAAAAAAGATGATGTAATCAATGAAAGAAAAAAGATAATATCTGATTACAAATTAACTTTAAAAGATAAAAAAATTGAAATAAATAAATTAAAACAAGAAATTAATTTATTAAAAAAAGATTCAAGAGTAAATAAAAATAATTTTAAAAAAGTTATTAAAAATGCACTTAATGTCGTTTCAAAAAAAGAAATTAATAATCAAAAAAGTTTCAAAGAAAGATGAAATACATATAAAACAAATAGAGGTTTAAAAAAAGCATTACAACCAAAAATATTAGCTATTAAATCTATTGAATTTGAAAAAAAACAATCAGTTCAAAGATTTGTTATAAACACTCTATTATATAATTCAAATAAATATACAGGTATTATTTTATATTTCTGAATTATTAAAGCTTTAATAAAAGAAAAAGTATTTAAAGCTTTAAGGGATGTTGGTCTAAAACATGAACACGCTTATAGATATCCACATGAGTTTTCAGGTGGTCAACGTCAAAGAATAGTAATTGCTAGAGCGTTGATTACAGAACCAAAACTTATTATTGCTGATGAACCAATATCAGCACTTGATGTTTCAATTCAATCACAAGTTATCAACATTATGAAAAATCTTGCAAAAGAAAAAGGTGTTACTTTCTTATTTATTGCTCATGATCTTTCAATGGTAAGTTATGTATGTAATAAATTAATTATTATGCACAATGGTAAAATAGTTGAGAAAGGTGATGTTGATAAAATCTTTAAAAATCCAATTCATCCATATACTAAATCATTATTTAAAGCAATTCCAGAATTATCTAGAATTCATGTAAATTTATCTTCTTTTGATGAAGAATTGGATTATGATAGAGATTATGGTCCTTTAAATAAACCAACTTTTTATAAAGCAAAAGATGATGAAGGTCACCAAGTTTTTGGTACAGAAGGTCAAGTATTAGAATGGTTAGAACAACAAGAAGTAAAAATTCTTTAAAAACAGGTCAAACTGTTTATGTAAATAAAGATGAAATAAATTCAAATAATTCCAAAGTAGATAAAAGACTTTATCGTAATGTAAGAGAAGGAAAATATCCTAGTGGGATATTTCCTTTTGTGATTATATGAATTATTTTTGTAGCTTGTATGTTGATATATTGTCTAACACTAAACCCTGTTAGGGAGGTTGATTCTGAAGGAAAGTTTACAGGAGTTGTAAATTATGTCCCAAGAAAATGACAAGACGGATTATGAATATCTAGTGGAATTACACTATGTTTAAATTTCTTTTGATTAATTAGCAGACAAAATTTTAATGCTAATGTCAGATATGGAATGAGAAGAATATCTCATAAAATGAGATTTGACTACTTAAAGTTTAATGAACCAAGAAATGATAATGATTATTCTATTAACAGAGTTACAAATATTGATGAATATAAAGAATACTTAAGCGAAAGAACACTTAGAACTAGATTATTATTTTGAATTTCATTTGGTCTTCATAGTCTCTTATTTATAATTTCTACAATTGTAGCTATATTTGTTAAATAATAAATAAAAATACACTCTATTTAAATTGGGGTGTATTTTTTCTATTAATTTTATTTGATTGAATAAATAATATTTTTTTGAGATCGGTATTAATTTAAAAAAACAAAATTTATATGTGTATCATTAATAGTGAGTTAAATAGTTTTAATGATTAATTTTAATTATTTAATTTATAAATTTTTATTTAAAGTAATTAGATTTTAAATTTATTGAAAAAAATAGTTTATCACTCATAAAAAAGATATAAAAATGAGAAGGTATTATATGAAACATTTGATTAAAGAATTTTGCATTGGTTCAATTGATGATGTAATGAAAATTAAAGAAAAAAACAAAAAAGAATTTCATCGGTTTGAAACTTGTTCTCATTTGGAATTTGGTGGTTATACACCAACAGAAGAAACCTTTAATTTTATTAAAAATAATTATAAAGAACATTCCCAAGTTGTAATGATTAGAAACACTGAATCTTTTGTATTAAAAGATGAAAACAAAATAAACAAATTAATTTATGACATAAAAAAGTTTTTAAATTTAGGTGCAAAATCATTCATTTTTGGTTATATAAATGATGATTATGAAATTGATCAAAAATTATGTTTAAAACTTATAAATGAAATCAAAAAAGTTGAAGGAACTTCGTATTGTTTTCATATGGCAATTGATGAAGTTGTAAATTATAATACTGCTTTTGAAACTTTAATTAAACTAGGTTTTAAAAGAGTTTTAACAAAAGGTGGAAAAACTCAAGCGATAGACAATATAGATAGATTGAAAAAAATGCAGGAACTATATGGAGACAAAATAGAAATCATTGTTGGTGGTAAGGTTGATTTTAACAACTATAAATTAATTCACAAAGAAACTGACATTTTACAATTTCATGGTAGAAAAATCATAAATACTAGTCAAAATTAATCTATTTAATTTATTATTTTAGAATTGATTTTAATTAAATATAAAACATTTTAAACACACATTTTATTGACATTAATATGTGTGTTTTTTTGTTTACAAAAATTTTTAATTTTTAAAAATATATCTACAGATATTTGGTAGTTTTATCAATTAAGTTAAAATATATATGTTTAATCGGAGGGAAATTATATGTTAAAAAGGTGAGAAAAATATAGGATATTAGCAACCTTTTCATTAATTAATAAGTATTTTTGAAAAACAAAAATTGGTCCAATATTTTCTATTGTATTGCCTTTTATTTTTATGGTAATCTATTTTGTTTTAGGAAGCTCAAGCGATTCAAAAGATAAGCTTGGATACTTTATAAATGGTTTTCCAGCATATTTGTCAATGAGTATTATTCCTTTATCAATAGTGACATTACCATCAATGAATATAGAATTTAAAAATTCTATTCTTCTAAGAAAAATAAAAACAAGTGGAATAAATAAATTTGAATATAACTTAATATGTATAATATATTTTTTTATTGCTAGTATTTTGTTTTCTATAATCACAATAATATTGTTTGCATTATTTTCAGTTAGTGATATTAGTAGACTTGGTTCAATTAATTGAGGTACTTTAACTTATGGAATTATATTGCTTTCATTGGTTAGTATTAGTTTTGGAATGTTTATTTCAACATTTATAAAAACATCACTTTCATCACAACTAATAGGATTTGCAATATTTATTTTAACTTTAACTTTGAGTGGTCAATTTATACCAGTTGATGTTATATCTGGTGTTGAAGCAATAAAATATATTTCTTTATTATCGCCACTAAATTATGCAACAAATATATTCAATATTGCCTCATTAAAAGCTGTGAGTCATTCAACAAATTCAATATTTGATTTTACAAATGATTTTATTTTTACAGGTTTTAGTGATAAAGCAATAACATTATATAATGTTTGACAAAAAATTCTTTTTGCTTTTGCTCCGTTTTTATTAATAAGAGTTTTTGAAACACTATCTATACACTTTTTTAAATGAACTGGAAGGTAATTAAATATGTTTTTAAAAGAATTTTGAAAAAAAATTAATTTAGATAAACAGATTAAAGATAAAAAAGAATTAGAATCAATTATAAATTATCAATCAAATAATAATATATTAATTGAAATTAAAGATCTTTCAAAAGTTTATAAACAAGGCAAAAAGAAAATAAAAAAAGTTTTTGAAAACATAAATTTAAAGATTTATGAAAATGAAATAATTGCTTTAATTGGTCCTAATGGTGCTGGTAAAACAACTCTTGTAGAGATAATATCGCAAATTAAAAAACAAACTAGTGGAACAATTAAATATCATTATAAATCAGATAATGGTAAAGAAAATATAGGAGTTCAATTCCAAGATCTTGCCTTTCCAAGAGGATTAACAGTTAAAGACTTTATAGATTTTCAAATTATGCTTTCAAAAAATAATATAAGTTCTGAATTTTTAAATGAAATGTTAAATACATTTCAACTATCAGAATTTTTAAATTATAAGGTTTCAAAACTTTCAGGTGGACAACAACAAAGACTAAATGTTCTTATAGCTATGATGAACAAACCTAAAGTTTTATTTTTGGATGAATTTACTACAGGTCTTGATATAGCAATAAAAAACGAAATCAAAAACTTTATTTTAAAGTATGCAAAAGAAAACAATATCACTATTGTTTTGATTAGTCATGATATAGATATAATAGATCAAATGGCACAAAGATTTGTTTTAATTACAAATAACAAAATAGTTGTAGACACTGATAAAAAAACAATTGAAGAAAAATTTAAAACAGTTTCTAACTTTTTGTTTAATTATATAAAGTATTAATAAATCAAGTATTAATTTATTCTTTAAAAAATAAATGTGAGTAATACCACATCATAGTGGTGTTGCTCACATGCTCGATTGACATGTGAAGTGCAACACTCAAAAAAGAGTGTGCACTTCATTTGTTTTGTTTGTAAGTGTTCACTAATAAAAAGATAATGAATATTAGGAGTGCTTATGAAAACTTATAAACATTTAACAAAAGAAGAAAGATGCTTAATTTATTTTCTTTGAAATAAAGAAAAATATTCTATGAATAAGATTGCAAAAATCTTAAATAAAAACAAATCAACAATATCAAGAGAATTAAAAAGAAACACATCTTCAACAGGGATTTATTATTCATCAACTGCTCACAAAAAATACATTAGAAGAAAATCAAATTGTCATATGTTTTTTATGTTGAAGTACAAAAACTTCACAGATCTTTTTATTCAAAAATTTAATCCTAAATCTCATGGTGTAGAAGCTACAATTTTTTGAATAAAAGAAAACTATCCGTTAGTTAAAGTTCCAAGTGCTAGGCAAGTATTTAGATGAATCAATAGCAAGATTTGAAAGATACAAAGAAGAGATTGTTTAAGAAGAAAATATGTTAAAGGAAAAAGAAGAAAAATAGGTATATTTTCTAAAATTGATGGAAAATACTGCATTCCTTATAGTCTAAGACCAGAAAAGATAAACAATAGAAAAGAATTTGGACATTGAGAAGCTGATCTAATAGTTAGTAAAAGGCAAAGTGGTTATTACCACTTATTGACATTAGTGGAAAGAAAAACAAGGTTGGCAATTATTAGAAAAATAAAAGGGAAGAACGCTAGATCAATGATGGCTAAAATGTATACCATTATTCGAGATGAAAAACTCCCAATAAAAAGCATCACTGTTGATAATGGGTTAGAGTTTCAAATGATGGGAATAACTGCAAAACAATTCAACTTTAAAGTTTATTATTGCCAACCTTATTCTTCATTCCAAAGAGGGTCCAACGAGAACATAAATGGGATAGTTAGAAGATGATATAAAAAAGGAACTGACTTCAGTTTAGTAAGTGAAGATAAAATAAAAACTCTTGAATGAAAAGTAAACAACATCCCAAGAAAAATGTTTGGTTATAAAACAGCTTACCAAATGTATCAAGAAAATATTTAAAACAAAAAAACTCTCAACTTATATTTCAAAGTCGAGAGTTTAATGTAACATTGAAGTGTTGCACTTCACATGTCAGTTAGGGTGTGAGTAATACCACATCATAGTGGTGTTGCTCACATTTTGTTATTTAATTATTAATTTTTATTAATTTTTGAAAAATACCTCTTTTTTTTTTTTTTTTTTGATATGGTAAATTTTATTTTGTAATTCTTTAATTATCAATTAGGAAACAAAAATGAAAGTAATCATAACAGCAGCGGGATTTGGAACAAGATTTTTAAACTATGGAATTAATATTCCAAAATATTTAATCAAAGTTAAAGGGATTACATTATTAGAACACAGTCTTAAGTCATTAGGTGATTTTTTTAATCATGAATTTATCTTTGTTTTTAGAAATATTGAAAACGAAAATAAAATTAAAGAAATAATTGAAAATACATTTAACACTAAAAATGAAAAAATAAAAAATTATAAAATATTAAATATTTCTCATCCTACAAAAGGTCAAGCAGATACTGTTCTTAAATGTGATGAATATATTAAAAATAATGATGAACCAATATTAATATTCAATATTGATACATCTATTATTAATCCTGAGTTATTTATAAAACAAGAAGATATTGATCAAAGATTTGATGGAATTATTTACACTACTAAAGCAAGTGGTAATCATTGAAGTTTTGCAAAAACTATCAACAACTCAAATATTGTAATAGAAGTAGCTGAAAAAAATAGAATTAGTGATAATGCTAGTATTGGTTTATATTATTTTAAAAGTTTTAAAAAATTTTGTTCAATTGTAAATGAATTTGAAAATCAAATAATCAAAAATGCAAAAGAGTTATACATTATACCAATTTATAACTATTTAATAAAAAACAATGGTCTAGTTGTTATCAAAGAAATTCCAGTAGATAATTTTTTACCTTTAGGCACTCCTGAAGAAATATTAAAAGCGGATAAAAATTTTTTATTGGAGAACAAAAATGTTTAATTCAAGAGCTAGGTATCTAAACAATGTTTTCAATATAGTTACAAAAATATTTTTTATTTTTTTCTCATTACTATTATCAATTTTGTTTATTTTAAATGCTTTTAATGTTATCAATATAATTCCAGATTATTTATATATTGATAAAAATAATCCTTGAACAGTTTTATTAACTAATGTATTGTTTTTTGGATTAATAACTTCAATTTTTGGCTTTGGTTTTTTAATTTATAAAATATTTTTAAAAAAGCATTGTATAAAAGTTTATTCCAATGAATGTATGGAGATAATCAATGCTACAAAATTGCCTGAAATTCTTCCAAAAGTTTTATACATATACACATGCCATAATGATCTTATTGAATCTAGAGTTTTGCAGAATAAAAATCAATCGTATAAAAATTTTGAAATTTGAGTTTCAGATGGATCTAGTAATCAAGAGTGAAAAAATAAAATAGAAAAATTTTGTAAAGATAATAATATCAATTTATTCCAATTGCCAAAACCATCTGTGAACAAAGCAGATAACCTTAATCAATTTTTAAATTTTTATAAAGATGATTTTGATTATCTTTTAATTGGTGATGCTGATGAAGTTTTCCATAAAAACTTTGTTGAATATGCAATAAAAATATTTTATTCAAATAAAATAAAAAATTTAGCATATGTAACGCCATTAAATATTAACTATAGATCAAAAGGAATATATCCTAATACAACAAGGATTATAGAAACTACAGCTTTTTATTGAAGTTTATTTACAAAAAATTTTAATTTAGCTAATGTTTCCCCTTTAGCTGGGCAATCTTGCTTAATATCAAAAAAATCTTTAATTCTTTGCTATAAGAATGGTAAATTTGAAAATGTTAATTTAGAGGATTGATATTTGGAGGCAAGAATGGTTGAGGAAGGAAATTTTGGTATTATGTTGCCTAATGCTCCTTGCTATTTTGAACCAGATGTCAATGTTTTAGTGCATTTTAATAGAATAATGAGAATTGAAGATTGAAGGGTAAGATGGTGAAAAATAAATAATAAAAAAATAATAAACAATTTTAATGAAAGATTTGTGAATTGATATAAAAACTATATAGGTGTTTTATTTAGGCCAATAATTATTTTTTCTTCAATTGGGTTATTAGGTTTAGTAATTTGATTAATTTCAAACTACTATAATTATGCTTTTAAAAATAATGTTTTGTTTTGGATATCATTAGGAACAGGATTTGGTTTTGGGTTAATTACACTATTACTAAATTCAATTTTAATTGGAAAAATAAATTACAATTTTTGAGATTATATTTTATTTCCATTTATCTTTGTTCTTTGATTTCTTGCAGCAAATATAAAAATAACAATACATTGGTTCAGATCTTTATTTTTAGGAAAATATTCCCAATTTGGTGGAAGTGGTAACTCCAGGTTTTTTAAGTCTAAAAGCAAAACTATAAAATGATGAATTTCATTTTTAATATTGTCTATAACAATAACAATTTTTAATGTATGTTTTTTTATTTTGCTTAATTGATCAATGTACAAATGGTTGATTATTTTTTTCAATTTATATTTTGGTGTGGTATGAATGGGAGTTTTTTCATATTTGGTTTTATGATACATAAACTTCATTCCTTATAACTCAAATTTTAATAGAAACAGTTTTATTGAATGTAAAGAAATAATATAACAAGGACTATAAATTATGGAAATATATGTTTTAAGACATTGTAAAACAGAATGCAATTTGAATAACAAATGATGTGGTTCGAAATCTGATATTGGTTTATCTATTGAAGGGAAAATCCAAAATGAAAAAGTTGTAAAAGAATTATCGAAAATAAATTTTGATTATATTTTTACTTCCCCATTAAAAAGATGTTTGGTTACATCTAAACAGATTTCTAAAAATACAAATTCAAAATTAGTAATAGACAATAGATTAATTGAAAGAAATTTTGGAGAATTAGAAGGTTTAAATTGTAATAATGATGACAAAATTAAATTAGCTGATTTTGAATTAAATACAGATCTAAATAAAAATGTAGAAAAAATTTATGACATGTTCTTTGATAGGGTTTTACCTTTCATAAAAGATATAGAAAAAATAAAAGCTAAAAAAATTTTAATTGTTACTCATTCATGAGTTATAAGATTGTTTAATTACTTTTTTTCAAATGAAGTAAAAAATAATGAAGCAATTAAAATGACACCAAAGAATGGTGAATACAAAAAATTTATTATAAATAATGATATTATATCTAGGCACTTTAACACTTTAATAGTTAAAGGTAATAAAATTACCAAAAAATCAGCTTACTTAGAAAAGTTTAATGACGAAATTAATTGAATGGTTAGTATACCAAATGAGTTAAAAGATTTTGTTCCAAAAATTTATGATTATAGAATTAGTACTATTAATAATGATAAAGACTTTTCATATATAAGAATGGAATATATTAATAAAAAATCTTTTGAACAATTTTTCATTAATGAAAAATTAACTAAGAAAGAAGCCTGTATATTTTTTAAACATATAGATTCTTTCTTGAAAAAAACAAAAGAATATAATAAAGAAATTGATGATAATGAAAAAAATAAACTTCTCTATAATATTTATTATTTAAAAACTATTGATAGAGTGAACAGCATTAAAGATGATCATAATTTAAATTTTTTCTATAACAACAAAATAATAATTAACAATAAAGAGTATTATTCAATAAAAACATATATGGAAAAATTATTAGATGTTTTTAATGGATATAATTTGCTTAATTCAAAAGAAATGTTTTGTATAATACATGGAGATTTATGTTTTAACAATATAATATTCAATGATAATAAAATGTATTTGATTGATCCAAGAGGTTCTTTTGGTGAAAAAGGAATATATGGTGACCAGATATATGAACTTGCAAAAATATCTCATTCTATAAGCGGTTATGATAGCATCATAAATAATTTATTCTATTTAAATGTAACTGATAAAAACCAAATATATTATTGTTTAAAGAAAAATGATAATGAAGAATTATTTAGAACTTTTTTTGAAAAAATGATTTCATCAGAAGAGACATTGAAAAAAGTGTATTTAGTTGAATCGCTTTTATTTTTATCAATGATTCCTCTACACAAAGAAAACTATAGGCATCAGCTAGTGATGTTATCTATTGCAATAGAAAAACTATCTAAATTTATTACATAATTTTAATTTAATAATTATAAATATTTATTAATTTGTAAACTTAGTTAGTTTCATATTTAATTTAAAAATATAACCAATCAAAATCTTATTTTTCAACAACAAAAAATGATAGTGTAAACATTTAATTGATAATCATATAGATTATCAAATAATAAAACACTATCGTTTTTATTTTTGGTTTTAACAAAGGTTAAAGTTTATTTTTTAAACACCTTCTCAAAAATTTTATCAACATATTTTAAATGGTAATTAAAATCAAAAATATTTATTATTTCTTGTTTTGAAAGGTAACTTGTTATTTTTTGATTTTCTAACACTACATCTTTAAAATCTCTATTTTCTTCAAATGCTTTAAATGCTAATGATTGTACTAACTCATAATTTTCTTTTCTTGATAATTCATTGCATTTGATTAAAGCCAATAATAATGTTTGTGAAAAAATGACATTTTTACTAATTTTTATATTTTCTAACATTTTCTTTTTATTAATAATTAATGTAGAGATAGTTTTTGTTAGTTTTTCTAAGATATTAACAATTATTGTTGTTGCATCTAAAAATATCACTCTTTCATTTGAAGAATGAGATATATCTCTTTCATTTCATAGCGAAACATTTTCATTGATTGTTAAACTATAACCATTTAATAATCTTGAAAGACCACAAATATTTTCTAAAGTTATAGGATTTTTTTTATGTGGCATAGCTGATGAACCTTTTTGATTTTTTTCAAAAAATTCACTAACCTCAAAAATTTCTGTTCTAGCTAAATGTCTTAGTTCACAAGCTATTTTATTAATTGTTAATCCAAGTAAATTAATTGTTGAAAAATAAAATGCATGAATGTCTCTTGAAAGAATTTGTGTAGATATTTTAGCTGAACCTATATTTAATTTTTTACAAACATAATCTTGCATTTTAATACCTGTGTTTGCATGTGTTCCAACAGCACCACTAATTTTTCCTATTTCTATCTCTTTAAAAGCTAGAATTAAATGATTCTTATGTCTATTTAATTCGTCATATCATAATGCAGCTTTTAATCCAAAGGTTGTAATTTCAGCATGAACACCATGAGTTCTTCCGATTTCAACAGTCATTTTGTGTTGTATAGCAATCTTTTTAATTGCTTTCATCAATCTATTTAATCTATCTAAAATAATTTTGTTAACTTGCTTTATTGCTATTGCATTACCAGTGTCTACAATATCTGTTGAAGTTAATCCATAATGAATTCATTTTTTTGATTCATCATTAACTTGATTACTAATGTGTTCAACAAAAGCTATTACATCATGTTTTGTAATTTTTTCTATTTCATAAATTTCATTTATATTAATATGAATACTATCTTTGATTTTATCCAATTCATCTTTTCTTATTAATCCAGATTTTGCATAATATTCCAATACTAATAATTCAATTTTTAGCCAATTACTAAATTTATTTTCATCAGAAAAAATATATTCGATTTCTTTATTTTTGTATCTATTAATCATTTTGAGTAACTCTTATTGTTTGGTTTCTATCTGGTCCAACTGAAACATATGCTATTTTTCTATTAGTTAATTTTTCAATTAAAAGTAAATATTTTTTACAGTTTTCTGGTAGATCACTTATTGATTTGCAATTTGTAATATCTTCATTTCATCCATCAATTTCAATATATACTGGTTTGCATTCCCCATATCTATTATTGTCTGGTAAAAGATAATCAATGATTTCATTATTGTATTCATATGCAACACATATTTTTATTTTTTCTAGTCCACTTAAAACATCTATCAATGTGATTGCAAGTTCTGTTATTCCAGCAACATTCAATGAATAATTTAATGAAACTATATCAAGTCATCCAATTCTTCTTGGTCTTTTAGTTACTGTTCCAAATTCATTTCCTTTTATTCTTATTTTTTCTGCTAAATCATCTTTTATTTCACTAACAAAAGGACCACTTCCAACTCTTGATGTATAAGCTTTAACAATACCTAAAATGTTTTTTATTGATGTCATCCCAATACCAGATCCACTAGCCATAGCAGACACAATACTAGATGATGTTACAAATGGATAAGTACCGTGATCAATATCAAGTAATACTCCTTGAGCACCTTCAAACAATATTTTTTTATTTTGTTTTATTTGCTTATTTAAAAATGTAACAGTATCAATTACTTTATCTTTAAATTGTTTTGCTAATTCATAATATTCTTTTGCAACTAATTTATAATCATATGTTTGTTTGTTATAGTATTTAAACAAAATGTTTTTTTCTTTTAAGTTTTCTTCTAATTTATTTTCAAGAGTATTAAGGTCAAATAAATCGCACATTCTAATTCCAATTCTTGCAACCTTATCTGTATAACATGGCCCTATTCCTCTTTTAGTTGTACCTATTTTATTATCTTGTTTGTTTTCTTCGTTCAATGTATCTAAAGCTACATGAAAATCAAATATTACATGAGCTCTATCAGAAATTAATAATTTACTTGTATCAATGTTTGCATCATTTAAATATTTAATTTCTTCAACTAGTGTTTTAGGGTTAACAACAACACCATTACCAATTACTACTGTGTTGTTGGGATTAAAGATACCTGATGGTATTAATCTTAATTTAAATTTATTATCATTAAACTTTATTGTATGACCAGCATTATCTCCGCCTTGGTACCTAACAATAATTTGATATTCTTGTGAAAGTGTATCTACAAACTTTCCTTTACCTTCATCTCCATATTGGGTCCCAATAATTCCAAGTAAGTTTTTGTTCATATATTTCACCTATAAATAAATATTTCCAAAACATAATTGTATAACTAATTTTTGTAAAAAAATAAATATTATAAAAAGTTTGCTATTTAAATAAAAAGTGTAAAAAAAAAAAAAAAAATAATATTTTTCGCTTTTTAAAATATAAAAAAATAAATTAAATATTTTGATATAATCAATAAGATAAGTTAAATGAAAGGAAATACAATGACATCAAACCAAACTAAGAGACTGATATTTATCATTCTAATGTTTATCCCAGTTCTTAACATAATTGGTTCTATTTTGTACCTTTTAACTGTTAGATGTAGTGGAGTAGAAAAAATTATTGTATTACTTGGTTTAATCCCGTTCATAAGTATAGTTTGTGCTGTAATACTTATTATTAACTTTGTGATGGGTGGACAATTATTGTCGCCAAGACCAAGAAATTAAAAGCAATAACAATTTATTACGTAAAACATAAAGTGGTGCATACCACTTTTTTAATTTTTTAATATTCAAAATAGTATAATAATTACTATTAAAAGTCTCAATAATTTTAAAGGAGTATAATATGACAATTAATAAACAAAATGATTTTAAAACATTCATAGCAGTTGATAAAAATGACTCAAGAGTTGCTGATAAAAAAGTTTATGAAACTAAAACAGAAAAAGAAACAATAATGTTTGTAATTGATAAAGACAACTTGGATTTACCAAGAGTTGCAGACTATGTTAAAAGATTTGCAGAAAAAAACAAAGCAAACATCAATTATGATCTTAATAGTTTCATTAACTACTTTGATGATCAAAAAACTAAATCAGATTTAATTTTCTCTTTAGTTTTAGCTTGTACTTTTTATGAAAAAAAACCATTTAATTTAAAAACATCAAAAGAAGAAATTTTTGAAATTAACTTAATTTTAGATCCAATGTATAATGATCAGTTAAAAGAAGCATGTGTTGTTAAGGATGCACAATTCTTTTGTAGAGCTTTACAAGATATGCCAAGTAATATCTTATATCCAGCAGAATTTTGTAGAAGAGTTAGAGAGTTGTTTAATGATGTAAGTTACAAAGTTAATATTGTTGAAATGAATAAAAAACAAATTCAAGATCAAAATATGGGATTATTACTTGCTGTAAATGCTGGTAGTTTAAGAGAACCTAGATTTATGTATATTGAATACAAAAATAATCCTAGTTCTAATGAATACTATGGTTATGTTGGAAAAGGTATTACTTTTGATTCTGGTGGAATGAATATTAAAACTGGTTCATTTATGAGATGAATGAAATTTGATATGTCAGGTGCAGCAGCTGTTATGGCAACAGTTTATGCTCTAGCTAAAAATAATATTAAAACAAATGTTGTAGGGATAGCATGTTTAACTGAAAACTTAGTTAGTCCAACTTCTGTAAGACCTGATGATGTTATTATTTCGCATAGTGGTAAAACTGTTGAAATTGACAATACTGATGCAGAAGGTAGATTGGTATTAGCTGATGGGTTATCTTATGCTGCAAGTGTTTTAAATGTAACTAAACTTGTAGATATTGCAACATTAACTGGAGCAATGATATTCTCATTAGGTGATGTTTATTCTGGAGTTTGAACTTCTCATGATAGTGATTGAAGAGAGTTTGAAAAAGTTGCTTATGATTCTGGTGAATATGTTTGAAGAATGCCTTTACATGAAAACTTTTTAAGAATGCTTGACTCAGATATTGCTGACATGAAAAACTCATGTGATGATAGAAGAGGTGGAAGTTCTAGAGCAGCATGTTTTTTAAAAGAATTTACTCATGGAAAAAATTACATTCATTTAGATGTTGCTATTACAGCAGATGTAAATAACCAAGGTCAAGGTGTAATGGTTAAAACATTATATAATTTTGCTAAAAATCAAAAATAATATTTATGGACAACAAAAAAAATTTAAATAATCTTTCCTCACAAATAAATAAAGCTAATGTGGGAATAAGTTACAAAAAACCTAAAAACATAAAAAACAAACAATTTATTGTTTTAACTGTAAGTGGACTTTTTATGTGCGGTACTATTATTGGTGCTGGATTTGCTATTAATGAAGCAATTAAGGTTATTAATAAAAAAAGCAGTAAAAACCAAGTAAAAGAAAATATAGAATCAAAAGAAGTTTTTAAACTTTTTTTAAAAACAACTACTCTTTTATAATTTATATTTATTTTAAAAACACCCCTTATGGGTGTTTTATTTTTGTTTATACAATTACATTATTATGCTAGTAACTAAAATAAATTCATAATTTCTGTTTTAAAAAAATGATTATTAATAAGCTATTTATTCAAAAAACAAAAAAGTTTAATTAACAAAAATAAATGATCTATTTAGCTGAATTAAATTATAAATACAATAAAAATATTTAAATCTTTTATTATAATATATAATTTTGATTTTTAGACAATAATTTGTATTCCTAATGTTGAATCACCAAAAATTAAATTGTATAATTTAATTGCGTATTGAAAATAATTATGGAATGTTATATGTCTAAAAAAATTGTTTATAAATTAAATAATGATAACTTAAAAGAGTTTGATGTTTTAAATGATGTTGATACTGAGACATTATTTTTAATAAAAGATTTTACAAAAATTCCAGAGTTAGAAGTTATTAGATTATTAAAAAAAAATAGAAAAATTATTATTTCAGATGACGCTATATTAGATGTAGATAAACTATTGTGAATAAAAAATCAATTAAATAACGAACCACATTATTTCAATAATTTATTAATATCTAAAGAAGCATTTATAAAATCTTGATTTCATCATGAATATTATGATTTATTAAAAGAACTTGAAATTTTTTCTAATATGAAATCTGATGACATAGTAAGATCTGATATGAATTTAGATATTGGAATTAAAGTAAAATATTTTGAAAACTCAGATTATCTTTTAAAAATATTAGATAACTCTTTATATTTGAAGAAAATAGTAATTGAAAGATTTAATGAATTTAATTTTAATTTATCTGAAGAATTTGATAAATTAATTCATTTCTATCATGAAATTAAATTTAATTTAATCACATCCATAAGTATTTTTATTGAACAAAATTACAATGATAAAAACCTTGTTTGCAATATATTAGATAATAAAATTAATGAAAAACTTTTAAATATTTGTTCTTCTAATGTTGGTGTTATTTCTTGTCTTGACAGAAGTGATAAAACTATAGCTAGAATGAGTGAATATGAAAAATCACATATATTTGAAACTAAAATTAGTGAAAATATAGGATGAATTGATATTGTTAAAATAAAAGCATTGGTTAAACAATTAAATATTAAAACTATTAAATTAGATGAAATATTTAAATATGATTTATTAGAAGAAATAAAAGTTTGTACAGAATATGGTTTCAATATGCAAAGAACAAAGTCAATGCAAACAATAAGTGAATGTGATAGTGTTGTACCATTGTATACAAGATTTAGAGGTTGAAGACAACAATCATGTAATTTAGAAAACCCAGAAGATGTTCCATTTGAAATGTTATATTTCATTTCAGAACTTAAGAAATTAATTGATGTAGATGAAATCATTGTTACATTAAACTATTTAGAAATTAAATTGTAGGAAACTACAATTTTTTTATTTCACTTTAAAACCAAAAAATATTATAATAAATAAAATATTGTTTGGTTTGTTATGAATAAAAGAAATAAATTTTTAAAATTTTTTAGTGCATTCTTTGCTGTTTCATTAGTTAGTGTTCCACTAGCATCATGTTTTAGTGATAATTCAAATAGTGGTCCAAGTCTTGGTGATGATGGTGATTGAAACATTGGTGATGGCTCTTCTAATATTATTAAAAAAAGTTATGTAGAACCTGAAATAAAAAATTCTATTAATGCAAGTGATGAATTAAAGGTTATTAGTGTTAATAAAGAATCAGATCAAGAAGTTTATAGAAGTATTAATGAATTTTTAATAAATTCTTTTGATAAAGAAGAATTTTATTCAAAATTATCAAAAGAAATGCTTTTAAAAGATGTGTATTCTTTTTTATATAAAACTTATGTTTTAAATCGTGGAATTTTCTCTTTTTATTACAATAAAGATACAATTATTGAAATGAATAAAGATGAACAAAATAATATAACTTTTAATTTATCTATTAGTTTAAAAATTGAAAATAATAGATATGATAAACAAGTATTTAATTTTGAAAACAATTCTATTGAACTGAATGCATATGATTATTTAATTTTAGATATCAACGTCAATAATAAACAACCAAATTTTGTTATTAACACAAACAATAATAGATATTTTTTAGGTGTATCTTTTGATAATGTTGATTTTACTTTAACTAAAAGTGAATCATATAATCAAAATTTAACTAAAGAAAATTTAAATAATGGAAAAATAGAATTTTCATATAATAATTTTTCTTTTACAAAAAATACATTTTCTAACTTATTTTTAATTGAATATACATACTTAACAGATGCACTAGATTATAATAATGCTTTAGAACATGAACAAGTTAAATCTTATTTTAATGATTTAACATATCAAGATTTACAAAATAGCATTGAAAGCGGTTTTTTGTCAAATCAAGAACTTTATATGGAATTTGTTAAAATAGCAGACATTTTGTTTACATCTATTGGCGCTAATGAAAATGGTGGTATGTTGATCAATAAAATAATGCCAAGTGTTACAAAAATACTACAATACTATAATGTCTTGCCACAAGGTGAAGAAACATACAATTTAATTCAACAGTTAATTACAAATAATGAACCGGTAATAACTGTTATTTCTAAAAATAATAAAATACTTACTAATTTAATAACAAGTTTAATTAGTAAAGATCCTTTTGTAGTTAATTTAATTAGTTCTTTATTATTGAAATTTGATCCAAACATGTCACAAGAGGAAAAAGAAAAACTAAAAGAAGAAATTAAATCATTATTAAAAAGCTTTGGAGTTGCTAATTTAAATTTTATTAATAAAATTATTGATTCTTTATTAGATAATGGAACTCTATTTGATATTCTTAAAACAGTTTTAAAAGATAATGAATTTGTGACATTAATAAAAAATGCAGTTGGTGTTCAATTTCATGGAATTATAGATTTAATTGTAAGTATTGTTTCAACTGATGATATTAACAAACCATTATTAAAAATAGTAGTTGAAAATATTGATAAAATAATTAGTTTGTTAAGTGGAATTATTGGTAACAATCCTACAATTGATGCATTATTAAAAATTATTATTTCATCTAATAAAGAATTTACAGAAGAAAATTTATTAGTATTATTTAATCAAACATTTAAAACTTTAACTACAGGAATTTTAACTAATACTACTATTCAAAAAAATTTTAAAGAATTCAGTTACGATAAAGAAAACCAAAAGGTGACTTATCAATATGATTATGAATATGTTTTTAATAAAGAAGTAACTATTGATTTAAGTACAATAAAAAAATTATTTCCTAAAGAAATTAATTTGAAAAGTTTAGGCATTGATACAGAAGCGATTGATAATCAAGTTGCAAATACTGCAGTTGATATTCCTTTGATTGGTAAAGTTGGTTTATTAACAAATAATGATGTTGGTAATGAATGATATATTTTTAAAAACGATCAATCACATAGTGATATTAATGATATTTTGGGCCAAATACCAGATAGTTTAACATTAGGTGTTAATGACAAAATTTCTTTCTCTTATAGTAATACAAATCAAAAGGTTTGATTAAATCCAACAAAAAATACAAATGGTGATTGATTTTTTGTAATTCAGCTTCCATTTATAATCAAAATTAATTTGAATGCTCCATCGATGTATAAAAAAATTAAAACTGAATTAGAAAATAAAATTTTAGGTGAACATAACTTTAATGTTTGAAATGAAATTGCTTCATCAATAATAACAATTTTATCTAAAGTTTATTCAGCATCTGGAATGATTAAGTCAACAAGTGAAAATAAGCCATTAACTAATTTTGATTATAATGATACTTTATATATGAGTGATTATAATCTAACATACAACACTAATTTTGATATCAATACATTTAACACTATTTCATCTTATTTTAATTTGGAATCAAATTATAAAAATGAAGAATTAAATATTGATAGTTTCTTTGAAAAAAATAATAATGATCTAGAAATAAACAAAACATTAATACAAGGATATGAAACACTAAAATTAAAAAATAATGATTTAATATTTTCTTATAATGCTTTAAATTCATCAAACATTGGTACTGATACAATAAATGGTGGTTCAATCCAAAAAGGAATAAAACTTAGAGTTCCTTTTAGAGCTAAAAGTTTGGGTTCTAATATTCCAACTACATTGGATTTAGTTATATATTTGAATATTTCAAATTTCTCAAATAATGTTTATCTTCCTTTTAATATTAAAAACGGTTCTACTTGATCAAACCATTTCACTTTATCTAGAACAAGTTTATCAGTTGATGGAGTAGCTGATGTTTATCTTCCATATAAACTTCTTGGAAAGATAAGATATTTCCATTATGGAAAAGTTAAGTTTCCATTATTTAACACATTATTATAAAAATCAAACCAAAACCTGGTTTGGTTTTTTCCCTAACTGACATGTGAAGTGCAACACTTCAATGTTACATTAAACTCTCGACTTTGAAATATAAGTTGAGAGTTTTTTTGTTTTAAATATTTTCTTGATACATTTGGTAAGCTGTTTTATAACCAAACATTTTTCTTGGGATGTTGTTTACTTTTCATTCAAGAGTTTTTATTTTATCTTCACTTACTAAACTGAAGTCAGTTCCTTTTTTATATCATCTTCTAACTATCCCATTTATGTTCTCGTTGGACCCTCTTTGGAATGAAGAATAAGGTTGGCAATAATAAACTTTAAAGTTGAATTGTTTTGCAGTTATTCCCATCATTTGAAACTCTAACCCATTATCAACAGTGATGCTTTTTATTGGGAGTTTTTCATCTCGAATAATGGTATACATTTTAGCCATCATTGATCTAGCGTTCTTCCCTTTTATTTTTCTAATAATTGCCAACCTTGTTTTTCTTTCCACTAATGTCAATAAGTGGTAATAACCACTTTGCCTTTTACTAACTATTAGATCAGCTTCTCAATGTCCAAATTCTTTTCTATTGTTTATCTTTTCTGGTCTTAGACTATAAGGAATGCAGTATTTTCCATCAATTTTAGAAAATATACCTATTTTTCTTCTTTTTCCTTTAACATATTTTCTTCTTAAACAATCTCTTCTTTGTATCTTTCAAATCTTGCTATTGATTCATCTAAATACTTGCCTAGCACTTGGAACTTTAACTAACGGATAGTTTTCTTTTATTCAAAAAATTGTAGCTTCTACACCATGAGATTTAGGATTAAATTTTTGAATAAAAAGATCTGTGAAGTTTTTGTACTTCAACATAAAAAACATATGACAATTTGATTTTCTTCTAATGTATTTTTTGTGAGCAGTTGATGAATAATAAATCCCTGTTGAAGATGTGTTTCTTTTTAATTCTCTTGATATTGTTGATTTGTTTTTATTTAAGATTTTTGCAATCTTATTCATAGAATATTTTTCTTTATTTCAAAGAAAATAAATTAAGCATCTTTCTTCTTTTGTTAAATGTTTATAAGTTTTCATAAGCACTCCTAATATTCATTATCTTTTTATTAGTGAACACTTACAAACAAAACAAATGAAGTGCACACTCTTTTTTGAGTGTTGCACTTCACATGTCAATCGAGCAATCAAACCAAAACCTGGTTTGGTTTTTTATTTTATTGTGATATAGAATTAGAAATTTTTTTAACAATGAAAAATGTGTAAAAAAACTAAAAAGTGATAAACTTAAAAAATAAAAAGTTGGGTAGTTAAAAGTTATGATTAAAAATGTATTTTTTAAATTTTTGCCATTAATATCAGCAACCTCTATAATTGCTGTTCCATTAGCTTCTTGTGCTAAGGGTGCTAAAACTAATAACATTAATGATAATCCAAATTTAGGACAAGATAATGGAAATTTGATAAGTAGACCTTTTATAAAAGGTAAGATAGAACCAGAAATTGAAAAAGCATCAAAATCTAAAAAAAATATAACATCTATAAATGTTAGTAAAGACAATGCAGGAGATGTGTATAAAAGCATTAATGAAGTTTTAACTAATGATATAAAAACTGATGAAGAATTAAAAAAAATAAATAAAGATAATTTAACTTTGGATATATATAGTTATTTATATTGATTGTATTTAACAAACAAATCTTATTTTAGTTTTTATTTTAATAAAACGCCATCTATTACCATTAATGAAAATGAAAAAGTATCTGTTAGTGTTTCACTAAAAATCATTAATGAAAATCATAAACCAGAAAACCTAGTTATTAATAATCATTCATATGAATTAAATGAAAATGAATATATTTTTTTAAATATAAATATAAAAGACTTAAAACCTAATTTAACTATTAATAAATACAACAATAGATTCTTTTTAGGTTTACAATTTCCATCAGTTGATTTTTTAATTTCTAAAAATAATGATGTAAATGTAAAAGAAGAAGATAAACAAAAAGATGACAAAATTGTTTTAAATAATTTTAGTTTCACATTTGGAACATATTCAAATATTTTTTTAACAGAGTATGAAAATGTAACATCTACATTGGATTACAATTCAGCAATAAAAGATTCTCAAGTTATTGATAATTACAATAAACTTACAAATGATACTCTTGGTAAAGAAATTTCAGAACAAATTAATAATGTTCAAAATCATATACAAAAAATTGTTACACTAATTAGTAATATAGTTGATTAAATATCAAAAAATGAAACTGTAGCTCAATTTGTAGAATCATCGTCTAATAGTATTGTAGATTTATTAATTGAGGCAAAAGTATTACCAGATAATAAAGTATTAATTGATGCCATTAAAAAGCTTTTAAATACAAAAGAACCAATCCTTGATATTATTGGAAACAATAAACAACTTGTTGTAAGTGTAATTACACAATTTATTGGAAACGATTTTTTTGTTGATAATTTAATAAGTGCTTTTGTTGATAAAATAAAACCTTCAATGAGTGAAGAAGAAAAATCAGATTTAAAAAAACAATTTCAAGATTTAATTAAAACTTTAGGTATTAAAAATATAGAATATTTAAACACTATAATAGATTCACTTTTTAATGGAGATTCAATTGATAAATTATTAAAAACAATTTTAAAAGATCAAACAGTAATTAATATGATTTCAAAAGTTGTTGGTGAAAAATATAAAGGAATTATTGAATTGATTCAAAAAGTTTTTGCAGATCAAAACAATAGTAAAACTGTATTGCAAATCATAATTGAAAATAAAGAAAGCATTACAACTATTTTATCAACGCTTATAAATGACCAAACTTTGTCTGGGATATTAAAAGTATTAATAACAGAAAATACAAATCTTAGTTATGACAATGCCAAAAAAATATTTGTTTATACAATTAAACCAATTGCAGATCTATTTTTAAAAGATACAACAAGAAAAGGTGAACAGACAAAAATTGAATACAAAAAAGAAACTAAAACTCTAACTTACAGTTATAAATACACATATACTTTTAATAAAGATTTAAATATAGATTTAAATCCACTAAAAGATATTGTTCCAGATACAATTGATTTACAAAAAATGGGAATCAATACACAAGAAATTGAAAACATGGTTGCAAATAATAAATCAAATTTCAATAAATATATAATATTAAATACTAATTCAGGTAAAGAATGATATAAATTTAAAAAATCAGACATTATAAAACAACTTCCTGATAAAGTAACTATTAAAAAGAATGACAAACTAGTTTTTGATTATAATGTTACAAATCAAAATTTATGATTAAATCCAACTAAAATAGATGATGATAAATGAGTTTTTGGATATCAAATTCCTTATGTAGCAGATATATATTTAGATGCACCAGGTTTATTCAAAAGTATTTCTGATAGTTTTAATAATAAAACACTAAATTCAAGTGGTGCAAGTATTTGATCAAATGTAGCTTCAAAATATGTACAAATGCTAGCTAAAGTTTATAACTTTACAGGAATGCTTTATATAAGTGAAAACCAAAACATTTTAAAAGATTTTGATTACAGCGATAGATTATATATGAAAGACTATACTTTTAGTTTTTCAGAAAAAAAGATTTCAAAAGATAATTTTGATAAAGCAGTTAATAGTTTTAAAAATACAGATGCTGGATCATATAATGACTTAACAAGTAAAATAACTCGTTACAAAACAGAAGTTACAAACCAAAATAAATTAAATAAAATATTAATTAAAGATTATTCAAATTTAAATTTAGTAAAACAAAATCTTTTATTTACTTATAGTCAGATGACAACAATCAAACCAGAAAAAGATTCTAATAATCAAGATATTAATGCACTTCATTTTTGACTTCCATTAAATGTTAGACAAGGTGCTTTATGATATAGTGATGAAGTCTTAGATTTATATATTAATGTTAATATAAATAACTTCACATCAACATCATTTTTACCTTTTAAAATTCTTGATGAAAATAATAATTGAGTTAATTCGTTTACAACTAGTGCGTTTAGTATTGATATTACTGCAAGTTCAGTTATTACGTTCTTATTTATTAAATTTCCAGTTTCATTTCCAATTATTAATTCATATAAAAACTAATAAATATTCCAATGGCTTTTTAGTCTTGGAATTTTTTATATTTTTAAATATTAAATAAAGAAAAAGATTTATATTAAAATTAATATATTGTTTAGGAGTGATTATGCTATTTAAAATTAAGTTTAGAAATTTTGCATGTTTTAAAGATTGACAAGAAATTGATTTATTAAATAGAAATGTAATTGATGAAATTGATGTTTTGCCATCTTGTTCTAACGTTTTCATTGGTTCTAAATCTGTTGGAAAATCAAGTGTTATTAAATTAATTAATACTACAATCGATTATATAAATAACTTTATAAAATATGAAACAGAGTTTAAATTAGATACTACGTTAAAATCAATGAGAAACTTTTATAATCCATTTGTTTTATTCAGTGAAGAAAATGACGAGGATTATAATGATACAGAAGTGATTTTATATTTTAATGTAAATCAAACATCTTTTAAATATGAATTAATTTTTAATGGGTATTTTCCTCAACTTGAAAAAATAAGTTATTCTTGTTCAGATGGTTTTGATGATATGGAATGAATTGAAATATATTCAAAAAATAACTTAGAATTTTCGCTTAATTTACCAAATAGTGATTCAAGTAATACTTGTATTTTTGATATTAATTTAAATTTAGAAGAACTTGAATTAGATAAACAACCTAACACTAATTACTTAAATTTAAAAAATTCTATTCTTTTGAAAATATGTAATTTTTCTAAAAACATGCTTACTATAAGTATTAGTGATTTTTTTAAAAACATAACTTTTTTTAAAGATAATTACTTGCACAATAAATCATTTAAAAAATATTCTATCTCAAAAGATTTTATAGAAATAAATAGAACAAGATATTTAAATGTTTTTAAGGATTTAAATATAAACATTAAAGACTTTAAAGTTACTGATGAAAGTTTAAATGAATTTAACTTATTGTTGTCAATAAAAGATGAAAATGGAATTTTTCACTTTATTAATTCTGTAAATGAATCAGATAATGTTAGAAGGCTATTTTATTTGTTAACAGCAATATTTAAAGCACTAGATAAAAAAACAATATTATTTATAGATGATCTAAATAATTATTTAAGTTTAGAACAGACAAACTATATTTTAAAAATGTTTTCAGACAAAGAAAAAAATATACACAATAGTCAATTAATTACAACAGTATCTTCATATAGTACATATGATTTTGATGACATTTATTGTGATAATAAATTTGAAATTGATAAATCTAGTGATTTTTCATCAACAATCTTCAAATTATAGTTTTTATTAATTGTTTATAAAACAATTAATAAACATTAATTTCCCTTACTTAAATAAGTGGGGATTTTTTATTTGTTAATTTTAATAATAAAAATAAAAATATCTGCTAATAATTACAAGATAGTTAGTTAATAAGAATATTTGATTTGTATTATAATTTTTTAGTATTGGTAATAATTTTGTGGAGGTTGTTTATATGAGTGATAAAGAAAATAAAAATTTTATAAACAGCCTTAAAACTAGAACTGTTTTACCATTCTATATTGATGAAATAAATCCTAGATTTTTTGATAGTTTACAAAAATATAGAAATCATGGGTTATCAACTAAAATATTAAGTAAAATAGAAAAAAATATTGGTTTAAAAGAAGTAAAAAAAATATTGGATACAGAAAGTATTTCTGATCACAATACCATACTATTATTAATAAATAGAATTATAAAAAAAATAGTTGCTAAGACCGGTACTAAAGAACATGACCTTTTTGTTGAAAAGGGTTATGAAGATAATAAACAACCATATTTTGTAGAAGAAAAATATGAATTATATGATTTAAAAGTAATTGGTGATATTCATTCAGATAGAAGATATATTTATGCTATTGATGTTGATAAAAACACTTATTTGTTCAAATATATTGAACAAATTCAATTTTCTTTTTATTTAGATGAGAATAATAAAATGCTTTCTGGAGCTGTTAGTTGAAATTGAGGTAATGATAGTAAAAGTGATAAGTATGATATATTTGAAAGAATATATTTAAATTCCTTGGTAAGATGCTTTTTTTCTAAAGAGCTTAGAAATATATCTTTGAATAATATTTTGGCACTTTTTGGTGATGTTATAAACAATAACTCTAAAAGCGATATTAATGTTGATAAGTTATTCATGAAATGAAGCCAATTAATTCAAGACAAATTTTTAAACAATAATAGTTTTAGTAAAGAGAAAATGTCTTGATATACCAATGAATTATTTTATTCAATTTTAATTGTTTTAATGATATCTTTAGCAGTTTATGAGGAACTAAAAATATACTTTAGACATTCGGAACCAGAAATTTATATCCCATTATTAAAAAGAGTCATCACAATTAAAGAAGATTTGCAACAAGATTATTTAGAAGATTTTAACCAATTAGCTATACTTTTAAAAAATAACTATTTTCACTGAGGAAAAATAAAGTGAAAAAAGATAATGGACGCTGATGAAGCGATTAATGCTTTAATTCAGTTTGATGAAGATGAAAATCGTTCATTTGGTGTCCCAATGTGAAATTATGAAATTATTAGAAATAGCGATATTCCTTTTTTAGATGAAGATAGTAATTTATTTTCAAAAAATAGAGAAATAACAATATTTTATTTATTAATCATGAATCCAGAATTATTTGGTTTAAATGATACTAATTTTAATTTCATTAGATATTCTGATCTAGTTAAAAATATTGGTGAATGAAAACTTGATGATGAATGAAATAAAATAGTAAGTAATATTGTAGATAAAACTATATGTGAATGAAATTATGATTATATTTCTTTTTACAATAAATCTCTAACTTCTATAATAATTAAAAATAACAATCCTTTGCTTGTTAAAAATAAAAATAAATTTAATTACGAAATTGATGCAAATAGAAAATTATTTAACAATTATTTGTGAGCTCAAATATACACTCAAGCACTTGTGTGAAAAACAAATGATATAGAAGCAAATTTTGATGCTTATAAAAATAAATATCCTCATTTATTAAGAAGCTATTGTTATGAATTAGATAAATTACATTTTGATTGATATGATAATTTTTATGGTCTTCCAGAAATAAAAAGAATTGTTGAAAAAATTAATGATTTTAACGATATCAACAAAATGATTGGTCATTTAAAAAACAAAATTAATAGAGAAGATAAAATTTATGGTAAAGGAAAAGAAAGAAGAAATATTGGTTTTGCATTTGTAACAGCAACATTATTTGGAATAACTGATTTTTTAACTGTTGTTTTTTCTATCTTAACAGTTACAAACTCAAGCGATGGGATTAAAAACCCAGCTAATATAGGAACAATAACTTTTGGAACAGTGCTAGTATTTATATTATTTTTAATCTTGCTGAATGCAATTTTTAAACCTTTATATATAAAGAGAAAATATAGAAAAGAAAATAAGAAAAAAATCAGATAGGAGGGTAGTAGTATGGCTAATAAAAAAAGTGTAACAACACAAAAGAAAGAATTTAATGGTCTAAAAATAAAAAATTTAACACCATTCTACATTGATGAAATCAATGATAAATTTTTTACTAGTTTGCAAAACCACCCTAATCGTTTTTTTGTAAATAAAGTTTTACCTAAAATCCAAAAAAATATGGATGAAGATGAATTAGAAAAATTTGTTGAAATTGATAACTTAACTAAAAACAACAAAATAAAATTGATGCTTAATCTTGCTTTAAAAAAAATTGCATCTAAAACTGGTAGTGAAAATTGTGATTTATTTTTTGTTCAAGAGACTGATAAATTTAATGAACCATTATATATTAAAAATATTATTCCAGAAAGTGATGTTGAAGTTTTAGGAGATACTTCTTTAGATAGAAAATATGATTTTGCTATTGATATTAATCCTAATTCATATTTATATACATATATATCACAACTACAACTTTCTTTTTTTCTAGATGATGAGTCTAAACTTTTATCTGGTGGATTTAGTTTTAATAAAGTTTTTAATGATTCTGAAGGAATTGATTTTTTAGAATGTGTAGATAAAATATATTTTTACAATTTAATTAAGCATTTTATTAATAAACAACTATTTCCTTTATCGTTAAATAACATCTTACACATGTTAGAAAATTACCAACCATCAAATAAAAAATCAATTAAACCTACAGATAAAGCTAAAGTTAAGGTTGATTTTCAACAAATAACAATTGAATCTCTTCATCAAAACTGAATTAATTTTGTAAATAGAAAGTTTTTGTATTTTAATGATGTTTCAGAGAAAACAAAAAATTATATTGAAAAAGATTTATTTTTTTCAATTTTAACAAGCTCATTAATAGCATTATGTTTATATGAAGAACTTAAAATTTACTTTACATCACAAAAACCAGAATTCATTTTAAAACTTTTAGATAAACCATCTTTATTAAAAGAAGATCCAAACCAAAATTCTGAAATTGATTTTTTTGAATTAGCAAATTACCTAAGAACAACTTATCTTGATAGAGATAAAATAATATCGATTAAAAATATAAAAAGTGCAGAAGATATTGCAGACACTCTTATAGAACAAGAAACATTTGAGGTTGATTCTTTAATAAGTCCAATATTTTCTGTTGAGGTTTATTTAAAATCAAAAACTCCAATAATTAGTGAATATGATTTATTTGATAAAAACAAAAATCTTAAAATGATATATCTTTTGACTATATCACCAGAACTATTTGGTATGGATTATTCAACTGGACACTTTATTGAATATAAGCAATTAGTTGATATTGTGAATAAAAATAGTTTTGTTTTATCAAAATTATCTGAATCATTGAGTGAAAAAATTGAAAATTCTTGTTGTGAATTAAATTATGACTACATAACTTTTTTAAGTAATAAACCATCAATGCTTTTAATTAAAAATAATACTGAAGTATTTCAAAAAAGTTTGTTAGATGCAAACAACTCAAGTGGTTTATATGAATATTATATGTGAGCTCAAATTTACTCACAAAGTAGACTTTGAAAGATGAAAGATATAGAACTTGAATTTAATTATGATTTGTACCACAACATTGATATTTATCACAAAGAAAAACTTAAATCGCTAGAAAATTTAATATTGAATTGATACGATGATTTTTTTGAAATTTTTCATATTAAACATATAGTTAAAAAAATAGATCAACTAAGCGAACTTAAAACATCAATTGAAATGTTAATAAATAAAATTAGACAAAGAGATGAATTATCTAAAAAAGATAAAGAAAGAAAATCAGTTTTATTTGCTTATATAATTGCATCACTTATTGGTTTTATAAATTATTTGGGTATGGTTTATACAATACTTACTGTTGTTGATGTCAATTCTGGTTTAAGTACAGGCAATATTGTTGCAATTTCAGTTGCTACATTCTTAGCATTAATCCTTGTTGCAATTTTTGGTTATTTCTCATTTAAAGTTTTATCTGCAAAATATAGAAAAAAAAGATAGATTTTTCTATTTTTTTATATAAAATAAAAAAAACCATCTAAAGGAGTAAATATGGGTTCAGGATTTAATTGACTTGGTTTACTTCTTCGTATTGTAACTGTGTTATCAGTTACAACAATGATATTATTTCATTATTTTGTAACACTAAAATACAATAGGGTATACAGGGTTATAAATTCTTATTGATTCTCTATTGTTATTTCTATTATTTGATTAATTTATTTTATAGTTGTTAGATGATCTGGTGATATTAAGGTTTTAATTGATCAACCACTAAGTTGAAGTCAGTGAAAAAGTAATGATTATTATAATTACTCTTATAGTATAAGTAGGGTTTTCTTATTAGACTTATGTCCTATGATTGGACTTGTTTTACCAATATTTTTAATAGTTGATAAAACAAAAAATATGGCCAAAATATTATGTCCGTTTTCTATTATTGGAAGTATTATCACAATATTTTTTGTAGTATCAACAGATAAAGATATTAGTGGTAACTTTTGAAAATATATATTTATTGGAACATATCCAAATGTTTTAATATTCTTATTGCATTATATTAATTTATTATTTGCAGTCTTTGTATTGCTAACATCAAAACAGTTTACTAAATGAAGTATGGTATCAATGATATTATTTATGTTAATTTATTTTGGATACATATCAATTTTTATAAACTTCTTTGGAGTTGGTTTTAATACAACAGGTTTATCAAAAAACGATTGATTCAATAGCATTGATAGTTCTTATAGTGAATATGGTTCAGTTTATAACTTGTTACCAATTGGATTCCCATCTGCTCCAATATTTTGATTTACATTAGCAACAATTGTGGCGTATTTGTTTATCTATATAAAAAATATAACTACAAAAGATATTAATAAAAAATACAATAGATCAAAAAGATGATATTCTGAAATAGATTATTTAAATATAATACTATTACCAATTGAAATTAAATTAGATAAATTTTTTGATAAATTCAAATTAAAATTAACAAAGAAACAAATTAGCAATTAAACATTGAGAATGATAAAAATTACTATTATAGTTATTAATTTTGTGTATAATAATACTATACTATCTTAGGAGGTTTAGTATGTCAGATACAAAAATTAAAATTGAAATTTCTTTGGAGACATGAACAAATATAAAAAAGATATATGAATCACAACGTGACTCATATGAAAAAATGAATATATTTTCAGTTGATGAATTTATAAACTATGTTTTAGAAAATTTTGCAACAGGATCTGAAAGATTTTCACAAATGAGTGAAACTTTAAAACCGTTAATTGATAGTATAGATATGGATAATCTAAGTTATGAAGAATTATTTAAAAATATAATTAAGTCTAGTCCTAAAAAGGAAAACGAAGAAAAAAATCCAAACGAAACAAATAAAGAAAACGACCCAACAAAGAAAAACTAATTATGAAGCTGTTTATTAAAAAAACAGCTTTTTTTATTTAATAAAAACCTTTAATTAATGATTTAAAAAAGATTTGTAGAATATATTTATTAAAATACTATAAAATTATATTAAATCATATTTTTTTATTATTTGAGCATTTATTTTTTTTTCAAAAATTGATTTTGATATTTTAAATAGATATAATTAAAACATAGTGAATTATATATTTTCTATATATTTTTATTAACAAAACATTTTTTGGAGAATATGGGTATGAACAACGATTTAAATTTTTTAGATAAAAAATTAGACCATACTAATGCTGAAGAGTTTAAAAAAACCTTAAAAAACAAAGCAAGACATATTCTTGAAAAGATTAATTTACTAAACCAAGAGTATAATGCAACAAATTATAGACATGAAAAAGCATCAATTGGAAAAGAGATTGACTTTTTAGAAGTTCAACTTAAAAGAATAGATGACATATTAATATATGAACTTGGTGATGATGATGTTGCATTATCAATGATTGATAAACAAAAAAAAGAAATTATTGAACTAGAATTTTTAATTCAAAATAACCATCTTCCAAAAAGTAACTACATAAGATTGTTTAATAAAAAAATGTCTTTTAATACAATATTAAATGAATTAACTTTTAAAAAACTTTATTCTAAGTCAAACACTTCATATGATCAATACCATAAAAATCAAAGAATTGATAATTCAATTCCAGTAGAAAGAGATGTTAATTTTGTTGAAGTTGAAAGATTAATTCCAGTACCAACTATTCAAGAAAAAATTGTATACAAAGATAGAAAACCTCGTGTTGTTGAAAAAATAGTTGAAGTTGAAGTACCACAATTTATAGAAAATCCTAATGTGGTTAGTTCAGAACCAGAGGTTATTGAGGTTGAAAAACTTGTAAATATTTCAGGAGGAGAAACTCAAAAAATTGTTGAGGTTGAAGTACCAGTGGCTCATGATGTAGAAAAAATTGTAGAAGTTAATCAATTGATAGATGTTCCATATTATCAACCAGTAGAACCTATCTATTATGATAATTATGACAACACAGAATACTATCAAGAAGAACCTATGTATTATGATGATCAAGGTTTTTATGAACAAGATTATTCTATGTATGATAATTATGATGATTATTATCAAGAAGAATATGAAGAAGAACCATATTATGAAGAAAATCAAAAACCAATTGTTGAAGTAGAAAATAGAGACGTTGTTTATAATTTAAAAGAAGATAAACAAGAACATGAAAAAGAAACTGAAAAAGAAGTAGAAAAAGAAATAGAAAAGAAACCAAAAGTTGATGATAGTGACTATTTTGACGATGATGATGAATTTGATGAAATGTTTGAATAGTTTTATTGTTGTATAAACTCATAACTTACAAGTTATGAGTTTTTTATTTAGATTTTATAATTTAACTAATAAATAGAAAGTTAAAATTTAATTTTCATTTAATTTAAAAAAGTTTTTAATTATTTATCATTAATGTTTTGCTATATTTTTTTAATTTTAAAAAGAATAGTTTATAATTCTATATTTTATAAACAATTGTATTATTTAAAGTAAAATATTATATATAAATTGAGGTGTTTTTTTATGTTGACAGAAAGACAAAAACTAATTCTAAAATATATTGTTCAAGAATATATAGCTACAGCCAATCCAGTTGGTAGTAAAACAATTATTGAAAAATATATGCCAGATATTTCAGCTGCGACAGTAAGAAATGAAATGGCTGTTTTAGAACACCACAATTTTTTAGAAAAAAACCATACTTCTTCTGGTCGTGTTCCATCTAGTGAAGGATATAAACTTTATGAAAGAGAATTCTCTACACCAGCAATAGATGATAATTTGAAAATGAGATTAAAAAAAGTATTTTCTAATAGATCAAATTCTATAGACACTATTATTGATGAAAGCTGTCGGATTATTCAAGAGGTTACAAGACTTCCATTGGTTACAATAGATAAGTCTGCAAATTTGTCATTAAAAAGAGTTGATTTGGTTCAAATTAATGAAAGTAATGCAATTATTATGTTAATCCTTTCAAATGGTGACATTATCAAAAACTTAATAAAAATAGAAAATGCATCAATTCTTAAAGATATTTCAATTTGTGTAAGAATTTTTAATGATAGATTAGTTGATTGCCCTTTAAAAGAACTTGATACAAGACTTGAGTTAATAAAAACTATTATAAGAGACAAAGTCCAATCATATGAGTTTGTAATGCAAGAAGTTGTTGAAAGAATTTTCAATTCCAAATCAGACAAATTTAAACAAGAATCTAAAATAACTAAAAATATTATTGGTTCATCAAGTCTTTTAGCTTTGCCAGAATTCAATGATCATAAAAAACTTGAAGAGGTTTTGTTATTATTGGAAAATTCAACAATATGAGAACAAATTGCACTTAAGCAAGAACAAAATGGACACACAACATCAATTACTTTTGGTGATGAATTTGGCCATAATGATCTCTTGTTTGCGTCAACAGATATTGTTATAAATAATGATAATCAAACACAATTAGTTATGGTGTCACCAACAAGAGTTGATTATTCAAGAATAAAAGGTTTATTGGAGTTTATTAGAGATGAGTTTGAAAAAAGCTGAAAAAAATAGCATTACTTTAAATCAATTTTACAAATTTATTTCTAAGCAAAATTATTGCATAAAAAATATATCTTTAAAATTAAAAACATTTTTGATATTATCGCTTATTAAGTTAAGAATAAATTACAATTTACAACATTTACAAAAAAGTCAATTGCTTGATTTATATAATCAATATCAAAATTTTGACTCTGAAGATTTTGTTATTAATTTATTCAATATCAATATGAATTCAACTAGAAAAGCATACAAAGAATTGGTTAATTTAAAAGACAACTTAATTAATTTTTATAGTAATTCAGGAGTTTTAGTAACAAATAATAAATATCTATTAAAACAAGATGAAAACGAACATCAAATCGCAGTTGATAAATTCATTAACTTAAATTATTATCTTGATGAATTATTAACTTTTTTAAAGAAATGATTTCCAACAAGTTTTAATTTTATTTTTAGAAAAATTATTATTCAATGTTAAAAAATAAAAAATGAGCAAATTTATTAAATATGATGAGATAACCAAAAAAAGTATTGATGATTTAAAAACAATTTCAAAACAAATTAGAACAACATTAATAGAATTATCAAAAACTGATTCTATTCATCTTTCATCTAATCTTGGTATTGTTGAAATATCTATAGCTTTGCTATACTGTTTTAATTCGCCAAAAGATAAAATAATATATGATACAGGTCATCAATGTTATGTTCATAAAATGCTTACAGATAGATGAGATAAAATCAACACAATTAGAAAAAGTGGTGGTTTATCTGGTTTTTTTGAACCATTAGAATCAGAACATGATTTTGTCTCGCTTGGTCATTCTGGTACTTGTTTATCATTAGCTTCAGCAATCGCAAATAATAATCTAAATAATTTCACAATTGCAGTTATAGGAGATGCAGTTTTAAATAGTGGTATATCTTTTGAAGCGCTAAATGATATTGGTTGTAAGCAAACAAAAATTATTATTGTTATTAATGATAATGGAATGTCTATTTCAAAAAATGTTGGTGCTATTAATAATATGTTTAATACTGATGACAAATTGGTTAAATCTTTTTTTAATGCATTAAAAATAAATTATGTTGGACCATATAATGGTAATGATTTATCAAGTGTTATTGAAGCTTTAAATAAAACAAAAAAACTAGTTAAAAATGGGCCAGTTGTTTTACATTTAAAAACTATAAAAGGATTAGGGTTAAAAGAAGCTGAAAATGATTTAGTTGGGTTATATCATTCAAATCAAATTGAAATTGAAAAACATCCAACATATGGCAAAGTTGCTGCAAATAAATTATCAAAACTTTTAGAGTGTGATAATAAAATTAAAATAATAAATCCTGCAATGACACTTTCAACTGGTTTTTTGGATTTGTCTTTAAAATTTAAAGATAATTATGAAGATGTAGGCATTGCTGAAGAACATGCTGTAACTAAAGCATCAGGATATTCTTTAATGGGTTTTAAAACTTTTGTTGTTATTTATTCAACTTTTTTGCAGAGAACATATGATCAAATAATCCATGATATTTCAAGACTTGATTTACCAGTTACTTTTTTAATTGATAGAGCTGATATCTCTTATGGTGATGGGAACACACATCATGGAATCTATGATGTTGGGTTTATAAAAACAATTCCCAAAAGTATTGTTGCAAATGCATCAAATAATATTGTGTTATCAAGATTAATTGATCTAGCTTACGATAATAAGAAATCACCTTTTTTTATTAGATATACAAAAGATCAATGTGAACATAAAGAAAACTATTCAGATTTTAATTTTGGTGATTGAATTTATGAAATCAATAAAAAGTCTAAAACATTAATAATTTCTTATGGACATTTGATTAATGAAATAAAAAATGAAATTGATTTAAATAAATATGATACTGATTTAGTTAATGCAATTTTTGTTACTTGTTTTGATAGAAAAAAAGTTGTTAATATGATTAGTAAATACAAAAAGATTTTTGTATTTGAAAAAGTTTATTACCAAAATAATTTATATGATGATATTGCAAGGATGTGTTTTGAAGAAAAGATAAATGTGCAATTAATTTCAATTAGTATTAAAAATAACAATGTTGGCTTTGGTAGCAAAAATATTGTTGATTTAAAAAATAATATTGATGTTAGAACATTTTTTAAAAAATATTTTAATTAATATTTTCTTTTTGTAAACTAACTTACTTATCTATATTATGAATTATTATCACCTATTTGATAGAATTAAAGTTGGTATATATAATGATTGATAAAGAAAAAGATTTAGTAAAACTTATAGAAAATGGTTTGAATATTGTTGATCAAGATAAATTTTTAGAATATTTAAATATATATTCAGCTGAATATATATTAAATGAATATAGTGAAATATTTATCAATGAAGAAAACAATAGATTTTTTTCTTTTGTTGATAGCAATCAAATAATTAATCTTATAAATTTTGATAAAAATGTTGGGTCGATTTTATTAAAAAATATATTGTTTTTTGAATCAAAATTAAAAAGAACAATAATTGAAAATTGAATTAAATTTTATAAATTAAAAGATACTAAAATTTATAATTTCGCTGAAGATGAATTGTTAAATTATTTACCAAATATAAAAAATTGTCCTGATTTAAAAAGTGAAAAATTTGTTTATTCGCTTTTTGAACATGCTGCAACTTCTGAATTTCTAATTCAATATAAACGTTTGGCTAATATTCCTATTGAGGATCTTTCATTATCTTGGACATTTGCTACCACGATAAATTTTTATAGGCTTTTAGATGATGAAATTAAAAATAAAATTTTAGTTAGTTTTGGAATACCTATAGTTAATATTAATAATTTTGACAAAATGCTAAATGTTTTTTTAAAAATTAGAAACTTAATTTCACATAACGGACACATTTATAATTTCACTACAAGACTTTACCGTGTAGAATTTAATCGAATTTATACAAGTATTAAGAGAAATGATTCTTCAGAAGACAAATATATATCTTTAGATAAAGTTATTTCATTATTAGATTATTTATTAAATTGAAACAACACTTACCATGAATTTAATGAACAATTAAAAAAAGTGGCTTTAAACCACCACTCAAAACAATACTTAATAAAAATAATTTATGGACTATTCTAATTTTTTTATTATTTCCAATAAATGCCTTTCTAAATTTTTAACCCCACTAATTGTAGGAGTGGGTTTCTTTTTATTTTTTAATAATTTTGGTCTTATATCTTTATAAGAAAAAATCATCCCTTCTTTTAATAAAAATTTATATTTATTACCAATAGTGAAATATTTAAAAAGATCAACTGGATAATCAGATATATAGTTTGAATAACAACGGTAAATTTTATCATTATATGAAATTTTGATGTAATTATTGTTAATTTCAACAACTTCACATAATACAATTTTTTTATTTTTCATAATTTACCTCTACATTTTTATATTATAATCAAGTATTATGGTAAATCAAAAAAAGAGTGAAATTATAGACGAAATAAAAGATGTAATCGATTCTATAAGATTTTACATTAACCAAGATGGAGGAGATTTAGACTTTGTTGATTTTGATGATAAAACCGGTGAAGTTACTATAAAAGTTTTTGGTAATTGTGTTGGTTGTGCTTTAATTGACATGACTTATAAAGATGGTGTTGAAACAATTCTTACAAGTGAAATTAGCGAAGTAAAATCTGTAAAAATTATAGAAGATATTCAGGAGTAGAAAATGAATGAGATTAAAAAAGAAACAAAAAAGACAAATACTAAAGTAGTTGTTGAAAAAAAAGAACCTTCTAGATTTTCAAATCTAACAATTGATACTATAAGAATTTTAGGTGTTGAAATGATCGAAAAAGCAAATTCTGGTCACCCAGGTATTGTTTTAGGTGCAGCACCTATTATGTATGCTTTATATAAGGATCATTTAGTTGTAGATCCAGAAAACCCTTTGTTTTTTAATAGAGATAGATTTGTTTTAAGTGCTGGACATGGTAGTGCTTTATTATATGCAACTATGCACTTAGCTGGATATAAAAATGTAAGCATGGATGATCTTAAAAATTTTAGACAAATTAATTCAAAAACAGCTGGACATCCAGAAAACATTTTAATTGATGGTATTGAAACATCAACTGGTCCTTTAGGACAAGGGGTTGCAATAGCAGTTGGGATGGCTATAGCTGAAACTAAATTAAACACATATTTTAAAAAATATAAGTTAATAGATAATTACACTTATTGTTTATTTGGTGATGGTTGTTTACAAGAAGGAATTTCATATGAAGCGTTTTCATTAGCTGGAAAATACAAATTAAATAAATTAATTTTCTTGTTTGATTCAAATGGAATTCAACTTGATGGAAAAGTAAGTGATTCAACTATTACAGATTATAAAAAATATTTTGAATCACTAGGTTTGGCTTACATAAAAGTTGATAATGGAAATGACTATACTGCAATTAGTGCTGCTATAGAAGCTGCTAAGCAATCAACAGAAAAGCCAACTGTTATAGAGGTTAAAACACACATTGGATATGGTTCTTGTTACCAAGATTCTAACAAAGCCCATGGATCTGCTTTAAATTTTGATCAAATAAATGATTTAAAAAACAAATTATCTTATAATAATGAACCTTTTGAAATTTCTAAAAATGCTTATACAGAATTTGCTAGTTTGCATAAAAGAGGTAAAAAAGCTTATGAAGCATTTGTGGAAAGACTTGCAAAATTATCAACTGATAAAAATAAGTATGAAGAATATAGAAAAATTGAAAATAAACAATTAACTTTTGATAAAAAGTGATTCAACCATTTATCTTTTGAAAAAGAAGCAACTAGAAATATATCAGGGATAATTGTTAATGAAGTTGCAAAATACAATCCTTTACTTACTTTAATATCAGCTGATATTTCTGGAAGTACAAAAATATGAGTTAATGGTTTAGAACCATATAGTGCAGAAAACAGACTTGGTGTTAATTTGAATGCAGGTGTAAGAGAATTTGCTATGACTGCAATTAATTCAGGAATTACAAGCTATGGTTTAAAAGCTATAAGTAGTACATTTTTATCTTTTGCAGATTATGCAAGATCTGCTATTAGGTTAGCTGCAATTTCTCATAACCCTATAATTAATGTTTATAGTCATGATTCAATTACAGTTGGTGAAGATGGTCCAACTCATCAACCTATTGAACAATTATGAGGTTTAAGATTAATACCACATACAACAACATTCAGACCAGCAAACTTACAAGAGTTGATTGCAGCTTTTGATTTTGCATTTAAACAAGACGAAATGCCTGTTAACATTATTACATCAAGATTAGCTTTTAATCAAATAAAATCTCCATTAGAAAAAACTTCACGTGGTGGTTATGTTTTTTATGGAAATAAAGTAAATGATATTTCACTAGTGGCTACAGGTAGTGAGTTACCAGTTGCACTAGAGACAGCTGAAATTTTAGAAAAAGAACATAATATTAGATGTAATATTATTTCTATGCCAAGTTTTGAATTATTTATTAAACAAACTAAAGTTTATAAAGAAAGTGTAATTGGTAATAAACCATTAATTGCTATTGAATTTGGTACTACAATTCCATGATATAGAATTGCTGATTTTTCAGTTGGTATCAATAGATATGGTATGTCTGGAAAAAGTGATGATGTAATCAAAAAACTAAAACTTACTCCAGATGAAATAGCTTTAAAAATTAAAAATTATCTTGATAATAACGTTAACAAAAAATTCTTTTAATTTTAGTTTTACAAAATTATAAAAAATGAGCATTTTATTGCTCATTTTTTTAAATTCTATAATTTATAAATATTATCTATTTAATGAATATATGAGTTAAAAACTCAATGTTATTTAATTTTGCACCAGTAATTGGAGATTCGCATATATTTAAAAATTCAATATTATTTAATTTACAAAATTCTTTAAAGTCATTTATAACTTTTTCATGTAATTTATGATCTTTAACCACACCACCTGTTTTATCAATTATTTCTTTTCCAACTTCAAATTGAGGTTTTAACAAAAAAATAGCTTCAATGTTATGAAAGTTTAATTCAATTATTTTTTTTAATATTTGTTTAATTGATATAAATGAAACATCACAACATATAAATTCAATAGGTTCATAAAAATAAGTTGGTACAACATCTTTAAAATTGGTTTGTTCATAGACAACAACTTTTTTATTATTTTTTATTTTTTCATGGAGTTGATCTGTTCCAACATCAACACAATAAACTTTTCTCACATCATGATCAAGCAATACTTGAGTAAAGCCACCAGTTGATGATCCAATATCTAATCCTATTTTATCTTTAAGTTCTGGTTTAAATTCATGTATCCCTTTTAATAATTTATAAGCACCTCTTGAAACATACCTTTCATTTTCAAGAATTTCAACTTTATCAGTATAATTAACACCATAATTATTTTTTGTAATAATAATTGAATTAACCATAATCTTTCCATCTTCTATTAATTTTGTTGCCAAATTTCTTGATTCAACTTTTTTGTTATTAACCAAATAAACATCTAATCTTGTTTTTTCCATAAATGCACCTTAATTTAAATATTATAAAAAATAATATGCCAAACATTAAAAATTATAGTTTTTTATTGTATATTATTTAACAAAATTATTTTTATCATATAAAATAAATATACTGGTTTAAAACTTATACAAATTATTTGCTCAATTTATATTAATAGGGTGTTAATTAAATTATGGTATTAAATATAGTTTTTTTTGTCATTATTATTTGTACACTTTTATTTTTTGGTATTTTTGCAATTGTTATTTTTACAAAAAGAAAATCAAGAAATAATAAAAGGGATTTATCAACTAAAATAAGTGGTAAAAATATTTCAAGTAATAATGAAAACAATATACAAAATATATATGAAAAGAAAAATGAATTAGATAACTTAGTAAAAACTAATAAAAATTTAAAACAACAATTAGAATTATCATTATCTAAATATAATGCATTAAATTTTTCTTTAAAAAATAAAAGTGAAAATCTTGATAAACAATTACAAGAAATAAGTGGTTTATCAAAAGAAGAGGCATCAAAAATAATTCTTAATAATTTAAAACAAGAATTGAATGTTGAAAGAAGCAAAATGATAAGTAATTTTGAAACAGAAAAAAAAGTAGAATTAGAAAATAAAGCTAGACAAATATTAGTTGATACAATGGAAAGAATGGCTGAAGATATAGCTATTAGTAAAACTACATATACAATTAAACTTGAAGAAGATAACATTAAAGGAAGAATAATTGGAAAAGATGGTAGAAATAAAAAATGTTTTGAAAATACAACTGGTGTTGAACTTATCATTGAAAAAGATCCAGAAGTTACTATTTCTTGTTTAAATCCAATTAGAAGAGAAATAGCTAAAAACCTATTAGAAAAATTAATTTTAAACAAAAATATTGAACCAAGTAGAATTGAAAAATATTATGATATTGAACTTGAAAATATGAATAATAGATTGTATGAAATAGGAAAAGAGGCTTTAGAAAACAAATTACAAATATTTGATGTAAATAAAGAACTTTATCCATATGTTGGTAGATTATATTTTAGAACATCATTTTCGCAAAATAATTTAACACATGCAATTGAATGTGCTATGCTAGCTTCAAACATAGCTATTGAATTAAATGTTGATAAATATAAAGCAAAAAAAGCAGCTTTTTTTCATGATATTGGAAAATCAACAGATTTTGAAATGGATAATGATCATGTTGAAAGCGGTTTAGTTTTAGCTAGAAAATATAATTTAGAAGATTATATTATTAATGCAATAGAATCTCACCATGAAAAAGTTCCATGTGACAATATTTATTCATGTATAACTAAAATAGTTGATAAAATTTCAGCTTCAAGACCAGGAGCTAGACATATATCACATGAAGAATATTTACAAAAAATTAATACAATTGAAGAAATTTGTAATTCATTTGATGGAGTAAAAAATTCATATGCGATTAAAGCTGGAAAACAAGTCAGAGTAATTATTGACCCTAAAACAATAAATGATGATGCATTAACAACATTAGCATATGATATTAAACAAAAACTTGAAACTGATGATATTACAAATAAACAACCTATTGAAATTATTTTAATAAGAGAAAATAGATTAGAAGTAAAATCAAAAGGAAGTGCTTCTAGAAGTATTGAACCAAATACAAATGAATAGTTACAACAAAACAATTTATTTTATTAAAGTTTAAAATTTTTAATTTAGTTTTGATTGCAAATATAGTTTATTAAAAAATAATTTTATTAACAACAATTTTTATGTGCACAATTTATAATTTTATTGGCGTTGCTTTCAAATTGTTGTTTTTAATTATTTTAAAATTAAACTTTAAAGTTTAATTATTTAAAAATCAAATATTTTTTAATAATAAAAATATTTTTTAATTTAATGATAAAATAATCTATTATGAAAAAAATGAATTTAAAAAAGAAAAATTCTAAAAATAATAAAAGAACTAAAGCATTAATAGCTGGGTTTGTTTCTTTATCTGTTTTATTAACAGCATCTGTTGGTATTTTTGTTACAAACAAATATATAAGACAAAATAATTTTAATAATTTAACAAAAAATGATTATTCACCAAAAATATCTTATGAACAAACAAATAATAGTTTTGTATTAAAAATTGATAATTACAATAAAAATTATCAATATAAATTATTTATAAAATCAAATTCTGAAGATAAACAAATAAAGAATTTAATTGATAGAGAGATTAACTTAAATTTAGATAGTGAAGGTAAGGTTGATTTAACTGATAAAATTGTTGAACCAAACACAATTATGGAAATTGATCAATATGGTACAACAAATGTTTATTATTATAAAAAATGAGATAAAAAATCTAATTATTTTATCGATTCAAAAGAAGATGGAATAAGTTTATTAGTTACTTGTTATGATGATAAAAATAACTTTAGCTCATCAAATATTTTAACAACAAAATTTACATCTGAAATGCTTTATAACTATAAAGTTAAATCAATGAAAAGTCTATATAATTTAACATTCATTAATGATATTGATTATACAAAAAACACTTCATCTAAAAGAGAACATATTGTTGGAAGTGTAGAAAGATATGTAGCAAAAGATTTTGATTATTTTGATCATAATCTTGGACAAGAAAAATTATTTTATGAATATTTTAAATTTATTAATTATATTGAATTTGATATAAAAAAATACATTGGTATGGAAATAATAACAGAAATATCAAATAATAAATTTTGAAAGTACAATGACTCAAAAGTTTCTTTAGATATTGATTTAATAAAAAATTCAACAGCAGCAAGAGGTAACAACATTAGTTATACAAATGGTCCTGGAGATTTTGGTATAGCAATTATTGGAACATCAAAGGGTAATTTTACTGAAAATCAAAGACCGTATGTATTAAGAGTTATCATTCATGAAATCTATCACATTATTTCTTATTATATTGATGAAAAAATAAATAGTATATATTGAGAGTATTTAGAAAATGATAAAACATATGACTATCATTTTAAATATAGTGATCATTTATCACCAACTTTAAAAGATTTTATGGCATTAAATCCAAGAGTTGAAGGTAATGGAACATTTCCAGAGTGATCATACTATGGTACAAATGATGAAAATATTATTGCAAATAATATTGCAATAGTTGATCCTAAAAATAAAGATTATCAAAATCAAAATAGATCATGAATAACAAGATATTCAATGAGAACTGTTAGAGAAGATATGGCTGAAACTTTTGCTGGTATGACATTAGAAGTAAATAACTATCTAAATAAAGAAAAATTTCCTTATTGAAACACTGGAAAAACAATATATAAGAAAGCTAATGTTATATCAGATCAAATATTTAATTCTTTTGATTGTGGGCAACAATTAAAAGAAAAGGAAAACTCATTAGGATGAATGCAATATAAAAAGAAATAAGTTAATCTTTTTAAAAAAACAAATATATATTTATAAAATTACATTTTTAAAAACAACAACAATTTATCTTGAATAAAGTGAAACAAAAATTATAAATTTTTGTATTAAACTTTTTGGTTATTAATTTCTAATTAAATAATGTAAAAATAAAAAAACTGGAATTTGTATACCTACATAAGTTCCAGTTTTTTGCTCGATTGACATGTGAAGTGCAACACTCAAAAAAGAGTGTGCACTTCATTTGTTTTGTTTGTAAGTGTTCACTAATAAAAAGATAATGAATATTAGGAGTGCTTATGAAAACTTATAAACATTTAACAAAAGAAGAAAGATGCTTAATTTATTTTCTTTGAAATAAAGAAAAATATTCTATGAATAAGATTGCAAAAATCTTAAATAAAAACAAATCAACAATATCAAGAGAATTAAAAAGAAACACATCTTCAACAGGGATTTATTATTCATCAACTGCTCACAAAAAATACATTAGAAGAAAATCAAATTGTCATATGTTTTTTATGTTGAAGTACAAAAACTTCACAGATCTTTTTATTCAAAAATTTAATCCTAAATCTCATGGTGTAGAAGCTACAATTTTTTGAATAAAAGAAAACTATCCGTTAGTTAAAGTTCCAAGTGCTAGGCAAGTATTTAGATGAATCAATAGCAAGATTTGAAAGATACAAAGAAGAGATTGTTTAAGAAGAAAATATGTTAAAGGAAAAAGAAGAAAAATAGGTATATTTTCTAAAATTGATGGAAAATACTGCATTCCTTATAGTCTAAGACCAGAAAAGATAAACAATAGAAAAGAATTTGGACATTGAGAAGCTGATCTAATAGTTAGTAAAAGGCAAAGTGGTTATTACCACTTATTGACATTAGTGGAAAGAAAAACAAGGTTGGCAATTATTAGAAAAATAAAAGGGAAGAACGCTAGATCAATGATGGCTAAAATGTATACCATTATTCGAGATGAAAAACTCCCAATAAAAAGCATCACTGTTGATAATGGGTTAGAGTTTCAAATGATGGGAATAACTGCAAAACAATTCAACTTTAAAGTTTATTATTGCCAACCTTATTCTTCATTCCAAAGAGGGTCCAACGAGAACATAAATGGGATAGTTAGAAGATGATATAAAAAAGGAACTGACTTCAGTTTAGTAAGTGAAGATAAAATAAAAACTCTTGAATGAAAAGTAAACAACATCCCAAGAAAAATGTTTGGTTATAAAACAGCTTACCAAATGTATCAAGAAAATATTTAAAACAAAAAAACTCTCAACTTATATTTCAAAGTCGAGAGTTTAATGTAACATTGAAGTGTTGCACTTCACATGTCAGTTAGGGAAAAAAACTGGAATTTGTATACCTACATAAGTTCCAGTTTTTTATTGCATTTGTTTTTTCTTAAACTATTTTAATATTAATTCATTAAACTAGTAAAATGAATAGATAATCATTTTAATAATTATCAATCAGATCACTTGTTGATTGTTTCTTTTCTTACTAACTTGTGGTATGTTGCAACAACATAAATTTCTTTACCTTCAAAATCAGAACGGTCACATTCAATCATTGCATATAGTGTGTTGAAACCAGCTGATGCATATAAAGTTTCAGCTAAAATATCACCTATATAAAAATCAACTTTTACTCTTTCACCATTATAAACAAGAAGTCCATTTTTTGAAAATTGAACTAATACTGTAATTTTAAGAACTGGGTTTTCTACATAATTATGATATGAAGCTATTGGAGTATCATTTCCAAAAACAATTGAATCATATCTTAACGATTCATCTTTAACACCTAAATTAACTTTATTAGATGTTGTAAATAATTGAGAATTGCTACTATTAGTTCCAACACTAATTGTTGCATAATATTGACCAACATCAGATTGTTTTACACTATTTATAATTAATGTTTGTGATGTTTGGTTATTAAGCAATTGATCATTTTTATATCATTGAATGAAAATTTTATCATCTCTTGATAAATCATATGCCTCATATGCAAATGAGAATGTAGCAGTTTCTCCTTGAAACACTTCTATACTAGTTGGTTGTTTAGTGATAACAATTCTTTTGTCTTTGTCCTCGTCAACTTGTCCATTGTTATTATCTTGGCCACCATTGTTATTGTTGTTATTGTTATTATTGTTATTTTCGTTATCACCTGGGTTCGAGCCATTGTTTGAATCGTTTCCTTCATTATTAGAATCATCACCAGGGACTTTTATAGAACTATCATCATTTTTTTTATTATTAAAAGTCATATTTGTAGTGAAAGGAATAGCTGCTGATGTTGCTATCCCAAATGTAACAGAACCTGTTAACAAAATCTTTTTTAAGTTATGCGTAAACATAATTGTTTTCCCCATTTTTCTTATTTTTTAGCATTCTAACACATTAAAAAAACAATAGTTAATAAAAAATATTAAAATTTTTTAAATGTTAAAATTTCTGTAAAAAAAATTTTTATGGCATTTTAGTTGCAAAAAAACTACTTGAAAATATTACAAATTTTTTAATATTATTTTTTGTTAATTTAGTTTTTTTATAAAGATGTATTTTTTAAAATCAATTTAAAATTATTGCTTTTAATAATAAGGTTTTAAAATAATAAAAAAACCAAAATATAAATTTAAGCAACTTTAAACATTACTCATTATTATATTTTGGATATTTCCCTAACTGACATGTGAAGTGCAACACTTCAATGTTACATTAAACTCTCGACTTTGAAATATAAGTTGAGAGTTTTTTTGTTTTAAATATTTTCTTGATACATTTGGTAAGCTGTTTTATAACCAAACATTTTTCTTGGGATGTTGTTTACTTTTCATTCAAGAGTTTTTATTTTATCTTCACTTACTAAACTGAAGTCAGTTCCTTTTTTATATCATCTTCTAACTATCCCATTTATGTTCTCGTTGGACCCTCTTTGGAATGAAGAATAAGGTTGGCAATAATAAACTTTAAAGTTGAATTGTTTTGCAGTTATTCCCATCATTTGAAACTCTAACCCATTATCAACAGTGATGCTTTTTATTGGGAGTTTTTCATCTCGAATAATGGTATACATTTTAGCCATCATTGATCTAGCGTTCTTCCCTTTTATTTTTCTAATAATTGCCAACCTTGTTTTTCTTTCCACTAATGTCAATAAGTGGTAATAACCACTTTGCCTTTTACTAACTATTAGATCAGCTTCTCAATGTCCAAATTCTTTTCTATTGTTTATCTTTTCTGGTCTTAGACTATAAGGAATGCAGTATTTTCCATCAATTTTAGAAAATATACCTATTTTTCTTCTTTTTCCTTTAACATATTTTCTTCTTAAACAATCTCTTCTTTGTATCTTTCAAATCTTGCTATTGATTCATCTAAATACTTGCCTAGCACTTGGAACTTTAACTAACGGATAGTTTTCTTTTATTCAAAAAATTGTAGCTTCTACACCATGAGATTTAGGATTAAATTTTTGAATAAAAAGATCTGTGAAGTTTTTGTACTTCAACATAAAAAACATATGACAATTTGATTTTCTTCTAATGTATTTTTTGTGAGCAGTTGATGAATAATAAATCCCTGTTGAAGATGTGTTTCTTTTTAATTCTCTTGATATTGTTGATTTGTTTTTATTTAAGATTTTTGCAATCTTATTCATAGAATATTTTTCTTTATTTCAAAGAAAATAAATTAAGCATCTTTCTTCTTTTGTTAAATGTTTATAAGTTTTCATAAGCACTCCTAATATTCATTATCTTTTTATTAGTGAACACTTACAAACAAAACAAATGAAGTGCACACTCTTTTTTGAGTGTTGCACTTCACATGTCAATCGAGCAAAAACCAAAATATAAATTTAAGCAACTTTAAACATTACTCATTATTATATTTTGGATATTTTATTTAAAAATCAATATATGTGTGTTTTTATACATTTAAGATTTTTATTTTATTTGTAATTTCTAATTTAATTTTGTCAGTATCAGATCCAAAGTTGTAAATTAATAATTGTTTGTCTAATTCATTTTCTCAATTATCTTTTGGTAAAACAATATCAACATTAACATTATTACTATCATTGTTTTTCATTAATCACATAATCAACATTATTATTCCTATTATTAAGAAAAAGAAAAAACCAATTATCATTCCAATCATATATCCAGTAGACATTGAACTGCCTTCAGATCTAATATTTACTTTATATGAATCACCAATTTGTGAAACAGTTATCGTTTTATTCATATATCCCCTTTTGTTTAACAAAATTATTATACTGAATTAAATAACAAATATTACGTTTTTTAAAGGTGTTTTTATTATTTTGCTGAGATATATTTTAAATAAAATATTGTTAGATATTTATCCAATTATTTTATTTGATTTTCATTTTTACTTTTATATTGGAAATTAATCTATGCGTTAAAATAATTTATTAAATTTTTAAGTTTCATAAATGATAGAATTATTTAAATATTTAAAATGATGTTGTAAATTTAATTTTTAAATGTTTTAATTAATAAATATTTTTATAACTAATTTTAAATAAATGACTATTAATAAGGTGATATTTATGAAGAAAAATAAATTCAAAACACTAGCTCTAACAAGTCTTTCGTTAGTTCCAATTATTGCTTTAAATTTGTCAACAAGCTGTTCAAATAATAAAAACAATTCTTCAAATGGACAAATTGCTACTGAACAAACAAAAAAACCAAATAGCATACTTAAAGATAATATAGTAACTAAATTAGATAATGGTTCAAGTTTGGTATCAACTATCGATATTCATAATTTAAACTTAAATTTAAAATTAAATCAATCATATCATCAAAAAAACATAAGAATATATTTTGGGCAAAAAGCAGTAGAATTATTTGATTTAACCAATACTAATTTTACTGAAAAATCTAACTATAAATTTTTAGAAGATTCAAATTATAAATACTCTAATGAAGAAAAATACATTGAATTAAAAGCTAATGATTTATCATATGCTATAAAAGTTGAAATATTTGAAGAAAATAAAACTCCACAACAAGTTTTAATAAATATTAATTTTGAGTTTATTAATAATGATAGTGAAATTGAATTTTTAAAATTACAAGAAGGTGGAATTATATTAAATGATGTTAAAGTAAATGCTTATGCAAAGCTTATAAGTGATTTAAATCTTATCTATAAAGATATGGATTTTTCTACTTTAACAAATCAAAATATAAAAGAAAAACTTTTAACTTATAAAGATGATAAAAACAATAACATTTATAAAGATATAAATTTGACAATCAATGAAAGTTCAAATTCTTATAATAATGAATTAATATTTAATATTGCTGGTAAGTTTAAAACCTTTATTATCACACCAATAAAAATAGAAATTAAAAATATATTTTCATATAATTTGCCAAAAAACAAAATATATAAGCTTAATTCAAACTTAGAGCTAAAAGATAAGTTTATAATTGATTTAAAAAATGAAAGTGATATAAAACTTTTAACACCAAATCAAATAATAAATTATATAAAACCATTTGTTATTGTTGATGTTAAATCAAATGATGAAATATTGAATATTGATCCATCAAAATTTAAATCTATAAAAATAGAATTTGAAAATAATTTAAATATTAAAAAAATTTCAGGTTCATTTGAAATAACTTTATATAAAAATAATTCATGACAAAAAGAAGAATTACAAATAACTTTTGTTGATAAATCAACAATTCACTTTGCTTTTGATTATTCATTAAAATATTTTTCAGATCAAGAAATTTTAGATACATTGGTTAATAATTTTGTAGTTGTTAATAATGATGTAATAAAAAATACTTTTGCATCAAAATTGCATTCTGATTTTTCAAACAATATTAACCGTTTACCTTTATCATTTGACAAAGAAAAAATAGATTTAATTGCATCAAAATATTTTAACAATAATAAAACATTTATTTTTGAATATATTAGTGAAAATAGTTTAGTTGATGATATTAATGGAATATTAGAATTTTCATATAGTGTTGCAAATGAAAATAATGAATATGTTAAATCAAATAAAACTAATACTTTAACAAATCTTTTAAAATTTAATGATTTTTATAAAGATAAAATGGAAAAAATTGAAAATAATAGTTCACAAATAAAGGAAAAATATACAAAAAATATAATCAATGATATTTCAAAAAATAAAAATATATTAAGTCAAATAAATAGTTTAAAAGATGGCAAATCTTTAATTTTAGAAAATTTTGATAATACATATTTAGATTTCATAAAGAGAAATTCAAATTTAACACCAAATAATATAAATTCTTTAGTCGATAATGTTTCATTAAAAATATTATCAGTTAATATAAATAATTATTCTTGAAATATTGACACAAGTATATTTGACAATGCTTTTAAGCTAGAAAATATAATAATTGATTTATCAGATAACAAACAAACAATCACAAAGGATTATAATGGGTTTTCTTATAGTTTAAAATTTAAATATATTTTAAATATCTCAAATAATGAGATAGTTTTTAATGGTGAATTTTATACAAAAATATTAAGTTTTAGTAAATAAAATTTTTAAATATAAATGAAATCTATACAACAACAAAAATGCCAAAACAAAAATAGTAATTTGGTTTAAAAAAATATTTTATAATGTTTTCTAAATATCATTTTAAAATAATTAACCATACAATTTATTTAATTAATAGAGAATTTAAAATAAGAAATCTATTTTTTTATTTAACTTGCTGTGATAATTTAAAAGTAATTTTATAAAATTCAAAAGTTACATTTCAAAATGAATCCATCAAAAATGTTATTACTTAAAATAAAATAAGAAATTATACAAAACAAGTATAAAAAAATAAAAAGATCTTTCTTCGTTCAAAAGTTACATAATAAATTACAAATTTATAAACAATGTTATTTTCATTGATGTTTTAGGTTCATTATAAAAAGCAATGTGAAAAATATTGACATCTTATTGAATCGTTGGAGAATAATTTTGAAGAACTATTAATATTTTTTAATATTAACCCAGAAATAGAAAGATAATATATTTGACTAGCACAATAAAAAATAAACAAATATAATATAAAGACAATAAAATAAAAAATCACTTTCATAAATATGTAATATTTATTAAACAATAATTTATATTATTTGAATAATATACAATAATATTATGGATTGATACTAATTAGTAGTTAACATAATATAATAAGTCAACTAACTTTTTTTTGATAAATTAAGAGATTAAGATAATTTTCTATTTAATGATTTAAAAGATAATTTAAAAATTAGTTTCTCTATGATGGTAACATTATTTTTTTAACTTAACATGTTTAGAAAAAAGACAATTATAAATAAATCTTTAATATATAAATGTTCTTATATTTTTATGTATTTTATGCCATATGATTTTTAAAAATAAATTAACTATATAATTGAATTTATATCTGATTAAAATTATTTTATTAACTAATGATGAAAAAAGTGATTATTAAGATATAGTAGTTTTATTTTCTTAATAATATAAAATTTTTCATTTCCTTACTTAGAACTTCACCTTTTATTTTTACTAAACCGTGTTTGTATATTTTACCTTTAATTGTGTATCTTTTGTTTCATTCTTCTGTTGGTTGAAATACACCGTTATAATCAAGACGTAATCAATTTTTATCAAAAGCATCATGATATACATGGTCAATTATTATGCCATTATTTTCATTAGATAACAAACTTAAATATTCTTCTTTTTGTTTTGGATTGTTTTTTATTTTTAGTTTTATATCACTAACAGGTAAAATGTGTGCCGCTTCCATTTGTTCAATAGCATCTGGTAAATAATTGAATTCATTAGATGAAGATTCAATATCACTATAATATGTGTCATTATTTTTGTTTCTATTTTTTAAAATATTTTCTCTTAATTTTTGTCTACACCTTTCTATATCATTATTAAGTTGAATAACATCTACAAATTCTTTATGCATATTATAATTTGTGTCAATAATAAAATTAGTTTCATTTTTGTCAAATAACAAAAATAATATATCATCTAAAAATTTGTGTAAAACTATATTATCTAAATTTTCACGGAAATCATAATTTTCATTATTTATTATTCAATTATTATTGCTATTAATATTAAATTCTATTAATGATTTTGTTTTTTTAACTAATTGAATATAAGTTTCAGATAAAATTTTGTATATTATTTTAAATTTATCAATTTCGTTATTGTATCCTATATTATTTATTTTTTTGTTTTTTAAATGTTTTATACAAGATCATTTGGGATCATTTTGATTATTAAAAATTATTTTGTTTTTATCTAAAAAATAAACAGTACTAACAAAAAATGAAAATGCCATATTCATAATATCTTTATTATTGTCTTTGATTCCTTTGATTATAAAATCATAAACAATTCCCAAAGTCATTCATTCATTAACACTACCACTTAAATAAATTAATTTAAATTCACTGCTTAATAAAACCTCATAATTTTTATTATCATCTAATTTGGAACTAAAGAATCTAGACAAGTTTTCATAATCTTTAATTATAATAACTTTGAAAAATGACAAAACTCTAACATATTGAAACATTGTGTTTTTTGCTACTTCATCTTTATTTTTTGAGCTTGTAGGAGTTATATTTTCATTATTAAATATTAATTTATATCCATTCTGATTTTTAACTATATTTAGTTTGTAAACATCATTTTTTTGAAATCCAACATTTAATATTTTTTCAAAAAAAACATTAAGAATTGTTAAAATTTGTGTGTCCATATTTCAAATTTTAGGCACCATATTTTTTATCATCTTTTTTTCATTTTCTGAATTAGCATTATTTATTAATTCAGTTTTTAGAAATAAGTTATAAATTACATCAAATTTTTTTATTATATGTTTTGAAAATGAATTATTTTTATAATTATTTTCCATAATCATTCTCCATAATTTGTGAAATTATATCTTTTATTAACAATTCTGGGATTGAGCTTCTTCTTGAATAAGAACCTTTTGCCATATGATTTTTATTACCTGATACTTTATTTTCTTTCAAATTTAATTTGATGTTACTTTTAAAAATTGTTGGTTTTGCTGAAAAATTTTCATCATATGATGAGTAAAATGTTGAATTCATGTAATATTTTTTATTTCTTGGGAAATCTCAATGATTAAGCTGGAATTCTCAAGTTTTTGATGTCTTAGGATTTTCAATAATTCAAACTTTTGGATTAAAATATTCAATTATTTCTATTGTTCCACCAATTGTTGATTCTCCTAATATTCGACCTCTTTCTTTTTGAGCAAAATATCTTTTTTTAACAGGATGACAATTTTTTTTGTACTCATCATAATAAATTCTATTTTTTACAATTCACTCAAAATTTTTGTTTATTGATCTAAACATTTTTCCATTACAATCGGCTCCACTTCATGATTCACAAGGAGGAGACGCTAATATTACATCAGGATGTGGTAATTTTTTAAGTTCATTTATTAACTCATGATTATTAAGAGATAAATCTATTTTGTGATAAAAATAATTCTCTTTTTCTTTAAAAGAGATATTATTAATTCCAATTGAATGAACTTCTATTTTTCCATGAAAATATTTTTTTATAGCTTTTTTATAAGAAGATTCTGCATCATCGTATAGAGCCCAAACGATTATTTTTTTGGCAGAATTAACCGTATTTTTCTTTACTCTTTTAATTAAAAAAATATTATAATTACCTATATTATTAATTATTTTTAATAAAAATTTAAATATTGTATACAATTTTTTTATATTTATTGTTTTTAGGAGAAAAGATGGTAAAGAAAAATACGGTTTTATCTACTTTCCCTAACTGACATGTGAAGTGCAACACTTCAATGTTACATTAAACTCTCGACTTTGAAATATAAGTTGAGAGTTTTTTTGTTTTAAATATTTTCTTGATACATTTGGTAAGCTGTTTTATAACCAAACATTTTTCTTGGGATGTTGTTTACTTTTCATTCAAGAGTTTTTATTTTATCTTCACTTACTAAACTGAAGTCAGTTCCTTTTTTATATCATCTTCTAACTATCCCATTTATGTTCTCGTTGGACCCTCTTTGAAATGAAGAATAAGGTTGGCAATAATAAACTTTAAAGTTGAATTGTTTTGCAGTTATTCCCATCATTTGAAACTCTAACCCATTATCAACAGTGATGCTTTTTATTGGGAGTTTTTCATCTCGAATAATGGTATACATTTTAGCCATCATTGATCTAGCGTTCTTCCCTTTTATTTTTCTAATAATTGCCAACCTTGTTTTTCTTTCCACTAATGTCAATAAGTGGTAATAACCACTTTGCCTTTTACTAACTATTAGATCAGCTTCTCAATGTCCAAATTCTTTTCTATTGTTTATCTTTTCTGGTCTTAGACTATAAGGAATGCAGTATTTTCCATCAATTTTAGAAAATATACCTATTTTTCTTCTTTTCCCTTTAACATATTTTCTTCTTAAACAATCTCTTCTTTGTATCTTTCAAATCTTGCTATTGATTCATCTAAATACTTGCCTAGCACTTGGAACTTTAACTAATGGATAGTTTTCTTTTATTCAAAAAATTGTAGCTTCTACACCATGAGATTTAGGATTAAATTTTTGAATAAAAAGATCTGTGAAGTTTTTGTACTTCAACATAAAAAACATATGACAATTTGATTTTCTTCTAATGTATTTTTTGTGAGCAGTTGATGAATAATAAATCCCTGTTGAAGATGTGTTTCTTTTTAATTCTCTTGATATTGTTGATTTGTTTTTATTTAAGATTTTTGCAATCTTATTCATAGAATATTTTTCTTTATTTCAAAGAAAATAAATTAAGCATCTTTCTTCTTTTGTTAAATGTTTATAAGTTTTCATAAGCACTCCTAATATTCATTATCTTTTTATTAGTGAACACTTACAAACAAAACAAATGAAGTGCACACTCTTTTTTGAGTGTTGCACTTCACATGTCAATCGAGCTTCTTAATTTTGAAAATGTAATATTCAAAGATAATGAATTAATAGTTATAAGATAGAATGTTTTACAACTATGTTGTTTTATTTATGAGATATTTTTACTTACAAGTTAGTAATTTTATTTTGTTAAATGTAATTTATAAAATAAAATTTAATTAATTTACTAATTTTATGCAAAAGTTATTTTTTATTAAATAAACACTTATAAAAATTACATATATCAACTGAAATTAAAAATTAATAGAGCTCAACCATGAAATATATTTTGAAAATAATATTTTATTGAAGAAGATTGGTTAACAAAAAAACTAAAAATATGTAGCGAAAAATATGATAAACAATTTATTTCTGGTTTAAAATATTTTATTTTGGTGTTAGTTGCTTTATTTATTAATTTAACTATAATTTCTTATATGAAAATATTTAAATTATTTTTTTCTATAACATTATCTTTGCCTATTTTAGTTTCACCTGTGGCTTTAATATCATGTTCAAAAAATGTGAACAAAAAATCATTTATAAATTTAAATGATTATGCAGATATTAGTAAAAATAATAGTTTAACAGGAAGAATTCAATCAAACAAAAATTACTCTTTTGATGAAATAAAAGAAATTGGAAAAAATTTTGTAAATTCATTAAATTATGATTTTAAAAAAGAATTGGTTATTCAAGTAGTTAATAACTATTTTAAAACTTATATAAATTCAAAGGGATCAACAATACAAAAAACAATTCCAAAAATAGAAACTAATGGTAATGTATTAACTATTTCATATGATTTAATTTATATAAAAGAATTTAACACTAGCTTAATTTTTGAAAAAAGATCAAAAGGTGATATTGAAGAATATATTGTTACTTTTGATTTAAATAACTTAACTATTTATCCTTATATAAATACCTCATTAACAAATTATTTAAGTTTTAAATTCAAACCAAATACATTTGTAAAAAAATTTAAAAAAAGTAATTCGAAAAATTATGAATATCAAATTCAAGATAACACAATAGAGTTCAACACTGATAATCAACAAGTTACTTACCTGAATAAAGAATATTATTTATCACTAGATTTTAATAATTCATTAAATTCAATTAATTTAAATGAAAAAATCAAAAATAGTTATTTGTATAACAAATCAAATGAAATTGAAAAAAGTTTTTATTTAGAAACGATAAAACTTTTAGAAAATAGAGAAAATAATTTATATTTTGCAGTTGATCAAGTTGATTCTTATTACCCTAAATTAACAACAAGCGGATTAAAGTTACAAGGTATAATCGAACAAAAAACAAATATTGACATTAAATTAATAAATCAAAAATTTTTAAATAATTTATCTCAAGAATTGATAACTTTATACAATTTCCCTGCAACTATAAATTGTGCTAATAATGGGAAATATAACTTTATTTATATAGAACCATCAAATTCAACACCAATAAAAACAATATTGCCAGAAAATAATGATGGCAAAATTATTGATTTAGAAACAAATCAAAATTATAAAAATAATTATTACTCATTTTTGTTTCCTAATGATTCATATAAAAATCTTATAAATGTTAAAAATAAAATTAACAATGTTTTGTCAAAAAATGTTGAGTGAATTAATAATGAGTTTAATACAAGTTTTACTTTTAACTCAATAGATAGCAATTTTAAAGAATTTAATGATAAATTAAGTGTTGAACAAAAAGTTTATTTAATCTACAAATTATTATTACCAGAAGTTTCATATGGTCAATTGAATCAAAACAGTAGTAATATAATTGGGTTTATTGAAAATAAAGTTTTGTGTCAAGGTTATGCTATGACATTTAGTTATATAGCTAATATTTTCAATATTCAAAATGTTTACATAACAGGATATGTTTACACAAATGCTGTTCCAGGCCAATCTGATTCAAGTGGATTGCACGCATGAAATGCAATTTATGACAATGAAAAATGAACATGATTTGATCCAACTTGGGATGATAGTTTATTTGCTTCATCATCTTATAAATATGATTATTTTATGTTGCCTAAAAATAAATTTTTTTCAGATAAATCCCATATCAATATTACCAATTGGGATAATGGAAACTTTTTGGATTTTTATAAGTAAAATTTACCAAATCAAAATTAATAAATTTTGTTAAAAATATTTACAAAAATAAATTTTTAAAAAAATATTTTATTTCGCGCTTTAATTTCTTATAAAAAAATCTTAAAATATTATTAGTTTTTAAGTGATTAAAAACTAATTAATTTTAATTAATAATTGTAGTTTGGAAAGAGTTGGTATGAATAAAAAAGGTATGGGTACTTCTAAAAAAATTAAATATCTTATTGGTGGATTAACATTAACATCAGCTGCTATAGTTTCTGTTTCTGTTGCAACTACTACACCATATATTCTTACAAAAGAATTTAATAATTCTTCAAATAAACCAGTTAAAGGTTATAAATATGAAATTAAAATAAATCCATTTAGTGAAAAAAATATGGTAGTAAATCAAGATTATGTAACAACATTTGATGCTTCATCAGATGATCCAAATTTTGATAAATACACTTATTCAATAACTTATCATTCAACTAATAGTGAAGTTTCTATTGTTGAGAATAAAAAGATAAAATTTAAAGCAAAAAGTGATGGTTATTTTTCTTTTACAGTATCAATGTTAGACCAAGTAACAAGAAAAATTCTTTGCTCATCATCATTAGGTTTTAATGTGACTTCTGGTATTATTGTTAACATATAATTTTATAAATTAATAAATTATTTAAGCTTCTTAGTTTTGAACTAGGAAGCTTTTATTAATAAAAATAATATATATTAAACATAACAATAAAATTGCAAAAAACTTTAATATATAATATAAAGATATAAAAAAAGAATTCTAATTATGAAACAAAAAAAATCAAATAAAATATTAAAATGATCTTTAAGTATAATTTTTTTCATATCATTATTTTTATTTTTACTTTCATTTTCTATTGCTATGCCAGTATTAAATAGATGATTTTATTTTGTACAAATAAAAACCTTAAACATTAGTGAAATTAGTGGATATTCATATAATGATATAGTTTACTCATATAATAAATTATTAGATTATTTAACATTTCCATGAGCTGGTTTTGATCTTGGAGTATTTAAATATTCTCAAGAAGGAAAAGAACATTTCCAAGATACAAAAGTATTATTTATGATTGATCTTTCAATTTTGATAGTTACATCTATAATTTGTTTAGTTTTTGTTATTGTTAATTGAAGAATAAAAAATAAATTTTTAGTTAAAGTTTTAAATAAAAGTATTGGATTTTTAGTTTCAATTATTTCATTAATATTGATATTGTTAATTGTGTTTTTAGTTTAACTAGATTTTGAAAAAGCATTTATAATTTTTCATAAAATATTTTTTAAAGGGAAAGATAATTGAGTTTTTGATCCAACTGTAGACCCAATTATAAAGATACTACCTGAACAATTTTTCTTAAATAGTTTCATATTCATTGCAGTTGTTTACTTATTTTCACATCTTGTAATAATTTCAAAAGAAGTTATTTTACTAAAAAAAAGAAAAAATAAAGTACAAAAAGCAGCTTAAAAATTAATAATAAAAGTTGTGAAATTGCATTTTTATAATTTTTTATCTTAAACTTATTTATAATATTTCTATTTTAAACATATAATATTTCTTGGGAAATTTTTTTATGAGGTTTAAAATGGATATAAAAGATTTTTTAAAAGATGATCTTTTTATAATTAATGAAACATTTAAAGATAAGAAAGAAGCATTAACTTTTTTCTCGAATGTTTTAAAAGAAAAAGGTTATGCTTTAGACTCTAAAATTGTTTTAGAAAAAGCAATGGCTAGAGAAAATGAATTTTCAACTGGAATTGGTAACAAAATTGCTATCCCACATATTAGGGATAATGTTATGAAAACTCCAGTAATTTTGTTTGCAAAAGTTAAACCAATGGATTGACAATCCCTTGATGGTCAAAAAGTTGAAGTTATATTTTTTATTGCACTTGATCAAAATTCAGGAGAAAATTCTCATCTTGAAGTTATTGCTAATTTATCAAGAAGATTCATGGATGAAAGTTTTATAGACAATTTACTAAAAATAAACACTTTCAAAGAACTTATAACTTTGTTATCAAATGATAATCAAAATACTAAAAATAATGAATCTGATAAAAATGCTAATACCCAAGAAAATGTATATGATGTTGTTGCTATTACAGCATGTCCTACAGGAATAGCACATACATTTATGGCAGCTCAAAGTCTTGAAAAGGCTGCAAAAGAAATGGGTATAAAAATAAAGGTTGAAACTCAAGGAACAGAAGGTCCAAAAAATGTACTAACTCAAGAAGAAATTAATAATGCAAAAGGTGTTATTATAGCTGTTGATAAAGTGGTAGATTTATCAAGATTTAGCGGAAAAGAAAATGTACTTGAAATGGGTACAAAAGCTGTAATAAAAGACCCTAAAAAAGAGATTAATAGAATTTTAAACAAAGAAGGCAAAACAATGTCTGGATCTAAACATGCATCAAATCCATCTTCAAAATTTGATGATTCTTCTGACATGATGTCTTTTAAAGGATTTGGAAAAAGAATATATAAAGGAATAATGAATGGTGTTTCATATATGCTGCCGTTTGTTGTGTTTGGTGGTATTATGATAGCTCTTGCTTTTTTAATTGATATTAATAATGCTGGTAATGATTTTTATGGTGAAGTTAATGATGCTGCTAAATGATTTAAAAGATTAGGTGGAATTTCATTTGATTTATTGGTACCAATTCTTTGTGCATACATGTGTTTTGGTCTTGTTGGTAAATTCGGACTATTGCCAGGTTTTGTTTGTGGGTTTATATCAAACGGTAAATTCTTATTTAATATTGATATTGAAAAAGGTACAGTTGATTGATTTGCTAATAGCGAAGTATCAAGCGGTTTCTTTGGTGCAATTGGTGGTGCAATTTTAACATCTGTAATAATTATTGTTTTATGTAAGTATGTGTTTGTTAAACTTCCACAATCACTTAATGGAATTAAAAACATTTTATTTATTCCATTAATTGGAACTTTATTAATTGCAGCAATATTCTGAATTTGTAATATTCCTTTAATATTCTTAAATTGAGGATTTTCTAAATTACTTTCATTAATTAATTCACAATCTTATCTATTACCACTATTAGGATTGCTAATTGGTATAATGATGGCATTTGACTTAGGTGGTCCAATTAATAAGGCGGCTTATTTATTCTCAATTGCAACTCTTCAAGATAATTCTATCAATACAGGTAATGGAACTGTAGCTATGGCGGCATCAATGGCTTCTGGTATGGTTCCACCATTAGGAATAGCTTTAGCTGCAACATTCTTTAAAAATATATTTGATAAAGAACAAAGACAAGCAGCTTTAACAAATTACATAATGGGTATTTCATTTGTATCAGAAGGGGCAATTCCATTTACAGCAGAAAAACCAAAAGTAATGATTCCAGCAAACATAGTAGGTGGTGCAATTACTGGATTATTGGTTGGTAGTTTCCAAATTACTTTAAATGCTCCACATGGTGGTGTGTTTGTGTTTCCATTAGTACAAACAAGTTTATTTGGAGTGGTTAATAAATCTATAGCTATTGGAGCTGGTATTGGTCTTTACCTTGTTTCAATTATCGTAGGTAGTCTTATATCAATGTTAATAATATGAATTCTTAATAGAACATTAACAAAAAAGCAAGATCCAATAAAGAAAGATGAAAAAGTTGAACAATCAGCAATTAAACCATTTTGAAAAATAAATAAAAAAGATAATCAATCAAGTAAATTTAGTGTTAAAAATTATTTTTATAAAGAAAACAATCAAAAATGATATATACAATAACTTTTTCTCCATCGATTGATTATGTAATAAAAAGTAATAAAGAATTTAATTCATATGGATTAAATAGAATTAATGATTTTGATATTTTTTGTGGTGGTAAAGGTATAAATGCTTCTGTTGTTTTAAAAAGAATTGGTTTTGATTCAAGAGTGATAACTTTTACTGGAGGTAAAACTAAAAACTTTTTTTATGATTTACTTAAACAAGAAAATTTAGAAGTAATAAATTTTGAAGTAGAAGATAATACAAGAATTAATGTCAAATATTTTGGTGATAATAATTCGTTTGAAATAAATGGTCCAAGAACTAACATATCTGAAAATAGAATTAATGAATTGCTAGCTTTTATAAGTTGTTTTAATAAAGATGACATAGTTTTTATAATGGGTGTGTGTAAACAAGACCATCTTATAAAACTTGTGGATGCTTTAAATAAAAACAATGTTGAATTTGTATTGGATGTTGATTTAGAAAATAATTTAGAAGTTTTAAAATATAAACCATTTATCATTAAACCTAATGTTGATGAGTTACAGAGAATGTTAAATATAACAATTAATAGTGAAAATGATATTCTTAATTCAATGAAAAAATTAATTTCATTAGGATGTAAGAACGTTATGGTTTCTAATGGGAAAGATGGTAGTTATTTATTAACTAAAAATAACACTTTTTATAAAGTAAAAATAGATGAAATACAAGGTATTAAAAGTACTGTTGGTGCTGGTGATACATTGATTAGCAGTTTTGTGTGTTTGTATAAGAATACAAATAATGTTTATGATTCACTTTTAAAAGCCACTTCTTTATCAATTGGAACTTCATGCAGCATGTGGTTAGCAAAAAATGAAGATATTGATAAATTTAAAAACAAAATAAAAATATATAAAAACATTTAATAAAATAAAATATCTTTAATTTCTAAAATTTTGTTAAAGATATTTTATCCCTAACTGACATGTGAAGTGCAACACTTCAATGTTACATTAAACTCTCGACTTTGAAATATAAGTTGAGAGTTTTTTTGTTTTAAATATTTTCTTGATACATTTGGTAAGCTGTTTTATAACCAAACATTTTTCTTGGGATGTTGTTTACTTTTCATTCAAGAGTTTTTATTTTATCTTCACTTACTAAACTGAAGTCAGTTCCTTTTTTATATCATCTTCTAACTATCCCATTTATGTTCTCGTTGGACCCTCTTTGGAATGAAGAATAAGGTTGGCAATAATAAACTTTAAAGTTGAATTGTTTTGCAGTTATTCCCATCATTTGAAACTCTAACCCATTATCAACAGTAATGCTTTTTATTGGGAGTTTTTCATCTCGAATAATGGTATACATTTTAGCCATCATTGATCTAGCGTTCTTCCCTTTTATTTTTCTAATAATTGCCAACCTTGTTTTTCTTTCCACTAATGTCAATAAGTGGTAATAACCACTTTGCCTTTTACTAACTATTAGATCAGCTTCTCAATGTCCAAATTCTTTTCTATTGTTTATCTTTTCTGGTCTTAGACTATAAGGAATGCAGTATTTTCCATCAATTTTAGAAAATATACCTATTTTTCTTCTTTTTCCTTTAACATATTTTCTTCTTAAACAATCTCTTCTTTGTATCTTTCAAATCTTGCTATTGATTCATCTAAATACTTGCCTAGCACTTGGAACTTTAACTAACGGATAGTTTTCTTTTATTCAAAAAATTGTAGCTTCTACACCATGAGATTTAGGATTAAATTTTTGAATAAAAAGATCTGTGAAGTTTTTGTACTTCAACATAAAAAACATATGACAATTTGATTTTCTTCTAATGTATTTTTTGTGAGCAGTTGATGAATAATAAATCCCTGTTGAAGATGTGTTTCTTTTTAATTCTCTTGATATTGTTGATTTGTTTTTATTTAAGATTTTTGCAATCTTATTCATAGAATATTTTTCTTTATTTCAAAGAAAATAAATTAAGCATCTTTCTTCTTTTGTTAAATGTTTATAAGTTTTCATAAGCACTCCTAATATTCATTATCTTTTTATTAGTGAACACTTACAAACAAAACAAATGAAGTGCACACTCTTTTTTGAGTGTTGCACTTCACATGTAAATCGAGCATAAAATATCTTTAATTTCTAAAATTTTGTTAAAGATATTTTATTTTCTTTTTTGCTTGTATAGTTGATTTATATTTAATAACGGTTACAATCAATTAAAGCAAGAGAGGATATAAAATATGAAAAAAAAATTTAAAATCTTGTTAACTTCAGCAAGTGTTATTGCTATGGGTGCTGGAGTAGGTGTATATGTTGCTACAACAAATACACAAAATACAAGTGTTAATGTAAATAATAATGAAAATATTAATTACAAAACTAATGGAACAGTTGTTACTGGTGACAAACTAACTTTTTCAGCAGTAGTACAACAAAATTCAAACATAAGTACACAAGCATTTATTAGCGATGGTACTAAACCTGTTGGAACTTATAACAAAGAAATTAATTTAGGAAAGGATTCAATTACTCCTAAATATACATCAGGTTATGTTGAAACTTATTTAGAAAGTGGAGATACTGTATCAAGATATAGTTCATCAGAGTACCATAACAATAGAACTTTGATGCCAATATTGGATACAAAAGAACACTATTACACATCAGAAAGAACATATAGTGAAATTCAAAAAGGTATATATAGAGGTTGAGAAATTTCAACACCATCTATAAATTATGGGGAAAAATTTTCTTATAATGCTAGTGCTGTGTTAAAAACAGTTTTCAAACAATTAAAACAAGAAACAGTTAGTGCTGTTCAATTCAATTTAGGACTTAGTGATACATCAATTGAATCAATTAATAGTTTCTTAAAAACTAATTCTGATATTCAATTTGTAACTATTAAAGGAATTAGCCAAGATACAGATTTATCAAAATTAGTATTACCAGAATCAGTTCAAAAATTAACATTATTAGGTCAAAGAAATACTATTAATGATTTAAAATTACCTTCAGAACTTCAAGAAATTGAAATTTATTTAGGTAGTTCATTAAAAAGTATTGATCCACTAATTTTCCCTAAATCAGCAAATATTATTTCAGATGTTGTTATGAATAATACTTCATCAGTATTTACTGAAATTAAATTGTCTGATTCTACAATAGATAATAATAGTCCTAAGTTACAAGAAGCAATTGATGATGTTTACACATATAGAATTAAAGAACGTGCATTCCAAGGTTTAGTACCTGGTGGATATATTGCATCATGAGACTTAACAGGAACAAAGGTAACATCATTCAATAATGTTAATATTCCTCCTTTAAACGATGGAACAGGTAGATTTTATATTGCTCATGTTGAAGTTAAAACTGATGGAAACTTTGGAAATTCACAAAATGAATCAATAGGAAGCAAACCATCAAATGACTCTCAAATAAATGATTGATTTGATTGAGGTGGTGGATGACAAAAAGTTCAAGAAGTTGTAGTTTCATCATCTGAAAATGTTAGTTTAGAGACTGCTACTCAAGAAATTATGGGATTCATTGCTAAATACCCAAATGTTAAAAAAATTAACATTGTTAATGTTAAATTAACTGATGGTTCAACTCATGAACAATTAAAAGATAATGTGATAAAAGCTATAACTGCAAAATATGGTGAAGAATCTCAATACAAAGACATTGAATTTGTTCTTCCAGAAACAGTTCCATCTCCAGTAGCTTAATTAAATAAATTTGTTGTAAAAAATTCATAGTTTAAACTATGAATTTTTTTTATTGTATTTATAATTTTAATATTCAAAAATTTTTTTAAATTTAAACAAGTCCATTTTTATATTTTTACATTAGTTTTTTTGTCTGTGCATCATAACAAGATCAAGCAATTGTTTGGAAATTATTTAAATTATTTTGCATAACCATAAAATTAAAACCAAAATCAATAATAACATAAGAAGCTTTATGTTTTAACCCAATAATTTTTAATTGTTCAATTTTCTCGAAAATATTTTCTGACTCATCATTAATTTCTAATTCAAAAATTAATAAAAGATCACCAGAGTTATTTACAAAACTTTTGTTTTCGTCAATTTTTTTCTTTTTGTGTTTAAAACCATTATTTTCTAAAAAAACTTTTAATATTTTTTTAGCATCATTTGTTTTTAGACTACTTGCTTTATTATCATTAAAAAATATTTCATTATTAACATTATTAATGTTTAATAGTAAAGCTTTATCTTTAAACTTTAATAGATTTTTTGTGAAAAAATTTTCTATTTTAAATAAATTATATTTGCTATCAATATCTTTTGGAATTCTTATTTCATTAACTAATGAATCAATTAATAAGTCGAAAGTATAGAAATCTAAGCTTTTAATTAAATACATATATAAAACATCAATAAAAAAATCTATATGTTTTTCAAAATATTTTTTATCAACTTTTTTTAATATGTGAGTTTTAAATACATTTAGTATGTTTAATACTTGTAAATTATTATCTGTTGTCTCATAAAAAACATCTATATAATTTTTAAATTGATCATTCTTTTTGTATAAACTAATAAAATCAAAACCAAAGTCTTTAGACATTCTACTTAAAATAAAATTTATGATTCTTTCTTTGTTGTAACCATTTTTATAATTATTTACATCAAATACAGCATAATTTAAAGAACTTCCTCAAGAATCACTAAATATGTTTTTCATTTGGTAGTTTTCTAAAATTGTTACAGTAAAACAAACATTGTTTCCTAGTGCATTATGAATCATTAATAAATCTAAATTACTTCAATAATTTTTTTCAGTATATGAAATTTCATTTAAATAATAATTTTGATTTTTAGTGATTTTAATTTTTTTTCAATAATGTTTTGTATTTTCTTTTGTTTGTGTTGGCAAAATAAAATATTTAGCTAATATTTTTTTATAACCATCAGGTAGATTTTTAGATATTAGTTCATATCTGCTAGCAATAATTGAACTAACTAAATAGAAAATAACTGATACTATACCAGATATAATTGCAAGACCACAAAAAGCTAATAAAACAACATAACCAGCATAAGTAAATGTTTCAATAATTTCTTTGTTTCTTAATAGTGCAATTGATAAAATTGGAGTTCCAATTGATGTTCCAATTGTAGTTATTGTTGTAAGGATTGGGAATATGGTTTTTATTTTGTTGTTATTAACAGATTTAACTCAATGTTTTTCAAGATAATCTAATTTCTTTTTGATTCTATTAAGTTTTCACTTTTTAAACCGATTTGATAATTTTTTAAAAACTTTAGAGGGATGCATATTCTCAACCTTAAGGTTCTCTCTTAGACACATTGCAATAGTTTCCTGAATCATTTCAGCATTAAAACTATATACACCTTTATTTAATATTTCTGAATTATTGTTTTGTTCGTCATCAACCTTTTTAGAATTTTTTCTTTTTGTTGCTTCTATTAATGAATTATAAAAAGTTGTATGTACTTTTTTGTTTGTTGGTTCATTAGTTGACATATATTGGTGCAATGAATTAATTATTTTAGTTTTTTTATTATTTATTTTTCCAACTATTGCAATTGATTTAGAATCTTTGTTTTCTAATGTTTTAATTAATTTTTCTAATTCAAATGTTTGGTTTTTTCTAGTTTGATTCATTTTGTTTAACTCCCAATATAAATAAAATACATAGATTAAATAATTATAATTTATATTAATTTTAAACAATATAAATTAATGAAAAGATTAATTTTAAAACTGTTAAATTTATATAAAAAATAAATATTTAAAAAACATCATTAAAATCCATTATTTTATATGGATCTATATATTTTGCATTTATACCCTTTTGTTGCAATATTACTACAAGATCTTTTATGTATGTTTTTTCTTTTAAACCACTTTTAGAAATATGTGAAAATATAAATAATTTAGTTTTCTTTGAATAATATTTTTTTAAAAATTTTTCAGCATCATCAATTGACATATGATTTTCGTTGTTAAAATGTTTTTTGTTTTCAGCTTTTGTATTTAACTTAGAATTTCCATAATTTGATTCAACTATGTAACAATCCATTTTTTTAAATAGTTTATTTTCAAAATATTCTGAGTCTGTAAAGTATAATAATTTTTTATTTTTGTTTTTTACAATATAACCAACAGAACCACTTATGTTGTGGATAGTTTTAAATGCTTTAAATTTTCAATTAGAGTTTGGTACTTTAATTCATTTATTATAATCATTAATTAGCTTAATGTTATCTAATACATTTTTATTGTCTATTTTAAGTTTTAAATGTTCTTTGGTTTCATATGTTGAATAATATAAAATATTTTCTGATATTTTTTCTTTCATTGCACAAACATGATCATTATGTGCATGAGTAATCAAACAACATGAAATGTTTTTGTTATTAATGTTATTTGCGTGTAAAAATTTTTCTATATTTTTATAATTAGTTCCAAAATCAAGTATTAAATATGATGTGCCATCATACAAAGCGATGCAATTGCCATGGGATGATGATTCAATAACTTTAATAAATATTTTTACCATTTAATTTTAAATCTTTTTCATTATTTACTTTTGCAACTATAACTTGATTTGTTGATGTTATTTTATTGAAAGATTCTCCACCATCTATTAAAAAGAAAACTTCAATGTTTCTTTTATGTTTTAAAAAATTATTTAATTCAAATATAACATTCATTTTTTGTGAATAATTCATACAATTTAAAGGTATATTATCTTTTTTTATTATTAGTGCTTCATCATTTTTCTCATCATTGAATAAACTTACGTCAAAATTAGGAAAATATTTTTTAATAATTGCACTAGTCTTTTTGTTTATATTGTTTTTGTGTTCTTCTTGTTTGTTTAAATTGAAATCTATTGTTTTTAATTCTTCTCTTAATTCCTCAAGGTCACTATCAATATTTTTTAGTTCCAGTATTTTTTCATTCATTTCATTTTTATTTAACAATTTTTCAAGAGTAAAGATTTCATTTCTTATTTTGGCTACATCAACATCTTTGTAAAAAATATTATTTTTTAAATCATCAATTGCTTTTTCAATTCTGTCTTTTTCTTTTTTTAGATCATTAATATCATTTTCGATATTTCTAATTTCTTTAATGATTAATTCATCTTGAAAATCATTATTGTTGTTATATTTTTTAATTAAGTATTTTTTATAAATTAATCCAGGAATTATAAATAAAAAATATAAAATGATTAATAATATTTTTTCAGATAGTTTTATTTTTGATGAAATATTTTGCTTATTTACATATTCACCATTTTTAAATTTATTAAGTTTTCTTTCTAATTCTTTAATCCTATTGTCAATTGAAGTGTATTCACTTTCTTTATTATTTATATCCAAATTTATTTGATCAAATTTTGATTCTTTAATTTTAAGTTCTTGAAGTTTTTCAACTTGTTGTTTTTCTTCTTTTTCAATATCAAAATTATTAACATTTATATTTTCTATATTGTTATATTGGATAAACCATTGTTTTTCATTTTCTTTTTTTTTAATAGAATCTAATATAAACTTTCTTTCTTCTTTTATATTTTCTATTTGTTCTAAAATTTGATTGTATTCTTTTGGTTCTATTATTTTATTTTCTTTTTCTAAAATGTTAGCTATGTTTATGATGTTATTTTTTATTTCAATGTTTTCATTGTTTTTTCTTTCGCTTGATAAATAATAATCCATGATAAAAGGATTAAATGATCTTAAAAAATCATCTTGTTGAATGCTTAATTTTTCATAAAGAGAAGACAAATAACTTGATCTATTACTTTGTTTGATTCCATTGATATATCAGTTTTTTGAGTCAGTTTCTAATTTTAATTCATTATCATCGTACAATAAAACAAGTTCAATATTAGGAAGTAATTCGCTATCTTTGTATTTATTATGATTTGGATTAATTGTTTTTGTGTTTATCATTTTCTTATTATTAATGTCATTCTGACTAATCATATATCTTATAGCATCTAATATTGATGATTTTCCTGTACCATTCATACCAGTTATTTCATTGTAATTATCATCAAAGTTTAAACTTATATTCTTTAATGCTCTAAAAGAATTTATATGAAGTTTTTTTACCTTTAATTTATGCATAATTCATTATTCCTTTTAATTTACATTACAAGTAAATTATAAATATTGGATTATTTTTTTAAAAAATTTTAAAAACAACTTTGATATATATTTATTCTAAATATTTGTTAATTCGTGTTAGAACAAGATTTAATTAAAACTTAAATTTTTAAATTAAAATTTTATTATTATGTAATCTATTTATGAATTAAGATATAAAAGATATTTTTATTAATTATTACATTGATAGGAGAATTTATGATTATTTATGAAAATTCTTTATTAGATTTTAAAAATGATATTTTAAGCAATAGGATAGTTGATTCGATACTTAAAAATTTTCATAATAAGGGTTTTAATTTAAAAAGCAATAAATCAGAAATTAATTCATGAAAAAATTCTTTAATGTATATGAATAATATATTTAATATAAACAAATTTCCAGATGATGTATACGTTGCAATAGAATATAAAATTCCACAATCATCAAAGAGAATAGATTTTATGGTTTTTGGTCATGATGAAAACAATCATAAAAATTTTATTTTAATAGAGTTAAAACAGTGAGAAAAAGCTGAAGATAGTGATAAACAAGATATAGTGCTAACATATGTTGGTAATAAAAAAAGAGATGTTTTACACCCATCATATCAATGTAAGAGCTATTTATATTCTTTGGAAATGTTTAATGAATATGTTCACACTAAAAAAGCTTTTGGTAAATCATTAGCATATTTACATAATGCAAAACAAACAGATAATAAAAACCTTTTAAATCAAGAACTATATACAACAATAATAGAATCTCCTATTTATTTTAGTGAAGATAGTCTCAAATTATCTAATGATATTTTTTCTTTGGTTAATAAAGGAAAAGGAAAAGAAATATTGTGAAATATAGAAAATAGTAAGATGGTTCCTTCAAAAAAACTAATAGACTCTTTAAACTCTGTTCTTAATGACCCAAATAATGAAGAATATATGTTATTAGAAGCTCAAAAAGAAGTTTTTGAAAATATAATTGAAAAATATGATGAAACTAATAATGTATTTATAATTAATGGGAATCCAGGAACTGGTAAATCAGTTGTTGCTATTAATTTGCTTAAGGAGTTAATAAATAGAAAGAAAACAGCAATTTATGTAACTCCAAATGCTGCATTTAGAGAGTGTTTGACATCTTCTATTAAGTCTAATAAGTCAAATGAATTATTTAAATCAATATTTGTTGGTTCATCAAGTTTCTATAATTGTGAGAAAAACAAATATGATTGAATTATAGTTGATGAAGCTCATAGATTAAAAAACAAAGCATATATGTATAAAGGTAAAAATCAAATTGAAGACATTATTAAATCATCAAAAAACACAATATTTTTCGTGGATGAAAATCAAGTAATTAGAGATAATGATATAGGAACTAATGAGAATATAAATGAAGTTGCAATGGCATTTAACAAAAAGATCTATAGTGGTAATAAATATACATTAGATATTCAATTTAGATGCTCTGGATCAAGTGGGTATATAAACTCTATTGATAATGCATTACAAATAAGAGAAACTGCAAATTTTTATATTGATGATAATGATTCATATGAGTTTAAATTAGTAGATAATCCTCATAAAATAAACGAGTTAATAGATGAAAAAATTAGCAAAGGTTTTACTAATTCTAAAATAGTTGCAGGCTATGCATGAAAATGAAAAACTAAAGATTTAAATAGAGATCAACTAGCATTGGGAAATCAATATGACATTTATATAGAAGAACACGATTATAAAGGTTATTGAAATTTTGCAAAAGATCTTAAATGAGCAAAAACAGATTTTATGAATAAAGAAATAGGTTGTGTTCATACATGCCAAGGCTTAGAATTTGATTATTGCGGAGTTATCATAGGTCCAGATATAAAAATCGATGATGATAATAACATATTTTGTGATTATGATAATTACTTTGATGCAATGGGAAAGCAAGGGTTAAAAAACAATAGAAAAAAACTTGATGCTTTAATAAAAAATGTTTATAAAATACTTCTTACTAGAGGGCAACTTGGCACTTTTGTTTATATATGTGATGAAAAGTTAAGAGAATATTTTAAAAAGCATTTAAAACAAAGTGCTTAAATTTTTAATTGTCATATAATTCATAAAATACTTTAAAATAAAAATTTGCAAAAATTTATTTAAAACTAAATAGATTTTAATATTTTTATTTCCGCATGATTTATAATTAATTGTTGTGAATTATCGAAAGGAATTAAAGAAAATATGTCAAACAAAAAGAAAATAACAATCGGTCTTGATATAGGGGTTTCATCTGTAGGATGATCAATATTACGTGAAGACAATGTTTTGATTGATTATGGTTCTAGACTTTTTCCAGATGCTGCTAATGCCAAGGATGGTAAATTAGAAAATGAAGCTAGAAGAAGTCATAGATCAATGAGAAGAAGAATTAGAAGAATAAAAACAAGAAAAAATGATTTAATAAAACTTCTAATTAAATATAATATTATTTCAGATCAAGATGAGTTAGCAAAAATATTAGAACAGGGAATAGTAAACGAAACAGGAAATGTTCCTATTGTTGAAATAAAATATAAAGGTTTAAAGGAAAAACTTTCAAAAGAAGAATTGCTAATTTGTCTTTATCACTACATACATAAAAGAGGTTATTTTTATATAACTGAAGAAGATTTAAAAGAAAATGGAGAAAATATTAATAGATTACCAACAGAAATACAGTATGATTTCTATATGAAAAACGGATACTATATTGGCAATGAAGATAATCAAAAATTTTCAAATTTAATTTGAGTTAAAGAGATAGAAAAATTTTTAAGTAAACAATCTTTAGATTCCAATTTTGTTGATGAATACATTTCTTTATTCAGAAGAGTTAGAGATTATTCTGATGGTCCGGGTAGCGAAAAATCACCAACTCCTTATGGTTTATGAAGATTAAATAAAGAAGGAAAAGTTGAAAAAATTGGTGAGAACCTATGAGATGTGTTGGTTGGAAAATGTACAATATATGGTAATGATGATTCAATAAAGGATGAAAAAACAAAGCTTAGGGGTGGAAAAAATTCACCAATTGCTGAAGTTTTTAATTTTATTAATGATTTAACTAATATATATTTGTTTTCTAGTTCTAAATTAAAACTTAATAGTAAAACTAAATTATCCATATTAGATGAATTTAATATTTCACTAAAAACTAGTAAACCTATAAAATCATTTTCTGAAAAAAAACTTGTAAAACACATAATTTCCACCACAGAATTTAAAGATATAAATTTTGATGATGTTTATGGCTATAGAATAGATACTAGTAAAAAACCACTATTTACTAAATTAGAAAATACAATAACAATAGCTAAATGACTTTTAGATAACAATGTTTATAATGAATTAAATATATATGATCAAGAAGATTTAATTAAGATAAATAATATATTTGTTATCTTGCAAAAATCTATGGATATAAACAAAAGAGCGCAACTAGTTTCTGATGAATATAAAATTGATTTACCAATTTGTCTTGAACTTGTTAAAAAGATTAAAGGTGTTATGCAAACACACTCATTTAGTTACAAAGCAATGCTTGAATATATACCAGTTGGCATTAAATATAATGATCTAGAAACTGGAGAAGATACATCAATAAATGCATCAACATATTTTGTTGATAAAATTAACAATCTGAATACTAAATTATTATTTAATGGTAGACCAAGAAAATATATTCCAAAAAATATTTTTGAAGATGGAATTATTTCACCAACATCAAAAAGGGCTTTTATTCAAACAATAAATGTTTTAAATAAAATTATTAAAGTATATTCAAAAGATTATGATATTGACAATATTGCAATTGAACTTCCAAGAGATAAAAACACTGCTGAAGAAAGAAAAAAAATTAGTTCTAATCAAAAGAAGGCAGGAGAAGAAATAGCTGAAGTATTGAAATTTGCAGGATTAAATGTAGAGGAATATACTAGTAAATTAAATAGCAAAACAAAACTTAAACTAAAGCTTTTAAAAGAACAAAACTATAAAGATATCTATGACGGTCAAGAGATTGATGTTATAGATGTTATAAAAAATAGTAATAAATATCATGAAGAACATATTATACCTTATTCACTTTGCTTTATAGATTCAAGAAGAAATAAGGTATTAACAAAATTTGAAAACAATAAACAAAAAGGTAATAAAACACCCTTTCAATGATTATCATCAATAGGAAAATATGCTGAATTCAAAGATAGAGTTGAAAAGCTATTTGTAGAACAAAAAATATCTAAAGCAAAAAAAGAATTATTATTATTTGAACAAGATCCAAGAACAGAAATGCTTGGTTTTATAGAAAAAAACCTTTCTGATACAAGATATGCTTCAAAATTAGTGTTTGATACTTTTAGAGACTTCTTTAAAGTCAACAATCCAAATGTAAAAATTAAAGTTATTAATGGGGCACTAACAAATTATGCTAGATATAATTTATTTGCCACTTATAAAGATGGTCTTCTTGAAAGAAAGGGAATAATGAAGCAAAGAGAGTTTTATGAACATCATGGAATAGATGCAACAATTTTAGCTTTTTTAGGATCAAATCATAAGATAAACCAATTACTTAAGTTAAGTCATAAATTTAAAAAACAAGATGACAATAAAATATATGATGAAAACACTGGAGAATTAATTGAGTTTACAAAAGATTTCTTATCAGATGAAGCTAGAAAAAAAGCTATGGAACTTAGTAAACAAATATTTGAGATTCCTTGTAAATTTTCTAGGCCAATATATAGAAAATCAAATGTTTCCTTCTCAAACGAAACATTGATTTCAATGAAATGAATTGATGATAAATACACAAAAGGTGTTAAAATAAACAAACTTTCTTTAGTGAATAAAGATTTAGATTTAAATGAATATTTTGCAGATTATGAAACTAATGAAATGAAAAATTTAATTTGTTATCAAGAAGATAAAACACTTTATAATAAACTTAAAAATATATATGATAAATATAATAATTTTGTAGAAAACTCTAATATAAAACCAGTTAAAAATCCATTTATTAATTACATGATTAGTAACTTTTCTAGTGATGATTCTAAAATTCAAAATTTTAAACATATAATATTTTATGACCACAAAGGTAATAAAAAATTTGTAAAATCACTTAAAGTTTGTGGAGATGAAAAAAATTTATCTAATATTGTATTAAGAAAAGATCAAAAAGATATAATGAATAGTAAAAAAATTAAGAAATCTGGTATTTTAGAAAGTCTTAATCCAATATCAGCAAGAATATATAAAGATAACAAAGGTAAATACATAACAATTCCAATTAATTCTTTAGTTCTAAATTGAACAAAAAAAGGGTTAGAAATTGATAACGAAAAACTATGCAATATACTTAAATCAAAAAATATTTTTAATAATCAATTTATAGAAATAAATGCAGGACAATCAATAATTAATAATGAAAACAAACTATTTTATTTTGTTGGCGGAGGAGATTTTAAAGTTAACAAATTAGAAATAAAATCTCAATTTTGTGATAATGAAATATTTTTTCCTAGAAAACAAATGAATATATCAATCGCTACTATAATTGATAATTACAAACTATGTGAAGTAGATGAATTAGGAAAAATTTACAATATTAGAAAAATTGTGCTATAATAATATTGTGACGATTGTGTCACTAGTTCACATGGATATGGTATTAAGCCAAAACAAGGCTTTATGCCGAACACGCCCTCTTCGAGAGGGTTTTTTTATTTAGTATAAATATGGGTTGAAAAATAGTAGAAGTTGTAACCGGTGAACATTTAAACTTCTTTTTAGATAATTTAATAATACTAAAAGAAAATAATAAAATTTCTATTCCAATAAAAGATATTGATGTATTAATAATTGACAATCAAAGAACAAAAATAACTATAAGACTTATTACTGAACTTTCATCAAATAATATATTAACTATAATTTGTGATAGTTTCACAAACCCCAAAGTTATATAATTCCAATATATGGAAATTATAATACATTAAAAATTTTTGAGTCTCAATTGAATTGAAATCATAAATTTAAATCTAATTTATGAACTAATATAATAAAACAAAAGATATATAATCAATTTTATTTTGTTAAAAACATTTTAAAAAATGAATTACGTTCTAATATTATTTTAGAATTTATGAATCAGGTACAAGAGTATGATATCACAAATAGAGAAGGTCACGCTTCAAAAGTTTATTGAAACACATTATTTGGACTTGATTTTACAAGAGATCAAAATAATTATATTAACTCTTTACTTAATTATGGTTACACCATTTTAAATGGATATATATCAAGATCAATTATAAAAAAAGGATTGGATCCAAGAATTAGTTTATTTCACAAATCTTATCATAATCATTTTGCATTAAGCAGTGATTTAATAGAACCATTTAGAATAATTGTTGACATTGAAGTTTATAAAATCTGAAAAACAAATGAAAATAATTTAATGAAACATAAGGAGAATATATTAAATTTATTCAATAAAAAAATAATGATAAACAATAAGTTACAGTATGTAAATAATGCAATCGATATTTTTATAGACTCAGTTGTAAACCAAGGAAATTTTCCAATTTTTGATTTTTTTTATGAATTGTAGATATATGAGAATAATTGTTATGTTTGACTTGCCTTGTACTGAATCTAAAGAAAGAAAAGAATATACAATTTTTCATAAAGAATTAATTAAAAATGGATATACTATGATTCAATATTCAATTTATTCAAAAATAATTAATTTTAAAGAAAAGACAGATAGTGAAATAGACAAATTAAAAAGAAAGTTGCCCAATGATGGCAATATAAGAGTACTTGTAATAACTGATAAACAATATTCAGATATGAGGGTTATATTAGGGAATAAAAATATAAATGAAATTTACAATTCATCAGAAAGGTATGTGAAAATATAATGAATTTTTTAAATATTTTATATAATAACAAAAACTATGAAATAAGCTTTAATGGTATAAAAATTTTTCAAGTAAGAAATCCAAATAAATTTTCAATAGATTTTATAAATCAAGCAAAAGGTTCAAGATTTAATGATGTAAATATTTTTAAGAATAATATAATACTTATATCTGATTTTACAAAAATAAACGATTTAATATCATTGAATAAGTCATCGCAAATTTTTAAAGAGATAATAAATTATATTGAGACAAATAAAATACTTGGTAATGATAAAATACACAACATAAAAGAATATATAAATAGCAAAATAGGTTTTGATGTTATCGAAGAAAAAAATGAAATGCAAAAAATTATTTCAAATTTGTTTGAAATAAATGATTTGATCAATATTAATAAAAATATTTTTATTTCTTTGATAAAAAATAATTTATTTGATGAAAGAATGACGTTTGTTTTTTGTGACATTGATTGACTTAATATTAATGATATTTCAGAATACATTAATAGTCACAATTTTATTTTTGTTACAAATGATTTAAGAAAAAATATTGTTAACATAACTCAAATTGAATCATGTGTAATTTGTAATGATTTTTTAGTTGAGATATATGACTATAATAAACTTATTAGTTATCTTGAATTAAAAATGAATACATTAATAAACAATAAAGTTATTGAAAATTATCTTAAAAATGAAGAAAGTGTATCCAATTTTTATATAAATTACTTAATAAAATATATTAGATAATAGTTGATTTTGAGGTTTTGTTTTGATACCATATCCATGTGAACTAAAACATGTAGTAATTAATTACTATGATTGTTATTGTTTTGTTTTGATACCATATCCATGTGAACTAAAACGATTTCTTAGGTTTTTCATCCTCATCCTCAGTTTTGTTTTGATACCATATCCATGTGAACTAAAACAATACGCGTACGCGCATAATGCGCGCGCATGTTTTGTTTTGATACCATATCCATGTGAACTAAAACGCAGATTTTTTATAATAGATAACAACGACCGTTTTGTTTTGATACCATATCCATGTGAACTAAAACTTGTTGACTTTGAACAGATGCAAGATAGTTGTTTTGTTTTGATACCATATCCATGTGAACTAAAACAATACAAAGCATATATTACTGATAGTGACAGTTTTGTTTTGATACCATATCCATGTGAACTAAAACGCACTTTCGATTTCCATTTCTCAATACTCCGTTTTGTTTTGATACCATATCCATGTGAACTAAAACATAAATTATATCCAAACATCAACAATAGAGAGTTTTGTTTTGATACCATATCCATGTGAACTAAAACAATTATATTATGTGTATTATTCATATTATTGTTTTGTTTTGATACCATATCCATGTGAACTAAAACTTTAAATGATTTTAACTCTCTCAACGCCATGTTTTGTTTTGATACCATATCCATGTGAACTAAAACAAATCAATTGATTGTGAAAGGTGATTTCATGTTTTGTTTTGATACCATATCCATGTGAACTAAAACAATGTTTAAGATAGTGTTCAAGGGAAAAGAGTTTTGTTTTGATACCATATCCATGTGAACTAAAACATAGTATTTTTTTTATCATAATTAAGTGTAGTTTTGTTTTGATACCATATCCATGTGAACTAAAACTTAATAACTAAATACTTAATAGAGACTTTAGTTTTGTTTTGATACCATATCCATGTGAACTAAAACATTTTTTATTATATTAAAAAAAGTGTTACAGTTTTGTTTTGATACCATATCCATGTGAACTAAAACTTTTTTGAAAAAGTAAAAAAGGCCATTTTAGTTTTGTTTTGATACCATATCCATGTGAACTAAAACATGGTGTAATGTTACCTAAATCCTTTCATTGTTTTGTTTTGATACCATATCCATGTGAACTAAAACCTGGTCAAAAAGCAATATCTAACACATATAGTTTTGTTTTGATACCATATCCATGTGAACTAAAACTAAAATCAGATAAATTAATTGTTTTCATATGTTTTGTTTTGATACCATATCCATGTGAACTAAAACATGCTTTAAAATGCTATTTATAAACGTGTTGTTTTGTTTTGATACCATATCCATGTGAACTATAAAACTTCAAAGCATTGAAACCTTTAACAATAATTGTTTTGTTTTGATACCATATCCATGTGAACTAAAACGATAAATTCATTATTTCATTATTCATATTTGTTTTGTTTTGATACCATATCCATGTGAACTAAAACACACCAAAGTTTGCGACAGTTTTTCCCCCTGTTTTGTTTTGATACCATATCCATGTGAACTAAAACTTTTACTATAACAACGTAATAACAAAGTTAAGTTTTGTTTTGATACCATATCCATGTGAACTAAAACGATGAAAAATAGAATTATAGAATGAATTAAGTTTTGTTTTGATACCATATCCATGTGAACTAAAACTTTTGCATGCAAGATTTAGATCAAGGAGCAGTTTTGTTTTGATACCATATCCATGTGAACTAAAACTTTCACCAAATTTGGTTTTTTCCTCTCTGAGTTTTGTTTTGATACCATATCCATGTGAACTAAAACGGAAATTACTGACTATACATTCAATATGAAGTTTTGTTTTGATACCATATCCATGTGAACTAAAACATAAGTTATTTTTCTTGTGTGATCTACCAAGTTTTGTTTTGATACCATATCCATGTGAACTAAAACTTCAGTAGTTACAGTTTCAAAGTCAGCAAAGTTTTGTTTTGATACCATATCCATGTGAACTAAAACTACTTTGATAGAACGTAACCGTGCGTACACGTTTTGTTTTGATACCATATCCATGTGAACTAAAACTAAATATTTATTGTACTATAAAGCTTTTAAGTTTTGTTTTGATACCATATCCATGTGAACTAAAACACAATTTAAGAGGTAAATAAAAATGATATTGTTTTGTTTTGATACCATATCCATGTGAACTAAAACTTCTTGTTATCTCTTTTCTTGTTGTATAAAGTTTTGTTTTGATACCATATCCATGTGAACTAAAACGGTTCTTCACTTGTATTTGTAGCGGTAACAGTTTTGTTTTGATACCATATCCATGTGAACTAAAACGAAACATCATAAGCAGAAACAGATACACCAGTTTTGTTTTGATACCATATCCATGTGAACTAAAACATTTTCTTTATCTTTCTTTCTACTTCATTGGTTTTGTTTTGATACCATATCCATGTGAACTAAAACTTTAGAAAAAAAACAAAAAAAAATAAGTGTGTTTTGTTTTGATACCATATCCATGTGAACTAAAACTTTTTTGAAAAAGTGAAAAAATGCATTTTGGTTTTGTTTTGATACCATATCCATGTGAACTAAAACAAAAAAGTGCATCTTATCGCGATAAGTTTAGTTTTGTTTTGATACCATATCCATGTGAACTAAAACAATAGCAAGCTTTAACCTGCTACAGTATAAGTTTTGTTTTGATACCATATCCATGTGAACTAAAACCCCCAAATTTTGAAAAATTTAAAGCCATTAGTTTTGTTTTGATACCATATCCATGTGAACTAAAACAATAAACCTAATCATAACAAACCTAATAATGTTTTGTTTTGATACCATATCCATGTGAACTAAAACCTATTTCTTTTATAGCGTCTTGTAAATACTGTTTTGTTTTGATACCATATCCATGTGAACTAAAACTCATATATAACATTTTATTTTACGCCCCTAGTTTTGTTTTGATACCATATCCATGTGAACTAAAACCTAATTGTTGAGTGTGTAATTACTACATTGGTTTTGTTTTGATACCATATCCATGTGAACTAAAACCTTTTAATTTTGTTTATTGTTTTAATGTTTGTTTTGTTTTGATACCATATCCATGTGAACTAAAACATGTTGTAATTGCTACATTATTAAGTTATTGTTTTGTTTTGATACCATATCCATGTGAACTAAAACTCGATAATCTTGCCTGGTGTCATTTCACAAGTTTTGTTTTGATACCATATCCATGTGAACTAAAACTAATTCCTCCTCTTTGACTAACTTTCTTATGTTTTGTTTTGATACCATATCCATGTGAACTAAAACTGTTGCATGTTTACCATATGAACTATTCAAGTTTTGTTTTGATACCATATCCATGTGAACTAAAACTCAAAATACATAAGCATTACCCTATTAATTGTTTTGTTTTGATACCATATCCATGTGAACTAAAACAGTAAAAAAATTAATTTTGTTATAACATTGGTTTTGTTTTGATACCATATCCATGTGAACTAAAACTTTGCTTGTGGTACATTCACACGTGCTAAGGTTTTGTTTTGATACCATATCCATGTGAACTAAAACGATGAGTTTAAAGAAATGATTTATGTTAGAGTTTTGTTTTGATACCATATCCATGTGAACTAAAACTTGTATTTATCTCTACTACTTTGATTTTTAGTTTTGTTTTGATACCATATCCATGTGAACTAAAACTTAATTCGCAAAAATCTAAATCGTCATTATGTTTTGTTTTGATACCATATCCATGTGAACTAAAACATTGTTAAGTTATTATATAGTTGTTAAGTTGTTTTGTTTTGATACCATATCCATGTGAACTAAAACAGAGTCTTTCTGTTCATAATCATTAACAGAGTTTTGTTTTGATACCATATCCATGTGAACTAAAACAATAAATGTGCTGGCAAGTAATTTTTTATCGTTTTGTTTTGATACCATATCCATGTGAACTAAAACTCATTATTATGCTCATCTGAACAAATTGAAGTTTTGTTTTGATACCATATCCATGTGAACTAAAACCACTGGAGTTTCCATGTTAATAAATGTACCGTTTTGTTTTGATACCATATCCATGTGAACTAAAACTGGTGAATATTCTATATGATTTATGTAATAGTTTTGTTTTGATACCATATCCATGTGAACTAAAACAATATCATTGGTATGAGTTTATCAATTTCAGTTTTGTTTTGATACCATATCCATGTGAACTAAAACTAAAGAATTTATAATAATTCACTCCCGTTAGTTTTGTTTTGATACCATATCCATGTGAACTAAAACTCTTTTTTACTTTCTGTTTTATGTATTAACGTTTTGTTTTGATACCATATCCATGTGAACTAAAACTCTCAATATCAACAATATATCAGTTCAGTTGTTTTGTTTTGATACCATATCCATGTGAACTAAAACGAAACAAATATAAATATTGATAATACAATTGTTTTGTTCCCTAACTGACATGTGAAGTGCAACACTTCAATGTTACATTAAACTCTCGACTTTGAAATATAAGTTGAGAGTTTTTTTGTTTTAAATATTTTCTTGATACATTTGGTAAGCTGTTTTATAACCAAACATTTTTCTTGGGATGTTGTTTACTTTTCATTCAAGAGTTTTTATTTTATCTTCACTTACTAAACTGAAGTCAGTTCCTTTTTTATATCATCTTCTAACTATCCCATTTATGTTCTCGTTGGACCCTCTTTGGAATGAAGAATAAGGTTGGCAATAATAAACTTTAAAGTTGAATTGTTTTGCAGTTATTCCCATCATTTGAAACTCTAACCCATTATCAACAGTGATGCTTTTTATTGGGAGTTTTTCATCTCGAATAATGGTATACATTTTAGCCATCATTGATCTAGCGTTCTTCCCTTTTATTTTTCTAATAATTGCCAACCTTGTTTTTCTTTCCACTAATGTCAATAAGTGGTAATAACCACTTTGCCTTTTACTAACTATTAGATCAGCTTCTCAATGTCCAAATTCTTTTCTATTGTTTATCTTTTCTGGTCTTAGACTATAAGGAATGCAGTATTTTCCATCAATTTTAGAAAATATACCTATTTTTCTTCTTTTTCCTTTAACATATTTTCTTCTTAAACAATCTCTTCTTTGTATCTTTCAAATCTTGCTATTGATTCATCTAAATACTTGCCTAGCACTTGGAACTTTAACTAACGGATAGTTTTCTTTTATTCAAAAAATTGTAGCTTCTACACCATGAGATTTAGGATTAAATTTTTGAATAAAAAGATCTGTGAAGTTTTTGTACTTCAACATAAAAAACATATGACAATTTGATTTTCTTCTAATGTATTTTTTGTGAGCAGTTGATGAATAATAAATCTCTGTTGAAGATGTGTTTCTTTTTAATTCTCTTGATATTGTTGATTTGTTTTTATTTAAGATTTTTGCAATCTTATTCATAGAATATTTTTCTTTATTTCAAAGAAAATAAATTAAGCATCTTTCTTCTTTTGTTAAATGTTTATAAGTTTTCATAAGCACTCCTAATATTCATTATCTTTTTATTAGTGAACACTTACAAACAAAACAAATGAAGTGCACACTCTTTTTTGAGTGTTGCACTTCACATGTCAATCGAGCAACGAAACAAATATAAATATTGATAATACAATTGTTTTGTTTTGATACCATATCCATGTGAACTAAAACGAAACAAATATAAATATTGAAAATACAATTGTTTTGTTTTGATACCATATCCATGTGAACTAAAACCCAAACATTGTGTTGTGCTTGGGTCTTGTGGTTTTGTTTTGATACCATATCCATGTGAACTAAAACATATTGTAATTACTACATTATTAAGTTAATGTTTTGTTTTGATACCATATCCATGTGAACTAAAACATCGATATGTTTTAAGCTTCATTTAATGTAGGTTTTGTTTTGATACCATATCCATGTGAACTAAAACTGTTTAATAGTCATTTTAAAAACCTCTTTAGTTTTGTTTTGATACCATATCCATGTGAACTAAAACAGCATGTGGAAATGTATCATATGATTTAGTGTTTTGTTTTGATACCATATCCATGTGAACTAAAACTATTCCAAGTCATAAATAAGATTATCTATAGTTTTGTTTTGATACCATATCCATGTGAACTAAAACTTTCACAAGAAAACGGAACTTGCTATAAGAGTTTTGTTTTGATACCATATCCATGTGAACTAATACTTTTTTAAGTATATATACATAGTATGTTTTGTTTTGATACCATATCCATGTGAACTAAAACATGCATCTAAAAAGTCATCATATTTAAAGTCTAGTTCTACTAATTGTTTTTTTGTTTTATCTGTATTGTTTGGTTCTAGACTTCTAACAACATTTATAATTTTTCTTCTTGTTTTTCTTTTAATATTTTTTAGTTATTAAAGAATTTTCATTTAGTATTTTGTTAATAGATGAAAAACTTATATCAAAGTTATCTTTGATATATTGGTTGTAAAACAATTTGTGAGACATTCTATAGTTTGTGTTATCTCTAGATGAATTAATTTTTCTTGAATGTTAATATATAGATCTACAATATTTTTTTATGTTTTTACAAATGGTTTTTTACTTACATTTTTTTATTTTAGTGTTGATAGATGAAATTTTTCTCTCCATAACTTTATATATGTCTATTACATTATTTTACTGATTTGTTACAAATTAACGAAAGTCTTTTAGCTGATAATTTCTTATTTTTTATAAGCTCTTCTATCTTTCCAAATATTCATAATTTAAAATTTTTATATTTAGTTATTTTTCTAAATGTTTCATTTTTCATTCCAAATAATTTAAAAATCTTAATCTTTTTAAACAAATTCATAAAGTGGACAAAATCACTTGGAACTGACAACAACAATGAAAGAATTTAATAAAAAATAAATTGGTTATTTTCAATAGTATATAATAAAAATTATCAGAATAGTTTTGACCAATTTTAATGCCTTAGTTTAGTTCTTAATACCTTAGTTTAAATTTTTTGTTATATATTAAATGTAATATATTAAAATTGAGGTTTAGTAAATGAAAGACCAATTGATAGATATAAACATTAAAAAAATTTTAGAAAATTGAACTGTTCCAATGGCTTTAAGGGAATTATATGCTAATGCACTAGATGAAACAGTACTATGTAATTTAGATTCTTATCCTAAGATAACATACCAAAATAATGAACTAAAAATAGTAGATTTTGGTAGGGGTATAAAAACTGATGATTTTGTACAAAATGAAAATGTAGAGAAGATAAATAGTGATAATATGATTGGAAAATTTGGAATAGGACTTAAAGATTCTATTGCTGTATTGTTTAGAAATAATAAAAGAATTACAATTCAAAGCAATAAAGGAATTTTTACTCCTGTTTTAAATAACAAGCAAGGAATTGATGAAAATATTGAAACTATACATATATCTAAAAAAAATAGTAATGATGACTTTATAGGAACTACAATCACCATAAATGACATATCTTTAGATGAATATAATGAATTTACTTCTTTTTTTACTTTTTTTTCGCCTAATTTGTATAAAATTAATTCAAATTATGGAGACTTAATATTAAACTTAAATAATAATATTTCTAAAATATTTTACAATAATATGCAAGTTTCAGAAGATGCAGGATTAATATTTTCCTATAATATAAATAAACCTAATAAAAGGTTTTTAAAATCCCTAAATAGAGAAAGAACATTTATTTCAAGAGATGGATATTCAGACTCTATAGTTAAAATAATAAGGAGTTTGGACAAAAAAGACCCATACTTTCTAAAAGTTATAAACTCAATATATGATTCCAGAAATGATAATAATAATAGCGAATGAAATTTTATAGATGTTAAAGAATTCGTTCTTAAGAATATAGATAAAAAAATTATTATTTTCAATAATAACGATAAACAAAATGCAGTTTTTGAATCATATGCAAAAGATGAAGGTTATGAATTATGCTACTTAAATAATAAGGATTATATAGCTTTAGAAAATAGGGGTATATACACTATCAATAAGTTTATTTATGATTTCACATCTTCATATGAAACACAAGAAATAAAAGAATGAGATTTTAATACTGAAGAAAGTAATAATTGAGATGATGCTATTTATTACTTAAAGAATTTATCTTTAAAATGAAAAAAATTTAAAATTTTATATAACAAGATAAATTTTATAGTAATTGAAGACCATCCCAGTGCAAAAGGAATCACTAATGGAATGCAAATTGAGATTGTTAGAAAATGTCTTAACAATAAAAAAGAATTAATCTCGACACTTCTACACGAAATATGTCATGTTATAAGTGAATCAGATGATGGAACAATTGAATTTGAATCATGCTTAACAGAATGTATGGGTTATATCGCTGATTACTAAATATCATTTTTTAAATTATTAATTAAGATGAAAGTATAAATCTTTAAAAAAATGGGTGCTTTTTTGTTTAAATATGTCACATTCAACTAACTGACATGTGAAGTGCAACACTCAAAAAAAGTCTACACTTCATTTGTGAATCAAACATTTAATATAACAATAAAGTATTATAGGTAACATTCTAACAATTGAGATGATTGTATTTTATTCATTATATTATTTATGCAAACATTTTTCATTAATATAGAATAGTTTTTTGTTTTAAATTATCAACATTTTTCTGTGATAATTATACAGACTTGTCTAAAAGTGATAAAAACTTACTTATTTTTATTTGTTCATTAGCATCAGTGGTAAAAATAAAATTATATTTTCGAATTAATTTAAAGTGCTTTGAATACCATAAATTTTTAATTTTTGGTGATTGTAATAAATAGAAATAAAATTTTTCATTATTATTTTTTAATTTCAAAAACACTATTCCAAAATTTGAAAATAAACAAGTACCTTTTATGAATTTTATTATTCTTGTATTGTCTCTGAATAAAATTAAACCATAATCAATTAAATTTAGAAAGTTATCTTTTCAAGAATAAATATTTGTTTTTTCTGATTAATTATAAACTTTAGTATATTCTATTATTTTTTTATCACTTTCAAATATTTGTTTTTATTTAATTTATGTTTTTAATATTATTTTTTCAAATAAATTATCAAAATTATAATAAATTAATTTTTGTTTAATACCATTAAACCTTAAAAAAGTAAAAATTATCATTTAAAAACATATTATTTAAATAATATTTCTTTTTTAGTAGATAAAATTGCAATTCCTTTGATCTATTTTTAATGATATTTTATTAAATTAACTACTTTAATAACTTAATAGAATTCTCTTTTGTTAAAATTATATTTTAATAAATATAATTACTAGTTTGGAAATTGCTCATGATTATAATCTTAATATTTATAATTTTATTCATAATGATTCTATCAATTGGAATTTTTGTTATTTTTAGAAATAAGAAAAAAAGCAAAGAATATGATTATCTTGCAAAAGAAATGAAAAAGGAACAACATAAAATTGAACTTGATAAAACAAAAATTCTTGTTGCAATTGAAGAAGAAAAAGGATTAAAAAAAATTGATGAACTAAAAAATAAAATAAAATCCCTAAATGAAGAGTTAGAGAAATTAGAAAAAAATAAAGAATAATTTGGAGAGATTAATATGGAAATTTTATCAATTTTTGTTATCATAGCGTTAATAGGAATAATTATAGCTGCATTTGTTGATCAAAACATTAAAAAAAGCAAAAAAGAATCTGTAGCATCTAAAAATCAAATGAAAAAGGAAGAAAGTAAGTTAGAAATCAAAAAAACTAAAATTGAAACAGAAATAAAAAAAGAAAAAGAAAAAATGAAAATATTAGATATAAAAAATGAAATAGAAGCATTAAATAAAGAAATAAAAGAGTTAGAAAACAAATTAAAAGAAAAATAAGTTTTGCATAAAATTAAACATTAATTAAAATTATAAAATTTTGCTTTCTTGTATTTTCTACATACTTATAGTACTTTTTATAGTGTAGCAATTTTTGAAGAAACTCGTTTTTTAGGTTATCTTTTTGGTCACTTGATAACAACTATTTTATATCACATAATCTATCCCTAACTGACATGTGAAGTGCAACACTTTAATGTTACATTAAACTCTCGACTTTGAAATGTAAGTTGAGAGTTCCCTAACTGACATGTGAAGTGCAACACTTCAATGTTACATTAAACTCTCGACTTTGAAATATAAGTTGAGAGTTTTTTTGTTTTAAATATTTTCTTGATACATTTGGTAAGCTGTTTTATAACCAAACATTTTTCTTGGGATGTTGTTTACTTTTCATTCAAGAGTTTTTATTTTATCTTCACTTACTAAACTGAAGTCAGTTCCTTTTTTATATCATCTTCTAACTATCCCATTTATGTTCTCGTTGGACCCTCTTTGGAATGAAGAATAAGGTTGGCAATAATAAACTTTAAAGTTGAATTGTTTTGCAGTTATTCCCATCATTTGAAACTCTAACCCTTTATCAACAGTGATGCTTTTTATTGGGAGTTTTTCATCTCGAATAATGGTATACATTTTAGCCATCATTGATCTAGCGTTTTTACCTTTTATTTTTCTAATAATTGCCAACCTTGTTTTTCTTTCTACTAATGTTAATAAGTGGTAATAACCACTTTGCCTTTTACTAACTATTAGATCAGCTTCTCAATGTCCAAATTCTTTTCTTTTGTTTATCTTTTCTGGTCTTAGACTATAAGGAATGCAGTATTTTCCATCAATTTTAGAAAATATACCTATTTTTCTTCTTTTTCCTTTAACATATTTTCTTCTTAAACAATCTCTTCTTTGTATCTTTCAAATCTTGCTATTGATTCATCTAAATACTTGCCTAGCACTTGGAACTTTAACTAATGGATAGTTTTCTTTTATTCAAAAAATTGTAGCTTCTACACCATGAGATTTAGGATTAAATTTTTGAATAAAAAGATCTGTGAAGTTTTTGTACTTCAACATAAAAAACATATGACAATTTGATTTTCTTCTAATGTATTTTTTGTGAGCAGATGATGAATAATAAATTCCTGTTGAAGATGTGTTTCTCTTCAACTCTCTTGATATTGTTGATTTGTTTTTATTTAAGATTTTTGCAATCTTATTCATAGAATATTTTTCTTTATTTCAAAAAAAATAAATTAAGCATCTTTCTTCTTTTGTTAAATGTTTATAAGTTTTCATAAGCACTCCTAATATTCATTATCTTTTTATTAGTGAACACTTACAAACAAAACAAATGAAGTGCACACTCTTTTTTGAGTGTTGCACTTCACATGTCAATCGAGTATCTTTTAAATAGCTTAATAATATCTACTTTATATCAAATAATCTATAAGGAAATAAGATAGTTAGTTGATTTAATGTTTGAGACCAGTTATGAAGTATTCATTAACAACAATCCTTTTGATTCTTAATTAAACATGTGTAAATTATTTTTTTTGACAGCGATTGGTGTTTGTAAAAGCGCCTTTTGTTTTTGTAATCTTTCTGATATTTGTATTTATGATTTTCTGTGTTGCGTTTGATATTATGAGGCAAGATATTCATATTGACAAATTTGTACAATAAATGAAAACTGTTTAAAATGCAACATTCATAAACCTCGTAAATTGAAATAAGCAAAAAATCTAAACATATTTGTTAATATATTGTTTTGCATAATTATGATTATGTTGATCATGCCTTTGAAATTTATGCTACTGATGTAACGTACATTTCATCAACAAAAGATTATCTACAAAATCATATTTATTAGTTCATTAACTATTATGGCAATTGGAGAATCCAGAAGAAATTAAACTTGATGACTCCAAATCAATATAAATTAAATTTGTAAATAAAATAAATGAAATTTGTATTATTGTTCAAATTTCATGTCCGCGTTTAAAGAATGGAATAACTTTAAAAATGATTATAAAATAATATTATTTTGATACATGTATCTCTATTTGTATAAAAATTTAAAAAAACAAAAACTAATTTAATTAGTTTGGTAGTTTATTATAATAGAAATAGTTTAAATAGAGGCAAATATGCAAAAAATAAATAAAAAAGAATTAATAAAATTAACTAGTAAAGAAAACATAAAAAAATTCGATCTTTATGTTTCTCCATTTATAAATTTATTGAATAGTATCACAAATTCAACTAGACCAAAAAGAGTTGGCCAATTATCTGAAATTTTTAATGATTTTATTTATGATTGAAATAAAAAAAATATAGAACATATACCACATGTTAATGATTGATCGAAATATTATAATTCTTTAAATAATGTACTAAAAGATTTTAAGGAATGTTGTCCAAAAACAGGTGAGGAAGTTAGGAGAGAAGCTGCTATCAACATATATAATTTATTTTTAAAATTTAAGGAAGAACTATTTCCTAAGATAACATTAGAATTGATACAAGATTGAGTTGATGATTTAATAATACAAAAAACTTATAATGGCATGATGTTAGAACAACCAGTTGCTTCATATTGTGCAAAACTTATACTAAAAAATAATTATCCAAAGATTCGTTTTGATAATAGCAAAATTGTTAAATCAGATCCCAAAGAGGAATCAATTGGGATTGATTGAAAATATATAGATAAAAATAATGATGTAGAAATACTATTGCAAGTTAAAACTGGAAATTCTAGCGCTGGTAAAAATTTAAGATCAAGGAGAAATAATTTAGTTAACATTCCAAGTAATGTTTATTTTTGTGTTTTAGATTCATCTAAAAAAGATGAATATGTCATAGAAATCACATTAAATGGAAAAAATATTATTTAATCTTCATATTTGACAATTATTTCAGATTCTTTTTCATTATCGTATTTTAAATGAATTTTATTAATATACGGAAGCTTTATATTAATCTCTTGTTTTGTTATAACAGGAATATTATAATAATTGTTTACATATTTAATTTCTTTTCCTTTGGAAATTCTATCATCAACAAAGTTTATTTGATTTTTTAATCTATCCTTATTTTTTTTATTTAATATTTCCCTTGCATTAATAAGCCTATCATTTATATCATTTTTAAATTCCTTTTGCATCTCAACGGTGATACCATTTCTCTTTAATGCAGCACAAGCAAGTAATGTTGTTCCTGTTCCGCCAAAAATATCTAAAACAGTGTCATTTTTACATGTTCACATGGAAACTATTCTATAAGGTAACTCTAAAGGAAATGCACCATTTCTTTCTCTTGCATCATTTTTGTTTTTTTGTTTTTCACCTACGAAATTTCAAATATTGTTACATCAAATGTTTCTTTCGTTTCAAAAAAATGCAGATTCATTTCTATTATTTTTTTGCTCTCTTGAGCAAAATTCTCTTTTTGATTTTTTAAAAATTAATATATGTTCAAATTCTAATGTATTATATGCACCAACAGGCAACATACCTGAACCCATAAATTTATTAGGTGAGTTTGTTGGTTTATTTCAAATTATTGATGGTAATAAATTAAATCCATTTTTTGTAAAAAATTCTATAGTTCTCGAGCCGTTAGGATATAAAGAAAAATTATTTTTGCACGTTCTTGTTGCATCACCGATATTAATAACAACTATACCATCATCTTTAAGTTTTTTTATTGCTTCAATATAAATTTTATCTAATTCAACATGCATTAATTCAAAAGCTTTTTTTGGTTCATCATTGATTAGTTTTTTTGATATTTCACCATTCAGAATATTAAAAGTTTCATCTCACATTGAGATCATTGGATAAGGTGGGGATGTAATTATTAAATCAATGCTTTTATCTTTTATCATTGATAAATCTATTGAATTTCCAATAATTACCTTTTGTTTAGTTTCGTTCATAATATATACCTCTACATTGTATTCATTACTAATTTGTCAATCATTAAATAGGCTAATTCATATTTAATCTTAATCTTTTAACTCAACTCATGTATTGAACTAAATAATTTAAACTTAGACATTTAAACTTATTATTTATTATATATTTTATTAGGTTATGAAAATTATTTATATTTTGAATATGATATCTAACTCAATTATCTTTTTCTATTATAGACATTTTTCCAATCATATTATTAGAATTATGTTTAGATAAAATTTTAATTCATAACTAAAATTTGTTTTCTAAATTAAATATAAACTCTACACTATCTGTTATTATTTTTTTTATAATTATTATATAGAATTTGCATATTCATTTTATCAAACATGATAAAATTAACTAAAATATTTTTTACTCTATAAATAGCAGTAGTTATAAATATTTATCTTTACTTAAGCCAACTTAATCTTCTAGGTTTTGTAGATAACCGTGTATTCTTGATTTTTTAGCAATTGTATTTTTGAAATCTTATTTTTTAGAATTTAAAAATAAATTTTACCAACTTCAATTGAAATGCTAACAAATTGATTTGATTGCTTATTTGTTAGGTAAATAGTAATTTTATATCTTCGATTAAAAGTACAAGAAAGCAAAATATTACAAATTTTAGAAATCTTTTTTAATGATAAATTATTAATGGAACATTAATAAACAATTTAAGTTTATTATAATGGTATTTGTGTAAATGATTTAATGTAGGTTGTGTAGTAGATTTGAATATCTTTTTATTACAATTATAACATTTATATCTTTATTTATTGTTTCTCGTGTCGCGCTTATAAAACATGTTTATAAAATTTAACTTGTCCACAATAATTGAAGCAATTATAATAGAAAATTCTATATTATTATTTTTATTTACATTTGAGTTAAAATGATATTTTAAAAAAATAACTTATCATTAGATAATGCAGACATTAAATTAATTAAATTTTTCTACTTATTGAACATTCATAATCTTTAATTTATCTATTATGAATAGAGCATAAAATTATAGAATAATTATTCGTTTTCAAGAAATGTAGGTTTAAGTGCGTTAGTTCAAGTGATTTTACCCACTTTATAAATTTGTTTATAGAAGTTAAGATGATCTAATTATTACAATAGGGAGATAAAATATTTGAAAAAAATAATTAAATATGAAACATTTAAATTATTAATTCTTATCAAGGTAGAAGATCATATAAAAAAACAAAAAATTAATCAGCTAAAAAACATTTTGTTAATTTGTACAAATCAATAAAACAAAGTGTGATATGTATAGAAAATTATAAAGATAAAAATTTCTTCTGTGAAAACTGCAAATAAAGATACTGTAACCAAAAATCAATTTGTAAAAACATAAAAAAATATATTGTATTTATACATTATCATTGAGAAAAACAATTCATCTATAGACAACACAAACTATAAAATGCCACACAAACTATTTTTGAACAGTATATTGAAGGAAACTTTGATATAAGTTTTTCAACTGTCAACAAATATTAAATAACAGTTTCTTAATCACTAAAAACACAAAAAGAAAAACAAAAGAAAAATAAAGAAACTAATTAGGGACTTAGAGCTAAACAAAGTGGATGAAATAACTAAACAACTAATAGATTTAAACTTTAAATATGATGATTTTTTAGAAAAGAATAACTCTAAAAGAATACAGTATGTGAAACACGATTGTGAGTTTGGTGAGATTGTCAAAATTGATGCTTTTGTCCATAAATGATTAAACAATGAAAAATATTTTATCTATTATGCGGTTGATACAGGAACTGTAATGTTACTTGCAACAACTATAGAAAAAGAAGAAACAAATGTTGGTTATACAAAACTATTGAAAAACCTATTCAAAACTCATGGTTATCTGGGTTTAATTAAAACAGACAAAAGAACAACATTCTGATCTCACAACTCAAAAACAAATATGACACAATGTTTAAACAATTTAGATATTGAAGTTGAATCGAAAAATGAACCAGCATCCAAAGTTAATGTTGAAAGATCTCTCAGAAGCGCACAAGATTTTTACCCTTACTACTTTTACATAAACAACATGAAGTCATGTGAAGACTTTGAAAAGAATGTTGAAAAAATAATTGAGACTTACAAAACGCAATTTTCAAAAACTTCTACTCACAAAGAAAAAGCATTCACAAAGGTTTCTGAAAAAAAGAATTGATAAGGCATTCTGCATAACTAAATAATGCAAAGTCCATAAAGGTTTCAACATTGCATTTGAAAACAAAAGATTGGGTCTAATAACAGAAGATTGCAGAAAATGTACAATAAGAAACTTTGTAAGACTTTACATCGACACGATAACAAATAAACTGTTCACGGTTATAGATAACAAAAGATTTTACTTTGAAGAAGTTGATAACGATCTAATTGAAGTTTATGAAGAAGAAATATTCCAAAATCAATTTTTAAAATTAAAAAGAGAAAGGCGAAAACTTAAGAGTCAAACTATGACTATAAGAAGAATATTAGACAAGAAAAATCTTATCTAAATGAGAAAGAAAAGGAACTAAAAAGACGTGAACTTAAATTGATAGGCAAGGAATAAAAAAATATGTTTAAAAAATGAGGAGATACTGTTATAGAATTAACTTATTCCTCTTAAAAGTAGGTGATAAAATCACTTATATTTAACAATCTTATTATTTTGTTTTAATGAATAAAATAATTTTAAAGTAATTTATAAATTTTAATTCTTTATTTCTAGAAAAATATGTCAACACATATAAAATTATTTTATATTAAATAAAAAGTAGGAGGATAAAAATAATATTAATATAAATTCAAAAGTATATTTTTTGGAGGAGTAATGCTAAACGTGGATAAAATTATAGATATTCATATTAATAATTTAAATAATTTACAAAATACTATTAAAAGACTTTCAAATATTGGTTATACATTGATAGCTATATCAACAAGTATTATTTCAATATTTGTTCCATTAATATTTTCACTAAATTTGATAAAAAATTCAAAAATTATTATGAGTTATACTTTGTTTCTAATTATTGTTTGTCTATTTTTTTCTAATTTAGTGAATTTAAGAAATGAAAGAATGTTTGTATTTATTTATAATCAAAAATCAAAGATAGATATTGATAAAATTATCAATAATAAAAAATCAAATAAAGATATTAATATTTATGAAGAAATTTTATCATTTAACTTTCAATCTCTTAAAAAAACCAACAAATTTAGTATCTTAAAATCTTTAAAATCTTTTCTATCATTAATATGAATTCCTATCATATCTATTCCTATAGCATCAATTATTTTTTCTTACATTATTTAAAATAATTTCACTTATATTTATTAAATAATGTATATATATAGATTTAATATAATTTAAGTTACATAATTTAGTAACATATTTGCATATTTTTATGCTAGAAAATTAAGGGAGTTTTCATGGAAAAAATAACATGTTTTTTATCATATTCTCATGATTATAGAAATGAACATTCAAAAAACGAAGTAAAAAAAAGTGTGCTTCTAATGGATGAAATAATTAATTATTCGGAAAATGAAGATAAAAGTATGTTTTCTGACGAAACTATATGAAATTATCTTCATGATAGAATTTCTGGATCATCATGTACTATTTTGTTGCTTACATGAGATCTATTAAACGATAATAAAGAAAAAATTTCCTATACAAAAGGTAGCTTTTTAAAAAGTGGTTGAATATATAATGAGATATCAGCATCACTGAGGGATTGAAAAAACAATAGAGTAAATGGATTGATATGTGTTATGTGTGATAACTTGCGATTAGTTGATAGCAATGCACAATATCAAATACCTGAAATACTTAATCAAAACCGCGATTATATAGTTTGAGCAGATTATAGTGAATTCATAAAAAACCCAAACAGATTTATTATGGAATCACCCCTAACTGACATGTGAAGTGCAACACTTCAATGTTACATTAAACTCTCGACTTTGAAATATAAGTTGAGAGTTTTTTTGTTTTAAATATTTTCTTGATACATTTGGTAAGCTGTTTTATAACCAAACATTTTTCTTGGGATGTTGTTTACTTTTCATTCAAGAGTTTTTATTTTATCTTCACTTACTAAACTGAAGTCAGTTCCTTTTTTATATCATCTTCTAACTATCCCATTTATGTTCTCGTTGGACCCTCTTTGGAATGAAGAATAAGGTTGGCAATAATAAACTTTAAAGTTGAATTGTTTTGCAGTTATTCCCATCATTTGAAACTCTAACCCATTATCAACAGTGATGCTTTTTATTGGGAGTTTTTCATCTCGAATAATGGTATACATTTTAGCCATCATTGATCTAGCGTTCTTCCCTTTTATTTTTCTAATAATTGCCAACCTTGTTTTTCTTTCCACTAATGTCAATAAGTGGTAATAACCACTTTGCCTTTTACTAACTATTAGATCAGCTTCTCAATGTCCAAATTCTTTTCTATTGTTTATCTTTTCTGGTCTTAGACTATAAGGAATGCAGTATTTTCCATCAATTTTAGAAAATATACCTATTTTTCTTCTTTTTCCTTTAACATATTTTCTTCTTAAACAATCTCTTCTTTGTATCTTTCAAATCTTGCTATTGATTCATCTAAATACTTGCCTAGCACTTGGAACTTTAACTAACGGATAGTTTTCTTTTATTCAAAAAATTGTAGCTTCTACACCATGAGATTTAGGATTAAATTTTTGAATAAAAAGATCTGTGAAGTTTTTGTACTTCAACATAAAAAACATATGACAATTTGATTTTCTTCTAATGTATTTTTTGTGAGCAGTTGATGAATAATAAATCCCTGTTGAAGATGTGTTTCTTTTTAATTCTCTTGATATTGTTGATTTGTTTTTATTTAAGATTTTTGCAATCTTATTCATAGAATATTTTTCTTTATTTCAAAGAAAATAAATTAAGCATCTTTCTTCTTTTGTTAAATGTTTATAAGTTTTCATAAGCACTCCTAATATTCATTATCTTTTTATTAGTGAACACTTACAAACAAAACAAATGAAGTGCACACTCTTTTTTGAGTGTTGCACTTCACATGTCAATCGAGCGTGAATTCATAAAAAACCCAAACAGATTTATTATGGAATCACTAAAAAAGAGAGATGAACAAATTAAATGCAAAAAATACAACATAGTTTATGACTTACACAATTAATTTTATTTATTGATATGATTAAACAAAACTAATATATTATGTTTTTGCACAAAATATTCAAATATAAAAATAAACATGTCATATAAAAAAGGATAAACTATGATGTTAAAAAATGAGAAGCAATTTTGATGTTATTTATTATAACATCATTGGAGATATTAAACTTAACTTTTCTTTAATTTTTTCATTATTGTAGTTATTTCCCTAACTGATATGTGAAGTCCAACACTCAATGTTACATTAAACTTTCGATTTTATGATATAAGTTGAAAGTTTTTTAAATATTTTCTTGGTACATTTCATAAGATGTTTTATAACCAAAAATTTTCTTGGTATGTTATTTACTTTTCGTTCAAGAATTCTTATTTTGTCTTCGCTTACCAAATTGAAATAAGTTCCTTTTTTATATCATCTTCTAACTAACCCATTTATATTTTCATTAGTGCATCCTTGGAATGAAGAATAATGTTGGCAATAATAAACTTTAAAGTTTAATTGTTTTGTTGTTATACCCATTATTTTAAACTATAATCCTTTATCAATGTGGTTTTGATTGGAAACTTTTAATCTCTAGTGATGGTGTACATTTTACCCATCATTGATCTATCATTTTTACTTTTTATTTTTCTAATAATTGTCAACCTTGTTTTTTTTCTACTAACGTTAATAAATGATAATATCCACTTCGTCTTTTTGCTAACTATTAGGTCAGTTTCTTAAAGTCCAAACCCTTTTCTGTTACTTATCTTTTGTGACCTTAAACTATATGGAATGCAGCATTTTTCGTTAATTTTAGAGAATATACTTGTTTTTCTTTTTTCTTTAATATATTTTCTTCTTAAACAATCTCTTCTTTGTGTCTTTCAAATCTTACTATTTATTCATCTAAAAACTTGTCTATCACTTGGGACTTTAACTAATGGATAGTTTTTCTTTATTCAAAAAAATGTACCCTCAACACCATGAGATTTTGGGTTAAATTTTTGAATAAAAAGATCTGTAAAGTTTTTATATTTCAACATAGAAAATAAATAACAATTAGATTTTCTTCTAATGTATTTTTTGTGAGCAATAACGAATAATAAATTTCAGTTGAAGATGCATTTCTCTTCAACTCCCTAGATATTGTTGATTTATTTTTAACTAAGATTTTTGCTATCTTATTCATTGAATATTTTTCTTTATTTCAAAGCAACTAAATTAAGTGTCTTTTTTTGTTAAATGTTGCTCGATTGACATGTGAAGTGCAACACTCAAAAAAGAGTGTGCACTTCATTTGTTTTGTTTGTAAGTGTTCACTAATAAAAAGATAATGAATATTAGGAGTGCTTATGAAAACTTATAAACATTTAACAAAAGAAGAAAGATGCTTAATTTATTTTCTTTGAAATAAAGAAAAATATTCTATGAATAAGATTGCAAAAATCTTAAATAAAAACAAATCAACAATATCAAGAGAATTAAAAAGAAACACATCTTCAACAGGGATTTATTATTCATCAACTGCTCACAAAAAATACATTAGAAGAAAATCAAATTGTCATATGTTTTTTATGTTGAAGTACAAAAACTTCACAGATCTTTTTATTCAAAAATTTAATCCTAAATCTCATGGTGTAGAAGCTACAATTTTTTGAATAAAAGAAAACTATCCGTTAGTTAAAGTTCCAAGTGCTAGGCAAGTATTTAGATGAATCAATAGCAAGATTTGAAAGATACAAAGAAGAGATTGTTTAAGAAGAAAATATGTTAAAGGAAAAAGAAGAAAAATAGGTATATTTTCTAAAATTGATGGAAAATACTGCATTCCTTATAGTCTAAGACCAGAAAAGATAAACAATAGAAAAGAATTTGGACATTGAGAAGCTGATCTAATAGTTAGTAAAAGGCAAAGTGGTTATTACCACTTATTGACATTAGTGGAAAGAAAAACAAGGTTGGCAATTATTAGAAAAATAAAAGGGAAGAACGCTAGATCAATGATGGCTAAAATGTATACCATTATTCGAGATGAAAAACTCCCAATAAAAAGCATCACTGTTGATAATGGGTTAGAGTTTCAAATGATGGGAATAACTGCAAAACAATTCAACTTTAAAGTTTATTATTGCCAACCTTATTCTTCATTCCAAAGAGGGTCCAACGAGAACATAAATGGGATAGTTAGAAGATGATATAAAAAAGGAACTGACTTCAGTTTAGTAAGTGAAGATAAAATAAAAACTCTTGAATGAAAAGTAAACAACATCCCAAGAAAAATGTTTGGTTATAAAACAGCTTACCAAATGTATCAAGAAAATATTTAAAACAAAAAAACTCTCAACTTATATTTCAAAGTCGAGAGTTTAATGTAACATTGAAGTGTTGCACTTCACATGTCAGTTAGGGAACAAAACAAATGAAGTGCAGGCTCTTTTTTTGAGTGTTGCACTTCACATGTTAATCGAGCATATAACATAAAAAATAATGTTATATTTATTAATAATTTAGAAGAACTAAAATTAAATAAAGAATATCTTCAAATATTACTAAAAACAGAATGTTTTAAAAAATATAGTGTTAAAGACATTATTAAATTTTTATTTTGAATTAAAAGATAAACTAGAAAATTTAGACAAATAAATGATGTCGTAAAAAAACACATACATTATTTTGGTTTAACAAGGTAGGTGAATACTCGATGTTAAAATACTAATATTTATACTACACAATTTTAAGTATTCGTTTAATAGATAAATATATGGTATCAAAATATTATCATGTAGATTACATATCACCTTTTTTATTTAAATCTTTTTCATATGCTTTTATAAGATCGTTATATTTAATTAAATTCATTTCAATTAAATATTCATAACTATATACTTCCATTATTATCTTACATTGTTCATTTTCTTTAGAATTTTTTTCACTAAAATCATATAGATCATTAAATTCTTTTAAATTTGCTATTTTTACATAATAATTCTTATTCTTATATGAACTAAAACTTTTTTCAATTAATTTGTTATGATATTTATCATCTATATCACATATGATAAAAGTTCTAAATATGTATTGGTTTTTATCTTGTTCAAGCTTTATTTTTCTAGTATTATTGGCAGCAATTGTTTCAATTCTATTAATATAATTTATTATTTGTGATACTGGATCATTTTTTGGTTTTTCTAAATTATTTCTTTCAATTCTTTTTAACTCAACAATATAAATATATCCTGGTTCTATATTGTTTACCATATTTTGAAAACATTCTTTGTTGTGATTTAATTTGTTTTTAAAGAGAAAAATGTAAGGCCTCATATTTTCATATTCATCTTTTACGTTTACAAGATTATTTTTCTTTAAAGGAATATCTGAAGATATATATTGACTCTCTAACATCTCGTTTGAAATTAGTCACAATCCAGTATTATCTATTTCATTTCAATCTGCATTAGTTCCTTGTGAAATAATAAGATTGTGTATTTCTTTTTCAGTTGAACGCTTCTTATTTTCTTGGTTTGAACAAGCATATGTTTCATTCATTTCCTTTACTTCATTTATTAGCTTTATTTTCAAATAATTCAATAAGGTTAGAACGAATATTATTTTTACTTATTTTTATTTTTCTCTTATTGGGAAAGAACTCTGATATTTTTTTCATTTTCTATCAGTTTCAAAAAATCGATAGACTAACTTATTTTCTATATAATCATTCAACCTGTAAATTTCATCTTTTGTTATAAAGTCACTATTATTTTTTAAAGCCTTTTTTATCTCTGTGTAAAAACTTTTACTATAACTTTTTAAATTTAAAGACTCTATTTTGTTAACCATGCTATTTGTCATTTCGTTTTCAATTTCGTTAAAAATATCAGGTTTTTTAATTTTATTAAATTAATTACTTTGGATATTAGCTGTTTTTCCCAATCATCCTTATTACCAAATAAGTTGTCATCTAATAATGATCATTAAATATTTCTTTCATTTGGAATATAAATATCATCGATTATTTCTGACTCAATAAACACACAATATTTTGTATTAGTATCAATATTATTATAATAATTATAATACTTTAGAATAACTTGTTTTGATTCAATTATCTTACTTTTAACCAAGTAATTTGCTATGAGTAACTATGTTACTATTTGTTTCTAATATATTAATGTTAAAATTAGAATTTTCTATTTTTAAAAAATGTTGTTGCATTTTAAAATTTTCTTTAATTAATTCATTTATATTAATATTTTCTTGTGAATTTTCTTGTAAATTATTTACTATTAGTGTTATATTTATTAATTTTTCCTTGCATATAAGTAGCTTATAAAAAACATTTTAAGATATTTTGTTTATTAAAAAATCTTTGTCTATATCTAACTGAGCACCATCATAATGATAAAAAGATACTTTGCTTTTTATCAGTATTTTGCATTATTTCATTAATTGTATGATTTTGGATAGAAATATTTTCATCTCCTTTTTGGAATTCAAAGCATCTTCTCTTAAGAGTATTTGATTAATTATATATCGATTCAATTTTTATTTTTTTGAAGGCAAGATATTGAATTCTTCCATTACATATGTTTGATCCATTTTTTTTCTTTTGATTTATAAAGTGTACAAAAAGAATTGTATCTCTGATCAGTGAATCCTATACCATTATCTATTATTTCAACATGACTAACATTTAACTTATTAATATTTTTATCACTGGTAAATAGGTTATTATTAATATAAAAAACAATTTTTATTTTTTTGTTTATATTTTTTTGATCCTAATTTAAAGAATAAATTGAATTGTTTATGGATTCAATAAGTCATGTTAATCTATCTTTTGATAGATTTGTGTAATTTGTATAACCTTTTATAGAAAAATACATTTTATCATTTTCTTTTATGTTTATATTTTACTCCACTATTTAAATCATTTATATTTTAATTCGAAATCAAAACATATTTAATAATAAAATGATTATCCTGAAATAAAGTTCAGTCTAACAACTTAAATAATAATTGTTTTGAATCAATATAAATATTTTGAAAGCCCAAATAGGAAAAATAAAAATATACATAAATGGAATTAGATTCAAAATTAAAGAAGATTCTGTCAACAAGGAAAAATCAGTTTATTTAATAATTGGCGTTAATGTTGAAAAAAAAGAAATTTTATGTTTTTGAATAGCTGAATCTGAATAATCTAAACAATGATTAATAATTTTTGATGAACTTTAAAATAAGATGCTTAAAGATGTTCTTTTAACTTGTTTTGATAATTTTAAGGGAATATTAGAAGCTTTAAAAACTGCATTTACAAATGTTCACATTCAAAATGTATTATTCATCAAATAAGAAATTCCACTAAACATGCATCCCCAAAAGATGTTGCATCATTTACGAGTGATATTAAAAAAATATAAATTACCAAGTTATGATACTGCACTTAAAGCATTGGACTCATTTGAAAAAACTTGAGAAGAAAATATATGTGTACTATTAAATCATGAAAAAATAACCTTGATGAATTAGTAACATTTTTTATTATTCATATGAAATTAGAAAAAATAATCTATAAAATAAATACAATAGAAAATCTAAATAGAAATATTATAAATATTACAAAAACAAAAGTTTATTTTACAAATCACCAATCATTATCAAAAATAATTTACTTGTGTTTATTCAACACTCAAGAAGATTATGATTAAAAAGATGTTCACAGTTAACCTCAAATATTAAATTAATTAACTGCCCTATCTCATGACAGATTATGTTATATAAATATAGTTGTTATCAAGTGATTCATGATATACCCTAAAATTAGTTCCTCCAAAAATCTCTACAGCACCATAAAGCAAGCATAAATTTCATTTTAATGTTTGAAAACATTTATTTGTTTTTTAGTTTTTTAAATTCTTGCATTGTTTTTATTATGCGTTGATAATTAAAAAAAAAGAAATATGAATAAAAATTAATTTTTAAAATATTTGCACTATTTTATCATTTAATACTTTTATTCATATTCTAGAAAGGGATATAAAAATGGAAAAGAAAAAGAAAAATAAATTAAAAAAGATTTTGCTTAGCATTTCTTCTATTGGTTTATTATTAGCTATTCCAACTGCAGTTGTTTTATCTTTGAACAAACCAACTCACACACAGAAAAAATCTCCTGACACTAATCAACCAAAAAATGATGATATTAATTTAGATAAAAAATCTGGAAATCCTGATGAAGAAAAAATACCAAATGATAATGATGTTGTAAACAAAGATGACAAAGACAATAACATAAATTCAGATACTAATGATGAAAAAGAAAAAAATAATATAGACAAAAAAGAAGAAAATAAAGATAACGAAAAAGAACAAGAAAATAATGAATTTAGTATTGATTTAAAAAAGGATATTAGTCTAATCACAACTACTGATGAACTTTTTAAAAACAATGATAAAAAATTATTAGAAGATCTATTAAATAAAGATAAAAAAATTATTACTACATCAAATAATGATATACAATCATCAACAATTTCTTTATCAAATAATTTAGATTTCAAGAAAACAAAAACTTTTAAGCAAGTTGATTTAACTAACAAACAAATTATTTATTTCAATAATAATGAAATCATTAAAATAAGCAATATTGATCATCTATTTAAATATATTGAAACAGATGACTTTATTAACAAATTAATTAAAAAAAATAATGAAAATATTACATATAAACTAAAAGATAAAAATGACTTTTATGTAGATAAACAATTTATTTATTTTACATTTAATGAACTATCTAATAGTAAAGTAAATAAAGAAATTATTATAAGTATTCCATTGCCTAACATTGAAATTAATTTAAAAGACATTGCAATTAATCTTACAAAAGAAAATAAAACTATAACAGAAAAAGTTAATATTAAATTGAATGCCCCTTTAAGTTTTAGTGATATTGATCAAAAAAAACAATTACTTTTAATTGACTACAACTTTAATAGTGAAAAATTCAAAGTAGAAGTTTTAAAACAACTTGGTTTAATTGAAAAGAATACAAATGATAATAAAATAAATTACTCTAAAATTGCTGATAAATTAAAACTATTCAATTCAGAAATAAAAGACATCAAGATTATCACTTCTTCAAATAAAGCTCCTGGTACAAAAGGTTTTGATAACAAATATGATATTGTTTTAACAATTGTTCCAAAACAAGGTTTTCACTGAGAAGATAACACTAATGTTGAAAAACAACTAAAGATGAAAAATATTAACATTGTTCTAAAAACAGCTACTTGAGAAAATGTTGGCAAATATTACAACAATGATATTAAATTATTAGTGTCACGTTTTAGAACAAATAAAGGTTTAAGAAATCAATTTAAACATGAATTAGATAAACAAATTATAGTGATAGATGTTCAAGAACTTATGAAAGATGATCTTAAAAAATGAAACATGGATGTAGAATTTGTTGATATATGATCAGATTTTTGAAGTTATAGAAAAGCATACGTAAGAATGAAACTTGTACCACTACCAGGTTATACATATGAATATAACAAGTATGAAAATGAAGCTTATTTTACTTTAGAAGTAAAATTGGGTTATGGTAATTAATTATTTATAAAATTAATTGAATAAGTTTAAAAAAGATAAATTAAATATTTTGAAATAAATTTATATTATTAACTGAATTAGAATATTTAAAAAACCTATCTTGTATCATAAGGTAGGTTTTTTAAATGGTTAATATAAAACTATGTTTTATCATTAACGCCAACAACATCAACATTCTTTAAATTAATTGTGATAGTTAACATAGTTATTAAGCTTAACAATAAAAATAAATATATTAAACCAAAATTAATATATAAACTATTTGGCAAAACAATATAATTTTGAATTAGTGCTGTTGTTAAAATCCCAATTGAAAAAGTAATTAACATTAAAAAATAACAAAATGATTCAAACAAAAAATTCTTATTTTTATACTTAATACCATTAACTAATGACATTATCATATTTTTAGTATTTCCTGTCATCATTGCAGCATTAAACTGTATTTTTCTTTTTTTGTTTAAATGAACTCTTTTAAAACTAATTGCAATTAAACCTCCGATTGCTGATAAACATAAACCAGAAATTATGTTTTGGTAACTAATATAATTTATTGTATTAAATTTTAATACAATACTTGGAATTATTAATATCATACAAATTAATAAGACTATAGGTTTAAAACTAATTTTTAGGTTCTTAAATAACTTCGATACAAAATAAAATATAAAAGTAAATAATATAAAAGAAACAAAAAGAATCAAAGAATATGATGCTTCACTTATATTACCTTTAACATAAAAAATAATTAATTTTATTAAGTTTCCAGTTTGAAATAAAGTAAATGTTTGTGCCCTATATAAAAAACAGTAAGCATCTATTAATCCACATAAAAAACATAGAAAAATAAATAATAATAGATCTAAACTTCCAATATATTTTTTCATAATGCTTAATTATAAATCTACATAATGTTTTATCAATAAAGACTTTTTATTGATTTGTTGATTTAACTATATAAAATTTATGTGCTTAATTCATTAATGAAAAATATTGTGTTTAAATCTATTATTGTCTATTTACTAAATAATTTTGATTTTATATTTGGGTGATATTTAAACAATTGATCTTTAAAAGATTTTGTTTGATTTGGGTATCTTAACTTATCGCTACCATCTATTAAATTATAAGCTTGAATTGGTAAATATGATGGTTCTGAACTAGTGGGAAAATTATTAACAAAAGGTACAAAATTTATAGTGCCAACCTCAGAATAATTATTATTGTTATCAATAATTGTTGTGTTTTGGTAAGAAGATGATACAAGTCCTATAAACAAACCTTCATCATTAATAACTAAACTACCACTAATACCCCCATAGCTTGGAGTTTTTGTGTTTCTTGGAAAGATTGTTTTTTCTAAATTGCCATAATATGAGAACGTAGGTTTATTGTCTCAATAAACCTGATGATTATTATTACCATTCAAATTTTTTCAACTTAAATGAGTATAGTAAAAATGCGAGTATGTTCTTGGGAGTCTGAATTGTCCAGCTGGTTTATCATAATCTTGAATCTCAACAGTTCCCATTGGCACACCTCTACTTTGGCTATCTCATGGATAACCATACAAATAAACATTTGTTGGCTCTAAAGTATAGTTTGAATAATATTTAAATATAGTTTCATTTCACTTATTATCCAATTCTTTTTGTTTGTTTTTAATGTTATTAATTTCACTTTCTTTTGTTGCTGCTTCAAATCTTGGTCTTACATACAAATCATAAAAAGCTACATCAATATAACTTAAATCTGTGTATATTGTAGATTTACTTCTATTTTTATATTCATTAGGTCTAGAATTTGACAATCTATCATAAAAACTATTATATGTATTAATTACAGAATCAATTTTGTTTTTTATTGATAGTCTTTTAGCTGGTTTTGATAAATCACTAGAATTGCTAGTAGATTCGTTTTCATAATAATCTCATTCAAGGACTGCAAAATCTGCAAAATAACCATTATATTCTTCAGTTTTGTTATTTTCTTTTAAATAATTTTTTACATAATCATCAGCATTTTTATCTTTAATAAAATCTTTAGCCATAAAAACAGTTTTGGGAATTCTTTGATTTTTATAAATTAAAGATGTATATCTATTGTTTTCATATCAAGCTAATCCAAATTCTTTTGTATATCCACCTTTTGAAATAACATCATTTTGTTTGTATTCCTCGTTTTCATTTGTGTTTATTAAATGTCTTGCAACATGAAAATTTGTTCCAATAAAAAGTTTAATGTAATTGTTGTTTGTTGAATCTTTACAAAAAGCATAATCTAATAATCAACCAGTTCCACCACTTAAGCTTTTAATAACTTCTGGATCATTTGTACCTACTTCATTTTTAAAAAACAATGAAAAAGTGATGTTATTTAATAGATTCATGTAATCACTATTTTTTAATGATCTATCTTTATATCAATTTAGATTAGGCTGATTTTGGTTTGGTGTAAAACCATTACTATAACTTTCAAGTTGCAATTTATTAGACAGTTCTTCCCCTATTTCTTTATCACTGTTTGGAATGTTGTTATCAACTGGAGGTTTATTATTATCAATAGGCGGATTATTGTTATCAACTGGTGGCTTATTTTCATTATTTGTTGGTGGTTTGTTGTTATCAACTGTTGGTTTATTTTCATTAGATGAATTATTGCTAGAATTTGTATGAACAGAAAAAACTATTGCTACTGGAACAGTTATGCTACCTATTGCAAGTAGTGATAAAAATGAATAAACTGTTAATTTGATACTTTTTTTCATCTTATAAAAATTATAAATAATAAAATTTAATATGCATAATTTTATAAATTTAATTTAACTAAATTTATATTGAAAAATATTAAAAGTTTATTAACTGTGGTAATAAGAAAGTTTTGTTCAAATAAATAAATAAATTAAAAAAAATAACGCTTTAATAAAAACGAAAAATGCTATTTATTAACTAATTTGTTTAATGGTAAATTAAAAATTAACTATACGATATAATAGTTTATGAAAATATTAAATTATATTTATATTGTTTAATTAAAGGATAAAGAAATAATATGAAATTATCTCCCAAGAAAATTGCAACTTTGTGTGGTGGGTTATTTTTTGTTGGTGGATTGGTTACAATTCCAATTGTAACAATTCACTATAATAAATATGATCTTTGATATAAAGAAAAAGTTGAAGAAAAAGTCTATGAAGTAGCATGAGATAAAACAATGTCTTTTTTACATCTGAAAAATTGAGTTACTATAGAAAATTTATCTAAATATCTAGAAATATTTTATCCTCCTGAGCTTCCAGATATTCCAAATACTTTAATACCAAATTATGTAACAAAAACTTATCTAATAAAAAATGAAATTGGTTTTAAAAATTTTGTTTCTTGTTTTGATAATGGAGTTAATTTAATGGGCAGTTATTATAATAGTAAATTAACTTATATTATTGCAATAGCTTATGATAACAATAATAAAAACAACTACACTGTTAGTGTGTCAATATTAGATATTAAAAATTCAAAAACAGCAACATTCACAGCAATAAAAGTTACAGAAAAAACACTAATTTAACAAAATATTTATTAAATAATTAGTGTTTTGCTCGACTGACATGTGAAGTGCAACACTCGAAAAAGAGTGTGCACTTCATTTGTTTTGTTTGTAAGTGTTCACTAATAAAAAGATAATGAATATTAGGAGTGCTTATGAAAACTTATAAACATTTAACAAAAGAAGAAAGATGCTTAATTTATTTTCTTTGAAATAAAGAAAAATATTCTATGAATAAGATTGCAAAAATCTTAAATAAAAACAAATCAACAATATCAAGAGAATTAAAAAGAAACACATCTTCAACAGGAATTTATTATTCATCAAATGCTCACAAAAAATACATTAGAAGAAAATCAAATTGTCATATGTTTTTTATGTTGAAGTACAAAAACTTCACAGATCTTTTTATTCAAAAATTTAATCCTAAATCTCATGGTGTAGAAGCTACAATTTTTTGAATAAAAGAAAACTATCCATTAGTTAAAGTTCCAAGTGCTAGGCAAGTATTTAGATGAATCAATAGCAAGATTTGAAAGATACAAAGAAGAGATTGTTTAAGAAGAAAATATGTTAAAGGAAAAAGAAGAAAAATAGGTATATTTTCTAAAATTGATGGAAAATACTGCATTCCTTATAGTCTAAGACCAGAAAAGATAAACAAAAGAAAAGAATTTGGACATTGAGAAGCTGATCTAATAGTTAGTAAAAGGCAAAGTGGTTATTACCACTTATTAACATTAGTAGAAAGAAAAACAAGGTTGGCAATTATTAGAAAAATAAAAGGTAAAAACGCTAGATCAATGATGGCTAAAATGTATACCATTATTCGAGATGAAAAACTCCCAATAAAAAGCATCACTGTTGATAATGGGTTAGAGTTTCAAATGATGGGAATAACTGCAAAACAATTCAACTTTAAAGTTTATTATTGCCAACCTTATTCTTCATTCCAAAGAGGGTCCAACGAGAACATAAATGGGATAGTTAGAAGATGATATAAAAAAGGAACTGACTTCAGTTTAGTAAGTGAAGATAAAATAAAAACTCTTGAATGAAAAGTAAACAACATCCCAAGAAAAATGTTTGGTTATAAAACAGCTTACCAAATGTATCAAGAAAATATTTAAAACAAAAAACTCTCAACTTATATTTCAAAGTCGAGAGTTTAATGTAACATTGAAGTGTTGCACTTCACATGTCAGTTAGGGAAAACACTAATTTAACAAAATATTTATTAAATAATTAGTGTTTTTTTATTTTTATTAATTATTTCAAAATTTTTAAATTTTATTTTAATTTTTTCTTTCTTTATTAATCATATAAACAAAAATAAAGAAGGAATAAAATCTAATACCATACCTATTCCAAACATCAAAACTATGTTTAGTAAATTTGGAACAAATAGTTTTAATAAGAACAATGTAAAAACAATTCCATAATAAATTATGTTTATACATATTGATTGAATTAACATGTAACTTGTTTTTCCATATCCATAAAATGTGCTATCAAATATACAATTATTAAATAAAAATGTTATATAAAAACCGGTTTGGATTAACACAATATTATAAATAGAATTATAATCTTTTGCATTTAACACATACTTTATAAATGGTTTTCATGACGGAATTGATATTAATCATAAAGATATAAGAGCAATTACAATTAAGATATATCCACATGTATTATTTTCAATTGATTTTTTGCCACTTTCTCCAATATCTCTTTTGATTAGGTCACTTAATGCTAGTGATGGCAATAATAATCAATCTCATATAAAACTATTAGCAATCCAATAATTACCTTGTTGATTGACAAGATTTACCATTCTTATTATTACTAAAGAAAAAACTAAATTTCTTATAAATGATTCAACTCCAGAAAATAATCCTTGTTTAAATCATATTTTTGTCCATTTAAAAGATCACTTTTTTCTTTCAAAAAAGTTAATATCTTGTTGTTTCAATAATATTAAGGCTAAACCTACTATAACCAAATTAACAATTATATTTGTGATTGCAATACCATTTGCTCCAAGTTTAGCTGAAAAATTAAGATTACTTACAAGAAAAGTATCAAATAATATAGATAAAGACATTTGAGATATTAATATAATATACAAGTAAATTTGTTTACTATAAATTGTTATTACTATAATGAAAAATTTTCAAGATGTTAAAAATAATGCTGCCACTGTTTCAAGTCTTATGTAAGTTATTGTTTCATTTATTAAACCATTTGATTGACCTAATAAATTAACAAGATCTTTTGCAAAAATAATAATGAAAACCATAACTACTAAATAAAAAATTACAATAACTAAAAAACTTGTTTTTATTCTGTTGCTTCTCTCTCTATTATCTTTGCAATTCCCAATAACACAATATAGTGGCAAAATTAATGATTCTTGAATAACTTCATATATTAAATTAATTCATGATAGTTGACTTGCTATGTTTAATTGACTATCATCTGGGAAACTACCAAGTCAAAATATTCTAAATATTTTATATATGGTAGGGATAAGCAAGGTTAAAAATATAGCAAACAATATTTTAAAATTTATTTGTTTTAAAGCTTGTTTTATTTGCATTGTTTAATAATGTCATTTATTTTTTCCTTGTTTTTCCCTACTCATTTTTGAGAATATTCAACTCATTTTTTTGTTTTTTGGTACTGAGGGTTTTTAATATCCATATCATTAATAACTTTTTGCATTCTTCATATTAATTTTTCTGCAAAATTTCTTAATATACTTTTATTTAAACCATATGCTTTTAAACATAATTCCATTTGATTTAGTTTTAAATCATCATTTTTTAATGGATCACCTAAATTAATTCATAGCCAAACAATGTATGTTAAGTCTTCTCATCTTTTTCCAATACTTGCAGTATCTCAATCTATTATTGCTATTGGTTTGTTATTTTCAAAAACTACATTACATGGTGATAAATCATTATGACAAATAACTAAATTATTGTTATTTGTAAATTTTGTTGAAATATCATGCATTAATTTCACAATTTTCATAAATTCTATTAATTGATTTATATCTATGTTACCAATATCTAAAGGAACAAAACCTTTAATATATTCAAAATAATCATAATTATCATCATCGGTTCCAAGATATTTTTGAGAAAAATCAAAACCATTTTTTTCTAAAAAAATAAGAATATTGTTTGCGAAATCACTTTCTTTTTTGTGTGGTCTTCTCACATAAATTTTATTAATTTTTTCAACATTATTTGTTGATCTTCCGCCGTGTAATTTTTCAACTGATAAAATTTTAGTCTCAAATTTCATAAATAATCTACCATTAATTTAAAATCTTATTTTTCACTATTAAGTAATTTAAAAACAACTTTCTTTATCAATTATTTTTAACTTTAATTTATCGTAATTAATATATTGCAAAATTTATTAGTTTTATTTAAACATTATGTTTTTATAAATAAAATCATATATTGTTCAATTTTTTCTATATTCATTTTTTTGTATTTAATTCTTAAATTTAAAATTAAATGCACTTTTTCTAAAATTACATATAATATCGACATCAAATATTTGATTTACACATTAATAACAAATATCTTTATGAGGTAACCTATCTATTCTCAAATATTGTTAATTTAATTTTGCATATATTTGCATCATTTTTTTAAAAATCTTTTCTTGTTTTCATTTTTTTTATATTAATTAAGCCATTTAAATTTAAAAGCAAACATCACAATATCTAATATGTAAATAATATAAAAGTGTTATATCGCTAAATTTGCATTTTATAGATTCAAATTAAAAATACTATAACTGATTATTTTTTAAAAAAAACTTTTCATATTCATTTTGTTTATTTCCTTATATTTTGTTAACTCAACTTATAATAATATCGGAAACACACCTATTTAAAAAATAAAATAATTTTTATTTATTTTAAATTTACTTTATAAAAGTTAATTATTTTTTGTTCAATATTAATTTTATTAATTTTTATTAATTTATAAAAATTAATTAAAAATTACATTTATTATATTTAGAATTATTAAGCGCCCTTTAAATAAAGGTTGCATTTATTAATTTAAAAGAGGTAAATATGACTGAGTTAATGAATATAAAAATAATAAAAAAAGACAATCGTCTCGAAGATTTTGATGCTAAAAAAATAATAAATGCTGTGTCAAAATCAGCTGAAAGAGTTCTTATTGATCTAAAAGAACAAGACTTTGATATCTTAGTAAAAGATATTGTAGATATAATAAAATCAAAAAATATTTCAAAAATAAACATAACTCAAATGCATAATATTGTAGAAACAGCATTAGAGAAAAATTTTAAAGATGTTGCCAAATCATACAAAGATTATAGAAATTATAAAAAAGACTTTGTTTTAATGTTGGACAATGTATATAAGAAAAGTCAGTCAATAATGTATTTTGGTGATAAAGAAAATAGTAATTTAGATAGTTCTTTAGTTTCAACTAAAAGAAGCTTAATATTTAATGAATTAAACAAAGAACTATATAAAAAATTCTTTTTGAACAAAAAAGAATTACAAGCTTTAAATGATGGGTATATCTATATTCATGATATGAGTTCCAGAAGAGACACAATAAATTGTTGTTTATTTGATATTGAAACTGTTATGAATAATGGTTTTGAAATGGGTAACATTTGATATAATGAACCATCTACATTGGATTCAGCTTTTGATGTTATAGGAGATATTGTTTTATCAACAGCTGGTCAGCAATATGGTGGTTTTACATTGTGTGAAATGGATAAAGTTTTAGCAAAATATGCTGAAAAATCTTATAAAAAATATTTAAGTAAATACAAAAGATTAAATATTGATGAAATTACAGCTGAAAAAGAAGCCTTTAATGATGTTAGAAAAGATTTTGTTCAAGGATGACAAGGGCTTGAATATAAATTTAATACTGTTGGTAGTTCTAGAGGTGATTATCCTTTTATCACTGTAACTTTAGGACTTGGAACATCAAAATTTGAAAAATTAGCATCAATAACTTGTTTTGAAGTTAGAAGAAAAGGCCAAGGAAAAGATGGATATAAAAAACCTGTATTATTTCCTAAAATTGTATTTTTATATGATGAAGAACTTCATGGTGAAAATAAAATTAATTCTGATGTATTCGATGCTGGAATTTTATGTTCATCACAAGCTATGTATCCTGATTGATTAAGCTTGACTGGTGAAGGATATGTATGTGATATTTATAAAAAATATAAAAAAGTTATATCACCTATGGGGTGTAGAGCATTTTTATCACCTTGATATAAAAATGGAGGAATTAACCCTCAAGATGATCAAGATGAACCAATTTATGTTGGTAGATTTAATATCGGTGCAATATCTTTAAATTTACCTATGATTCTTCAACAATCAAGAGTTGAAAATAAAGATTTTTATCAAACGCTTGATTATTATCTTGAAATTATAAGAGAATTACATATTAAAACATACAAATACTTATCAAAAATAAAAGCATCAACAAACCCATTAGCTTATTGCGAGGGTGGTTTCTATAATGGATTTTTAAAACCACATGAAACAATTGAACCACTTTTAAAAAGTGCTACAGCTTCTTTTGGTTTTACAGCACTTAATGAATTGCAACAACTTTATAATCAAACATCATTAGTTGAAGATGGTAATTTTGCAATTGATGTTTTAGAGTACATTAACAAAAAAGTTTTAGAATTCAAAAAACAAGATAATATATTGTATGCAATCTATGCTACTCCAGCAGAAAGTCTTTGTGGTTTGCAAGTTGAACAATTTAGAAATCTTTATGGAATAATTGATAATGTTTCAGACAAAAGTTATGTTTCAAATTCATTCCATTGTCATGTTTGTGAAGATATAACACCAATTCAAAAACAAGATTTAGAAAAAAGATTTTGAAATCTTTCAAATGGTGGAAAAATTCAATATGTTAAATACCCAATTAACTACAATATTGGTGCTATTAAAGCATTAGTTAGAAGAGCAATGAAACTTGGCTTTTATGAGGGTGTAAATTTATCACTTTCTTATTGTGCTGATTGTGGACATCAAGAACTAAATATGAATATATGTAGATTATGTAAATCTATGAATTTAACTAAAATAGAAAGAATGAATGGATATTTATCTTATTCAAGAGTTAATGGGGATTCAAGATTAAATCAAGCTAAAATGGATGAAATTGCAGATAGAAAGAGTATGTAATATGAGATATCATAATATAACAAAAGATGACATGCTTAATGGATATGGAATTAGAACAGTGTTATGAGTAGCTGGTTGTGAACACAATTGTCCTGGTTGCCATAATCCAATAACACATGACATTAATGGTGGTATTGTTTTTGATGTTAGTGCTAAACAAGAAATTTTTGAAGAACTAAAAAAAGATTATGTATCTGGAATAACTTATAGTGGTGGTGATCCATTACATCCAATAAATGCTAATGAAATTGGTGAATTGATTAAAGAAATTGCAGTTAAGTTCCCAAATAAAAACCAATGATTATATACAGGTTATATGTTTGAAGATATTATTAAATACGATTTTATAAAACTTTTAGATGTTGTTTGCGATGGAAAATTTGAAATAAAACTTTTTGATCGTAATTTAAAATGAGTTGGTAGTTCTAATCAAAGAGTTATTGATGTTAAAAAAACAATTTCACAAAATAAAATAGTTTTATTTGATGATAATTTTGATGGGAACCCAACACTTAAAAGTTATAAGTAATAAACTTTAAAGCAAACAAATATTTATAGCTCCAATATAATTGGAGCTATTTTTTATTTAATTAATTTAAATTATTTTCTAAAAATTAACTTACTATGGTATTCTAAAAAAATATTATTAAATGACATTTTTTTAGACAATAAACTATGACATTCTTCGTATTGTTTAAAATATAAACTTGTATCAACATTGTTAAGCTTTTTTGAAATAACAACTTTTCATTCGTTATTAAAAGTAAATAAACCTGAATCAAATAATTTGTGGTGATTTTTGCACAATACAATACCATTATTTTCATCATATGCTTCATTTTCTTTACATACTGAGTATGGTTTAATATGACATGCATCTAAAATAACTGAATTATCACTGCAACAAATGCAACATTTTAAATCTCTATCTAGAATTGTTTTTCTAAATAAATGTTGAAATTTTCTCACTTTTATTTCATCTACTTTATCATTAATTAACATCATATTTTGAATGTCTAAATCAAAATTAAAATCATAAATTTTTATTTCTTGTTCATTCAAATAACTATATCAAGGTATACACTTTTTGATATTTTCACAACATTTTGAAATTAAAAATTGTTTTTCTAATTCTCAATTTATAATTTCGACATTCATCTCTATATTATTAGCATCTGTTTTAATCACAAAATCATAATTAGACATAGCTTTAACAGGTGATTGTTTAATTATAGATAAAACACTTCTATAAACATCAAGATTTTCGCTATAAGTACTATTATTTAATCCTAAACTCAAATCTCAATTTGATTTGCTTTTTTGATATTTTAAAATAGTGAATAATAATAAATCATTTGTTATTAGATCATAAAATCTCTTAACAATTTTTATATTAGATATGTTAATTTTTTTATTAAAAATATTTTCAAAATCATATGCTTGAAGAATTGATAATATTAGAAATGGTTTATATGGATAAAAAATAGTTTTAGTTTTCCTTATTTCATTGATTTTTTCAAATATTATAGAATCTTCTTCATTAAAATTTCCAAAAACTAATGGTGCATTAACTTTAAAAATTTCATTACAAAACTCAACAATACTAACTTTATCTTTCATAATAAATTTATTTTACCAACTATAGTTGGTATTATGAAATTAAAATTAATTAAAAAAATAATGTTATTAAACATCCAAAAAAATAAAAGTTAAATTAATATTCAATATAAATTTTTGGTTTTTTAAATACATAATATGTACTATAAGTAAAAACTAATAAACCACTTATTGATATGATGATTAATGGTGAATATATATAAATATCCATGTTATTTGTAGCTTTTGCAATTTCACTAGCAATAAATAATCCAGGAATTCCAATTATAGTACCATACATAATGGATGAGATAATAGATCTAATTGGTTTCCCAGTAGATTGAAAATACAACATTCCACTAATAGTAAATGAAAATAATAATAGTTGTCCCATAATTACCCTTAATAAAATTAGTGCATCATTATAATTACTATGTCCTGGAATGATATCAAACAATCACAAGAATTGATTTTGTAGAATAAATGAAACAATAATAAAGAAAATAAAAGCATAAACAAATGCCATAGCCATTGATATTAAATAAGCTTTTTGGACTTTTTGTTGTTCATTTCTTACATAATTATAGGTGATGACAGTTCTAGCACCTCTTATTACACCAATAATTGCTGAGAAAAATAAATTATAAATTGGGTTCACAGCTCCAAGGATAGTTAGATAATATGTTTGTTCTTTTCCAGTAATTGGTTGAGTTATTTGCCCATAAATTGATTGTTGGATAAGTGAATAAACAGCAGTAGAAGCATTTCTAAAAAAGCTTGCTATGCCAATAGCAAAAATATACAAAATAATTTTGTAATCAAATCTAAACTCTTTAATTTTTAAATATTTGAATTCTAAAAGTGTTAGCTTTTTTTTGTTTTGTCATCAAATAAATGACACAAAAATTGCAACTCCAATAATTCAACTTATGACAGTTGCAATTGCAGCAGCATTTATTCCAAGTGTTGTTAAATAAAGTAAAGCAAAATCTAATGCTATATTTAAGACATTAGAAATTAAAATAAACGCAGTTGGAATAGCATTTTTACCTTCACTATTTAACAATGATATAAACAACATAATGTAGTTATTAAAAACATTAAAACCAATAATAATTAAAGAGTATTGAACTGCCCAATTAATAGAAAGATTTCTTGTGTAATTTAAAAAATTTTGTAATGTATCAATTTCACTTTGATTTCATTTGGATAAATACTGATCACCAATTAATTTTTCAGCGTTTGTTTGATTTGCCTGAACAGGAATTAATATAAATGTTAATCCAATCAAAATTGCTGATGTTATCAATGATGTGATTAATGTATTATAAAAACCATTACTTCAAGTTAAAGTTGCTTTTTTATAATCTTTTTTACCAAGATCTTTAGAGTAAGCGATTGATGTTCCAAGACCTAATAATAAAGATATTGCAGTACATATTAATGTTAATGGTGATGATAAAGATACAGATGTTCTAACAATGCTTGAAACAGCTAAACTTGGAATTGATTCCATCATTTGTGATTTCTCATCTATTAATTTTTTAATTGATTCAAATTGTTCATTACCAAAAACATTTGATTGACTAAAATAATGATTAAGCGGAATTATTCTAACCATTAAAATTTGGTCTACAAAAACATAAATTCCAGTGGCAAGTGAAACAATTATTGCTAATGTCACAATTTTGAATAAACTTTTAAATATTGATGTGTTTTCAAAAAGTTTTACAGCGCTATTAACTTTAGATGAATCGTCACTAAATTTATTATTTCCTTCATTGTTTTTAATCATAATTAACTCTTTGCTTTAGGTACTTTAGGAAGACCTGGCATTAAATAAATCTGTGATGTTATTATAATAACAAATTTTGCACAGTGGTTAATTTTTATGTCTGTTACATTTATATTAAAATTTTTTGGTCTATTAAGTTTTTTTGGATCATCAGATAATGAACTAAATGTCTTAGCAATGCAAATGTAATATCCCTTACATTGTTCTTCTATTTCTTTTATAATATCTAAAGCTTCTTGTGAATAATTAACATCATTTGCACCATACACTTTATTTGCAATTTCTTTTACTTTTGTTTTAATATCACTATCTAATTTATATGTGAAATTAATTTCTTTATTTTCTTTTAAATTTTCTTCAATAAATGCAACTAAATGTTGGTTTTTACTTGGACCATCTTGTCACATAGTAGATATAGCAAAATTAATATTGAATTTTTCACAATTATATTTAAATTCATTTATTTCGCTATCTGTGTCAATATTGTGTTTATTTAAAATAACAACATAATTCAATCCGAATCCTTTAATTGTTTCAATGTGTTTTAATAAGTTATCAAAACCTATTTCTATCCCATTTAAATTTGGTTTATCTAAATCTTCAACTTTTATCCCAGAATGATATTTTAATGATTTTAAAGTCACTGTAATTACAACAAGTGATGGAACAACTTTCATTTTTCTACATTTTATATTTAAAAATTTTTCAGCACCAAGATCAGCACCAAATCCTGCTTCTGTGAAAGTATAATCACTAACTTTTAATCCTATATCTGTTGCTATTATACTATTACAGCCATGAGCTATATTAGCAAAAGGTCCACCATGTATTATGATTGGTGAATTATATTTTGAAAATGCAATATTTGGTTTAATGGCATTTTTTAAAATAAGCATGATTGAATCAACAATTTTAAGATCTTTTATATATATTGGTTTATTTTTTGTTGTATAAGCAACTATAGTATTTTCAATTGTATTTTTTAAATCTTCATAATCATTTGCTAAACAAAATGCTGCCATTAATCTAGATGCAGCAGTAATAGCAAAACTTGCATTTTGTTGATTATTTTTGTTTATAAAATAATTTATTTGTCTAAGAGATCTATCATTTATATCAATACATCTATCTCACAATATTTTTGATTTATCAATATCTAATTCAGAATTAAAATATATTTCATTTTCTATTATTGAATAAATTAAGTTATTTGCTGTTTCAATAGAGTAAAAATCACCAGTGAAACCTGTATTAATTTCATCACTATTTAAAATAGAACATTCACCACTTCCGGTCGCGCCACCTTTGATACCAAAAAATGGTCCAATTGATGGTTGTCTTAAAACTGCAATTGAATTTTTGTTTGCAAAATTAAAGCAATCATTTAAACCAATAAGTGTGGTACTTTTACCTTCTCCTGTTGGTGTTGGATTTATTGATGTTACTAAAATTAGTTTTCCTTTTCTATTTTTGTCTTTAAAGTTTTCAGATTTAATTTTATAAAAATCTCCATATTGTTTAATATCTTCATTTTTAAAAAATATATTTAATTTATTCATGTTATATACCTCATTGAAAAATATATTAAGTTTATTTTAAATCTCATTTTATTTAATAAATCAAAAATTATTTTTAATTATGTTAATTAAGAATAATAAAAGTAAATAAAAAATAAATAGTCACTATTATTAACTGCAATTAATATAATTAACTATTTAAGATAATCTATTTTTTTATTTTAAAAGTTCATCTCTTCAAATTTTTAAAGTGGATTTTTGGTTGTTATTAATGATTTTTTCATCATCAAGATATTCTAATAAAAAATCATAGTTTGTCATTGTGTAAAAAGGAACATTAATGTCATCAAAGCTTTTTTTAAAAATTGGTAAATTGTAACTAAATATTGCTACAACGCCTACAACATTTAAACCATTTTCGTTCAAAGCTTTACAAACATTTATAGAAGATTTTCCAGTAGAGATTAAATCTTCTATAACAACAACATTTTTACCTTTTTCAAACATACCTTCTATTTGTTTTGATTTTCCATGTTTTTTTGCTTCACTCCTAACAAAAATCATTGGTAAATTTAATTTATCACTAACTCAAGCTGCATGTGGAATTCCAGCAGTAGCTGTTCCAGCTATATAATCTATGTCTTTAAAATTTTTTTTAATTAAACTAACAAAATTTTCAGTTATTGTTTTTCTAACATCGGGATATGAAATTATTAATCTATTATCACAATATATTGGTGACTATATACCAGATGTTCATGTAAATCAATCATTTTTATCTTTTTTAATTTCTATTGCTTTTATTTTTAATAATAAATCAATTATTTTTTTGCTCATAATTTGTATTACCTAACTTAAAAAATCTTTTTTTATTTGTAAATATTTTTCTAGACAGTTTTTATTTTTAGTTATTGATCTACCAACAACAATATAATCAGAATTATTTATTTTTGCATCGTTTGGTGTTGCAATTCTTTTTTGATCATCTAGATTATCATCTTTTGTTCTAATTCCTGGATTGATAACAATAAAGTTGTTACCACATTTGTTTTTTATAATCTTTGTTTCCCACACTGAACATACAACACCATCAATTCCACAGTCTTTTGATAAACATGCATAATTAATAACACTATCTAATAAAGTTGAATTAATTTTTTGTTCCTTTTTCATCATTTCTTCAGATGTAGATGTAAGTTGTGTAATTGCAACCAGTTTTGTGTTTGAATTAGATTCTTTAATAGCTTCTGCAGCTTTTTTAAGCATTTCACTACCACCAGATGCATGGACTGAAATAATATCTACATTCAATTTTAAAAGTGATTTAATTGATTGATAAACTGTGTTTGGAATATCATGAAGTTTTAAATCTAAAAAAATTTTATGATTCATTTTCTTTATTTTTTTTATAATAGATGTTCCACAACTATAAAACAATTCCATTCCAACTTTAACAAATAACTTTTCGTTTTTTAATTTTTTTAAAAAACTTATAACATCTTTTTTGTTATTAAAGTCAAGTGCTATTATTATGTCTTTATTATTTATTTTCAACTTCTACCCCTTAATTCTAAAATATTAAATACATTTAATTTATCAAGTTCTTTTTCTAAGTCATTGATAATATCAACACAAATATATGGGTTAGTAAAATTAGCTGTTCCAATAGCAACTGCTGTTGCGCCTGCTGAAATGAAATCAATAACATCAATTGCATTTGAAATGCCACCCATACCTATAATTGGTATTTTTACAACTTGTGAAACTTCATAAATAATTTTTATTGCAATTGGTTTTATAGCTGGACCAGATAACCCGCCAACTTTATTTGCTAAAATTGGTTTACCTGTTTTGTGATCTAAAACCATTCCAGTTAATGTGTTAATCAACGATAAAGCATCAGCACCTGCTTTTTCTACTGCAATTGCTATTTCTTTAATATTTGTTACATTTGATGATAATTTAACATAAACTGGTTTATTTATATTTTCTTTAACTTGCTTTACAAGTTGATATGCAATATTACAATCTGTTCCAAATTGAATCCCACCAACTTTTACATTAGGACATGAAATGTTTAATTCAATTGCTTTAACATTATTAGCTTTACAAATTTTTTTGGCTACATAAACATACTCATCAATGCTGTTACCAGCTATATTTGCAATTATTGGAACATCATATTTTTCAAGTTCTTTTAGTTGGTTATTCAAAACAAAATCAACACCAGGGTTCTGTAGTCCTATTGAGTTTAACATTCCAGAATTTGTTTCAGCAACTCTTGGTGTTTCATTGCCAAATCTTGGTTCTTTTGTTACTGCTTTGATCATTATTGCACCAAGTTTTGATAAATCATAATAACTTGAAAACTCTATCCCAAAACCAAAACAACCAGATGCTGGCATTATAGGATTTTTTAATTTAATTCCTGGTAGGTCAACACATAATCTTTTATTCATTTACAATTCAACCTCACTACTTAAATAAACTGGCCCATCTTTACAAACCCGTGAATATCCGTTTTGATTATTTGTTTTAACAACACAAGCATAACATGCTCCAATACCACAAGCCATTCTATTTTCGATTGATAAGTAACCAATTTTATTTGAAAAAATTTCTTTAATTTTTTTTAATACAATTAGAGGACCACATGCATAATATTTATCAAAAGTTAAATTGTTGCTTTTGATTAGGTTATCTAATAATTCAATTATGTTACCTTTAAAATAATTTGAATCCGTTATTGTTGATATATAAGTGCTTCCAATTTTTTTGAATTCATTTTCATAAAAAATTTCTTCTTTGCTATTAAAACCTAAAACTGTTATAACTTTAGTTCCCTTGTTTTTTAGCTGTACAGCCAGTTCAAGAAGTGGAGGTATTCCAACACCTGCACCAATTAACAAAGCAGTTTCATGTTTGTTTATTGAATTAATATTAAAACCATTTCCAAGTGGACCAAGTAAATCCAGATATTCTTTTTCTTTGTATTTAGTCAATTCTTTGGTTCCATTTCCTAAAACTTTATATATTAAAGCAAAAGAATTGTTTTGTTTATTATATTTTGAAATTGATATTGGTCTTCTCAAAACAAAAGAACTATTTTGATGACCTATTTTAATATTTACAAATTGACCTGGTGAATTTATAAATTTAACTAGATCTGAAACAAGTATAATTTGAAAAATGTTTTTAGCTATTGGTTTATTTTCGATTATTAAACACTGATAAGTCTTTCTTTTCATATTGTTAATTCCTTGTTTTTATTTAGATTTAATATTGTTTTTAAAATCTTGATGACAATAAACTATTTTTCCATCACATATTGTCAACATGTTTATTCCAAATATTTTTTCATTTATATAAGGAGTGTTTTTTGAATTGCTTGATATTCATTCTTTAGTTATTATTTCACTTTTATTTAAATCAACAATTGCTATATCAGCTACATGTTTTTCTTTTAAAACCCCACTTTTTAATTTAAAAATTTGAGAAACATTTTTAGTCATTAAATCAACTATTTGATTTAAATTTAGTATTTTTGTTAAAACAAGTTTTGTATATAGTAATCCAAAAGCAAATTCTGACCCGATTACACCAAAAGCTGCTTCTTCTATTTTTACATCTTTTTCATTTTCTGCATGTGGTGCATGATCTGTTGCAATTATGTCAATAGTTTTATTTTTTATTCCTTTTATTAGATGATATCTATCATCTTTTGTTCTTAAAGGTGGGTTCATTTTTCAATTTCCATTATTTGATGATATATCTTCATCACAACTTATTAAATGATGAGGACTAACTTCACAAGTAACTTTAATTTTTTTATTTTTTGCATCTTTAATAAGTTCAAGTGAATGTTTAGATGAAACATGACATATATGATAATGACATTTAGTTTCTTTTGCTAAAACTAAATCTCTTGCTATATGAACAGTTTCGCTCAAAAAAGACATGCCTTTAATATTTAATTTTTTTGATATGTTACCTTCATTTATATGACCAGAATTTATAAAAGTTTCATCCTCGCAATGAGCAACAATTGGTTTATTTAATGATTTAGCTTTTAACATTGCTTTATACATTAAATTAGCATTTTGAATTCCTTTACCATCATCACTAAAAGCAAATACATAATCTTTAATTTGGGTCATATCAGAAAGTTTATTTCCCTCAAGGTTATAACTTATTGAACCATAAGGAATTGCTTTAATTATTGAATCTTTTTTTATTATGTCTAATTGAACATTAAGTGATTTTAGATCATGCGGTACTGGATTAAGATTTGGCATTGTCATAACAGTTGTAAACCCTCCCTTTGCAGCACTATAAGAACCATTTTTAATTGTTTCTTTATGAGTAAAACCAGGTTCTCTTCAGTGCACATGAACATCAATTAAACCAGGGATTGTTAAATTATTTTTTGCATCAATTATTTTTTTAATTTGTTTGTATTTGTTTTGATCAATCTTGTTTGATATTTTTATTATTTTATTTTTATTAATTAAAATGTCTTTTTTAACAAGCTTATTATTTATTAATAATTTACTATTGATTATTAAAGTCATATTAAATGATTTTGTTTTTGTGAATAATATATTCTAAAACTGCTTGTCTCATAAACATTCCATTTTTCATTTGTTCAAATATCTTAGATTTGGGACTTTCAATTATTTCATCATCTATTTCAACATTTCTATTAAACGGTGCAGGATGCATTATTATTGCATTCTTTTTTAATTGAGAGTATCTTTTAGAATTTAGTCCATATTCTTGATTATATTTTTTTAGAAATTCATAGTTATTATTTGATATTAAATGTCTTTCGTGTTGAACCCTTAATAACATACAAACATCTATATCATTTATTAAATTGTCTAATTGATAATAATTATTATATTTTTCATCAATAAATTCATTTGGGGAAACAAAATAAACTTTTGCTCCAAGTGATGTTAGTGCTTTAAAATTACTTTTTGCAACACGTGAGTTTTTAATATCTCCAATAATAGCTACTTTTAGTCCTTTGAATTTTTTAAAATGTTCATATATTGTCATTAAATCTAATAATGACTGAGTTGGATGTTCACCACTTCCGTCTCCACCATTTATAATGGGAATGTTTATGTTTTTTAGTTCATCAAAATATTTCTCTTTATTGTGTCTTATTACTAATAAATTAACACCAATTGATTCAAGTGTTTTGCAAGTGTCATAAAGTGTTTCACCTTTTTGAATTGATGAATTATCTACTTCAAAATTTATAACATTTATACCAAGCTTTTTTTGAGCAACTTCAAAACTTAGTTTTGTTCTTGTAGAATTTTCAAAAAATAAATTTGAAACAAACAAATTGTTAAATTTATTTTTAATTACACTTGGTCTATTTTTGTATTTAAGAGCTTTTTTTATTAGTTTCATTATTTCTTTATTAGTTAAATCTTCAATTGATAAAAGGTTAACTTTTTTTCTATTCAATAATAACTTTTTCATCTTTATCAACCTCTTCTAAATAAACTTGAATATTTTCGTTTTTTGAAGTTGGAATGTTTTTACCAACAAAATCAGCTCTTATTGGCAATTCTCTATGACCTCTATCAATTAAGCATGCAAGTTGTATTTTAATTGGTCTACTATTGATTAATATTGCATCCAATGCAGCTCTTATGGTTCTACCAGTATATAAAACATCATCAATGATTACAACAACTCTATTATCTAAATTAGTTTTAAAAGGATTTATATCTAATGGTTTTCTTTCTTTTCCAATATCATCACGATAATTTGTAATATCAACAACATCTATATCTAAGTCAATATTTTCTATATTTTTGATGTTTTCTTTAATTCTATTTGCGATGACATCTCCTCTGTTTTTTATTCCTAATAAAACAACATTTTTTATGTCACTATTTTTTTCAATAATTTCAAAACTTATTCTCTTAATAGATCTTTGAATCCCTTGTTTATCCAATAGCACTTTCATAACTACTCCTTTAATATAAATAAAAATCTGAACACTTTTAAAAGAGTTCAGAAAGATTGCTTATAGGATAAAAGTTGTTACCCTTGCTTGTTTCTCTGAACAAACTTAAAAGGATTTTTATTCTAGAAATAATTGTATATGTGTTTATTAAAAATAAATAATTTAAAAAATTAAAAATTATTAATAATTTAGTTTCATGTATATTTATTTAAAACCAAAACAAATATTATTTTTAATCTGTTAGTATTTTTTATATCATTAATAACATGTTAAATAAATTCATTTTAAATTAATAACTATTATCACAAAAAAATTATAGATATTGTAATAGTATAAAAACGAGTATAATATAAGATTGTATTCTATTTTATATTAATTTACTGTTTATTAATTGTTAGGATTAAAAATGAAAAATAAATTCAAATGATTTTTATTAGCTACATCATTTAGTTCTGTTGCATTAGGTGCAAGTGTTTTTATTTTAGGTAATTCAAATGTTTTATTGGGAGAAGATAAAAACGATTCAACAATACCTTCAAATCCAGATGTTCCAGAAAATTTAGAAATTGAACCAATTTTAAATAGTAATTTAGATATTGTTAATTCATTCAGTGATTTATATTCATCAACTAACACTAATATAGACCAAAACATTAAAGACATAATTTTAGAAAAACAGTTACAACAAAAAATAATATCAAATTATGATAAATTTGATGATAATCAAAAATCTAGTTTACAAATTGATTTAAAAACTAATCTCCCATCTAATAAATGAGGAAATATTTCATATAATGATTGAAAAAAGGAAACTGTTCATGTTTATTATGGTATTAAATTTGATAAATTAAATGTTAGTTCATTAAATGATCTACATGATATGTTAACACCTGAATTTATAAAAAATATTTTTGTATCTTTAAATCTATCAACTACAACTGATAAAAAAACATACAATTTGGTTCAAAATAGTAATATTGGTTTAGAAAATGGGTTGTTACACATTAATATATTAGAAACACAAAATCAAAGAAATGAAGCAAAATATGATTTACAAATTCCTATTTCTGATTTCAATTTAAAAATAAATAGTGAAATAACCATTAGTGGAAAAAATATAAAAACTACAAGCCAAAAAATTGATATAAATTATAATATTACAGTTGATAAAAATATCTTAAATAAACAAGCATTAGAAACAATTGATTTAAATGAAAAATATGAATCAGTTACAGTTAATAATTTATTAGAAAATTTAAATTGAGCTTCTCAACCTATATCCAGCAAATCAAATAACTCTTTGTTAATTAATAATGATGTTATTTCCAAAGAAATTGGGTTGTATAATGTTGAATTTTCTAATTTTAATTTGAATTTAAAAAATCCAGAAAATGATATTAATAGTCCAAATTATGATGGTATATATAATTTAACTTTTGATGCTACACCACATGATAATCATGTTTGGGATGATGGCACTAAATCCCAATTAAAAATAACAATTGAAAACATTCAAATTAATTTAAGTTTAGCTGAATTTAAAGATCAAGATTGGTTGTGACAAAATGATAATGAATTATGAAAAAAAATAACAACTTATAGTGAAAATATTCAATTGAATTTTGCTGACACTGGAATAAACGATACAACAAAAGAAAATATTAGTAAATTTTTATTAGAAAATAATTATTTAGAAAAAATTGAAACATATGAAAATGATTTAATTAAAAATGATAATAGATTCAAACATGTTGAAATAAAAATTGCTTTAATTGATAATAGATTTTATGCAAATAAGCAAGAAGGTTGGGAAAATTGAAATGTTTTAATTGAGTTTGTGCCAAAAAAAGGTTATGTTTTTAATTCCTCTCCACATAATGCTAAAAAACAAACTTATGTTAATTTATCTGGTCTTAAATTTAGTGAATCAACTTAAAATAGTTAATGCGAAATAATAAAACTAATAGTTCAAAAAATAATGAAACATAAATAACACAAAAAGACATTAGTCATGTGTGTTTATGTTTTTTTATTTGATTTTATAAAATAACCCATAATTTTAATTAACAAAGAATATTTTATTGTTTTCAATAACAAGAATAAACACATTAAAAGTATAAATATATTTTTCTTTACCTATAAATTTGTTTAATTTTATTTAATAAAATAAAATAATTTGTTGTTGGTAAAAATATTTTGAAAACATTATATTGATAACCATTATATATAATAGTGATATTATATATTTGTATATTTTAAAGGTAATTATGAATAACAAATTTATTAAACTTACAAATGGAAACTATTTAGATCTACAAAAATCAATTGAAAAAATTAATCCTGAATATTACACCTCAGCACAATATTTATTACTGTGAAAAACATATGGGGTTTCAATTTATTTTAAAGAAACATTAGATGCTATATACATGTATGCAAAATATGAAAATAGCAAAATAAAAACAGGAATAGATCAATTTGATTTAGATAGTGGTTTTATTATTTTAAAACCAATTACAAGAAACGAAGAAAACTCTTACCAATATCTTAAAAAAGCAATTGAACTTCTTAGGGATGAAATAATCTCTAAAGAAAACATATATATAGGTCGGCTTTGAAAACATGATTTGAAATGATTTGAAAATTATGAAATTATAAAAGAAATTGAGTCAAGTTATATATATACTAAAGATCAATTGACTTATTTTGCAGGCAAAAAAATGCAAAAGAAAAGAAATTTGTATAATTTTTATAATAATCATTATTCAAATGAAACAAAAATAATAAAATATGAAAACAAATATCTAAAAGATGTTTTAGAATATTGTAAAAATCACATAATAACTAATGGAGAGTCTTTTAGAGAACATGAGTATAACTGGATAAAAGAGTTATTATTAGACTCTAGAATAAAACTTTATGGTTCTATTATGTTTTATCAAGACAAAATAGTTGGTGTAACTATTGGTTGTACTCACAACAACATATATGAAATTTTTGTTGAAAAAGCAGACAAAGAATTGAAGGGTAGTTATCAATATTTACTTAGCCATAATCTAAAATTACACAAATTAGAAAATGTAGATTTTATAGATAGACAAGATTCAGAAAGTGAACTTGGTTTAATTCAATCAAAAAGAAGTTATAAACCTATCAACATAATCAAAACATATATTATAAGGATAAAGAAATAATGGAATATAAAATTAAGCAACTTGATGAAGTAAATATTGATGAAGCTAAAAAATTATACAAAGAAGCTTTTGGAGATTCTGATGAATTTATAAATTATTACTTTTCAAGTTATAGCAAAAATAATTTATATTATTTCTGAGTTGATGACAATAATAAAATTGTCATGATGGCTTGTTTAAACAAAAAAAGAGTTTACTATAATCGTGAAAAAATCACTGCCGGATTTATTGTTGCAGTTGCTGTTGATAAGGAAATGAGAGGCAAGAAAATACTAACTAATAATTTTCAAAAATGACTTGATGATATTTCATTAATGGCAGATTATATTTTTATACAAGCCTACAACTGAGATGTTTATAAAAACTTTGATTTCCATCCTTGTTGTTATAAACATAAATATCAATTAAGAAAAGATCAAATATTAAAACCTATAGAATATAAAACTAATAAAGATATTGATATTGAATTGATTAATGAAATATATAATCAATTTCTAAAAATTAATCGTATAAAAAATTACACATATAGAACAACAAAAGAAAGTATTTTATATTATAAAATGCTTTTATCTACAGGTGAAAAAATATATCATACAAAAAAATCATATATAGTAGTTTCAAAAGACACTATTGTTGATTTTGCATTCACAGATTTAAAAGATTTTATTCAATTGCTATCAAATTTTGAAGACAAATTATTTATTTATTCATATATACTTTTAGATAAGAGATTTTTTAAAGATTTATCAGATAAAAAAATTGACGCTAAAATTTATAAAATAAAAGATTTTGATTTATTGTTTAATGAAACATTTTAATTTTTAAGGAGTAATAAATATGGAAAAGAATTCAATTGAAGGAATTGTATATCATTTTAAAAAATCAGAAATTAATAACCCTAAAGGAGTTATAGTTTTTGTTCATGGCTTTGCTACAACATCAAATTATCATTTGAACTTTGCAAACCAATTAAAAGATTATGATTATTATGCAATAGAGTTACCAGGTCATGGTTATAGTAAATTAGATTCAAAAAAAGATTTATCACCATATAATTTAGCTTTAAAAGTTATAAGATGAATTGAATTATTAAAACTTGAAGATTTTTATCTTATAGGTCATTCTATGGGTGGTGGAATAGTAAATATTGTTGCTTCAAAAATACCTGAAAAAATTATAAAAGTAGTTGCTGTTACACCAATGAACAGTTCTTTTAGTTTTAAACTAAGAAATATATATAAATTTGTTCCAAAAACTTTAAAAGGTACTTTAAGAATGGAAAAGATTATTTTAAAAGAACCTGAAAAATTTTTCCCAAACAAATTAAATGACGAAGGATTAATAAAAGAACTTAATTATCAAAAAGATAATAGATCTAATTTTAAATATTTAAGAAAAAATATGGCTTCATTGAAAAATTTAAAAATATTGAAAAAATGTGAAGAAAACAATTTTCTTAAAACTTTAGTTTTACTTGGAAAGTATGATCAAATAATAGATTGAAAATCAGCTAACAAAAGATTTTCAAAATTAAAAAATTATCAACTTTATGTATTTCAAAATTCTGCTCATTTACCTTTTTGAGAAGAACCTGAACTTTATAAAGAAAAAGTTTTAGAATTCATTGAAAGAGAGTAATAGTATTTTGAACAAAAATGAAATTATATGTTTATATGATGTAAATAAAAATTATTTAAATAAACAAATATATAGACATGATATTAAAAATCAAATTAAAGGGAAAGAATACCACTTAGTAGTTAATGTTTTTTGCATTGATAAAAAAACAAAGAAAATTTTAATAACAAAAAGAGATATTCAAAAAGAATATGGAAATACTTGAGAGTGTACAGCAGGAAAATGTATTGAATTTGAAAATACAATTGATGCAGGAATTAGAGAATTATATGAAGAAACTGGTTTGTCATGTAATAAAACAGATTTAAAATTAATTAATACATTTGTATTTAATAAATATATTGTTGATACATATATTTGTTCTATCGACTTCAACATTGAAGATGTTATCCTACAAGAGGGCGAAACAATAGACAAAATGATGATTAACTACAATGATTTATTAGGAATGATAAAAAATAATAAATTTTGTTATTCCATTCAAAGAAGAATAGGTTTTTATTTAAAAGATATAAAAGATTTTATTGATAATATATAGGAGATATTATGTTAAAAGCGACATCAGCAAACTGCACTTACCATTATCAAAAAGCTAAAAATGTTTCTAAAGGTAATATAGTTTTTATTCATGGTTATGCTACAACATCAATGTATCATCAAGATGCAGCATTAGAATTTAGTGATTATAATTATTATGCTATTGAATTACCAGGTCATGGTTATACTGATGTAAGACAAAATTTAGAATTTTCTCCAATTAATATTGCAATTCAAGTTGTTGATTGAATTCATTCTTTAAATCTTGATGAAATAATTTTAATTGGTCATTCTATGGGTGGCGGAATTGCTGAGATGATAAATCTTTATATCCCGCAAAAAATAAGTAAAATAATTTTAGTTTCACCAATGAATAGTTCAATTGACTTAAGTGGTTTATTCAAAAAGAAAAAACTTTCTTTTAAGAACGTTAAGGATTTAACTGATTGACATAAAATAATATTTAAAAATCCAGATCGATTAAATTTAAATAATAGTGACAATGAAAATAAACTGGAATCAGAATTAGATTATCAAACAAAAAATAAAGATAATTTTAAAATTTTAAAAAAGAATATATATTCATTAAAAAATTTAAAAAACCTTAAATTTGCAGAAAGAAAAAACGATAAACCAACATTACTAATAGCAAGTGAATTTGATCAAGTAATAAAACTTAAAAACTTGATGAAAGTATTTTCTAAAAAAGAAAATGTCATTATTTCTGTTTTTAAAGATTCTGGTCATATTCCTTTTATGGAAGAAAAAGAATTATATGTAAAAACAATAAAAGAATTTATAGAAAGTAAATAAAATAAGATTAAAAAAATGAAGGCATGATATATTATGACCTTCATTTTTGTTTGCTAATATTTAGTATTCAGTAATAATATCTATAAAATTATTTTTATTTATAAATAATTTCTTTTTTTACAAGATCAACTTCTTGTTTTCCTAATAATTCTTTTATTACAGTTAGCGAGAAATCAATTGCATAAGCTAGTGATCTACCAGTAATAAAATTATGACTGACTACAACGTCTTTATCTTCATAAGAGCTACCAAGTGAACTTTCAAATCCAGGATAACATGTCATTTTTTGATTAGTTACAAGATTTAAATCAGCTAATACTGAAGGTGATGCACACATTGCAAGAAGTCATTTGTTTTTTTCATGTGAAAATTTTTGTAATGATTTAATTAATTTTTCACATTTAACTCCGTCTTTAAATCTTACATGGCCCTTACCACCAGGTAAATAAATGGCATTAAATTGATCTAAATTAGTTCTTTCCAAAGTATCATTTGCATAAACTTTAGTTCCAGATTGTAATACAATTGTATTCTTTTTTTCAATTGAAATAAGTTCAACAATAAGGCCTGCTCGTTTTCAAAGATCATATGGAACAATGACTTCTGTGTCTTCACTTTCGTGGGCTATCATGATAGCTATTCTAACATTAGATATTTTTTTAGTAAGCATATGTTTTCTCCTCTTTATTAAATTATACTATTGATTGCATATTTATCTTTATGATAAAAAATGTTAATTTACTTCAAAACTAACTTTAAGTCTATTTTAATTTTCAAAAAAATATATTAATCTATAGTTTTATATTGTATTCACAAGTAAGATAGAAACTTGAGCAATAATTATATAAATTGCATTATTAATTATTTAAATTAACAAAATCATCTTTTATACAAAAAAATTAGGTTTCCAAGACAATAACTTTAAAAAATTAAAATTTAATCAATTAAAAAATAACAAATATTTTATTGAATATAATAATTTGAAAATATTGTACTCTTTTTTTAATTGATTTTTCACTATCATAAAACCTTTTTGTATATTAAATTTATAATACCAAAAATCAAACCTAAATTTCAAATAAATATCTTTTTGTTTTAATTATTTAAAATTAGAATACATAAAATTAGTATAAAAAACAAAAAAAGAGAGATTATTCTCTCTTTAAATGAAAATATTATAAAATATTTTGTTTTTATTAAGAATGTTTTTTAATTACAACTTTGTTTTCGTCTGAACTATAATCTAAAACACAACTAACATTTTGTTTGATTAAACCATCAAAAACATATTCAGTTATAGCGTTTTCAACATTTTTTTGTATAAATCTATTTATTGGTCTTGCACCATATTCTTTTTGGTATCCATTTTTAACAATATAATCAATTAAAGAATCACTAAATTTAATATCATATTTATTTTCTTTTAATCTTTCACCTAATTGATCTAACATTTTAATTGTTATTTCTCTTGCCACACTAGTTGATATTTGGTTAAATTTAACTATTTCATCAATTCTATTAATGAATTCTGGTTTAAAAGCTACTTTCATTTCTTTTTCAAAAATGTCCATTTTGTTTTCAATTATAGATAAACTTCCAACATTTGATGTCATTATAATAATTGTATTTTTAAAATTAATGTTTCTACCATGTGAATCTTTTAACATACCATCATCAAGAATTTGTAAAAGAATATTTAATATATCTGGGTGAGCTTTTTCAATTTCATCAAGTAAGACAATTGAATAAGGTTTTCTTCTAACACCTTCACTAAGTTCACCAGCTTGATCATAACCAACATATCCAGGAGGAGCTCCAATTAATCTTGAAACAGAGTGTTTTTCCATATACTCACTCATATTAAGTCTTATCATTGCTTTTTCTGAATTAAATAAATTATCTGCTAATGCTTTTGCAAGTTCTGTTTTACCAACACCAGTTGGACCAACAAATAAAAATGATCCAATTGGTCTATTTGGGTTATTTATACCAACACGGTTTTTTAAAACTGTATTAACAACTGCTGTAACAGCTTCGTCTTGTCCTTTGATTCTTTTTAAAAGATTTGCTTTAAGATTTTTTAATTTGTCTTGTTCTTTTTCAAAAATTTTATCTAAAGGAATTTTAGTCATTCTTGAGATTATTTCTGCAACATCAACATCATCAACAAAATCTTTAATTAAAATATTTTTATTTTTAGATATTTCATCTTCTAAATTTTCTAGTTGTTTTTGAAGCGTTGGAATAACAACATACATTAGTTTAGATGCTTTTTCATAATCACCTTTTGCTTGGTTTAGTTCAATCATTCTATTACTTTCTTCTATGTCTTGTTTTAATTGACTTAATTTTGTTTGTTGTTCTTTTTGTGCAAGTCATTCTTTGTTTAATTCTTCTTGTTGTTTTTTTAGAACTAATAGTTCTTTTTCGATATTTTTTAATCTTTCATCATTTTGATTTGATTTCTCATCTTTTTGAATAGCTATTCTTTCAGTTTCAAGATAAAATATTTTTCTATTTATACTATCAAGTTCAACTGGCGCACTATGAGCTTCTGTTTTTATTTTAGCTGCTGCTTCATCGATTAAATCAATTGCTTTGTCTGGTAAGTATTTATCTGAAATATAACGTTCTGATAATTTAACAGCCGCAACTAATGCATTATCATTTATTCTTACATTATGAAAAATTTCTCATTTTTCTTTTAAACCTCTCATAATAGCTAAAGCTTCTGTTGGTGTTGGTTCTTCAACAAGTATTTTTTGGAACCTTCTTTCCAATGCACCATCAGTTTCAATATATTGTCTATACTCATTAAGTGTAGTTGCGCCAATTATTTTAATTTCGCCTCTAGCCATCATTGGTTTAATAATATTTGCAGCATCCATTCCAGAACTTGATCCAGCTTTACCCATTCCCATAAGTTGGTGAATTTCATCAATGAATAATATTACATTACCATCTTTCTTTTTAGCTTCATTAATTAGATCATTCATTCTTTTTTCAAATTGACCTTGAAAACTTGCTCCAGCTATTATCGATGATAAATTAACTTCATAAACAACACAATTTTTTAAGTTGTCTGGAACATCTTTTGAAATTATTCTTCTCACAAAACCTTCAACAATAGCTGTTTTACCAACCCCTGGTTCTCCTATTAAAACAGGATTGTTTTTTTCTTTTCTAGATAATATTTCAATTAATCTTCTAATTTCAGATTCTCTACCAATAATATTATTAAGTTTGTTAGTTGCAACTTCTTCATTTAAATTTCTTGCATATTTTTTTAATACATCTTTATCATTTGTTGGTTCAAAATTTATTTCCATATAACTACCTCCAGTATATAAGTTATTTATATTATACATAATTTTAGCACTTTAATGCTAAGAGTGATAATTTTATTAATAATTATTTATATACAATATTTTTTAAATTGTGATATCATAATTCATACTATGATAAAAAAACTTATAAATTTTCACAACTTAAATTGTTGTTGCTGTTGTTTTATTAAATAACAGCAAAGGGTTTTTATTAGTTCTTAACTCTTTGCAAACAATATCTTTACTCAAGGAGTTTTTGTGTCTAATAAAAATTTTAATGAAAAATCTTTTACTTTTTTTACTATAAATTACATTGTCGGATTTGGTTTTTTAACCACAATTATTTCATTAGTTAAACTTAATATATTTGGAATAATAGTTTTGCTAACAACTGGTTTTATAACATTTGCAGTTAGTTTAGTTTATTCAAGGTTAACAAATTCTTTTAAAGAAGATTATGGTGGAACTTATTCTTATTCCAAAAAACTTAACAATAAATTATTCAGTTTCTTTTTAGGATGAAATCAATATATGCAAGGACCAATCCTTGCAAGTACTGCTCCATTATTTTTAGCTGATGCTGCAAGTTTTTTAACAACTGATGAAAAAATAATTTGAATAATAAGACTTGTATCAATATTATTCTTTATTGTTTTAGTTTTAATTTCAACACTTGGATTAAAGTTGAATAAAAAAATAATTTTAATTTCAGCAATTGTCAAATGGGTTATTTTAGCTTTAGGAATGGGTATTAGTTTATACTTGTCTATAATTCAAAACAACTTTGTTTCAAATATTACAACAAATAATCAAATAACAACTTATACAATATTTTCAACAATACTTGCATTTATGTATGCTTTTGGTGGATTTGAAGATGTTTCAAGTATGGCTAAAGATGTTAAGTTTAATAATTTTAGAAAAATTTTAATGATCTCATTTGCGTTTATAATTTCTTTTTACTTTATTTTTTATATCATTATGCTTGGAATTAATAATTCAAACATTAGCAATTTTAGTCAAATATTTAGTTTAGTATTTATGAATACTGGAATAATTATTTTTGTTATTGGATTAATTTTTAATGGCGTTTCATCAAAAATATCCATAAATATATCTACTGCAAGAAAGATAGTAGCATTAAGTGATGATGGTTATATCTTTGGTTGATTGTCAAAAAAGAATAAAAATAATGAATATAAAAATGCTATCTGATTTAATTCAATAATAACAATAATATCATTAATTTTATTTTGGGTTATTCCGACTTTTCTAAATCTTAACAATTTCTTTGAATCAGTTATAAGCATAGGTTCTATTGCATTTTTATTGCAATATATATTTACTTTTATAATTGCTTTAATATTACATTTTAAAAAGAAAATTGATAAGATTCCATTATGAGAAATCATAGTTTATATACTTGGTTCTTTATTTATATTTGCAACATTATTATTTTATATTTTCCCATTCATATTGAATGAAAAATGAACTATTAATAATACTATAGTAATAACAAGTTATTTTGGATTTTTATCCATTGGATTTATTATTTATTTAATTGTTTTTATGAATAATAAAAAGAAATTAAATAAAAACAAAATAGATAAATAAATTAAATTATTTTTAAAATATCATTTACAAAATAAAACGAACCAATAAATAATGTTGGTTTGTTTATTTTTTTTAAAAATGATTTTAAATCATTAATTCTTACAAAATTATTGTCATATTTTTCAATTTCTAATGGTTTTAAACCATTATTTTGATAGCAATATATTTGAAGTTTAAACTGTTTTAATAAATTAA